>JANOPI010000126.1:0-14016 GCA_031421755.1 Flavobacteriales bacterium | reverse complement strand
AGCCGATCCTTGATGCGCCCGAGATCGCGATGGTCCTCGTGCTTCTCCAGAAAGCGGCCGATGGTGGTGATCGTTTGGGCCCCGTTCAGCAGGCGCGGCTCCAGGATCTCCACGGTGCCATGGCCGGTGCGGGTGAATTTCTCGCAACTGAAGGTGACGCCGTTGTGGTCGAACAGGAATCGGCTGGAATCCGTGGACTGATCCACCAGCATCTGCTTGAAGGCCTTTTCCATGGCACGGTTCGCGGGGCTCGTATCCGGCATGCCGTAGCGGATGTTGCGCTCGAAGAAGCGGTCGCCCATCGCCTTGTGCATCTGGTGCAGGTCCCACAAGCGCATGAAGCCTACGTGCATGGATTCGCCACCGGGCCCTTGGGCATCCAGCACCGTTTCCAGGTCCATACTGAATTCGCGCGTGCGGTGCTCCCGCGCTTCACTGCTGCGGCCGGTGCTGCTGCGGTACACCACGACCATGGTCACTGGGCGCCCACCGAAATAGTCGTTGATCAGGTGCTGCTTGTTCTCCAGGTCCTCCCGCAGTTTATCCAACACCGTGCTGCGCTCGGCTTCCGCAGGGTCGCCCAAGAAGACGAACTGGAACACTACACGATCGATGGTGCGCGCTTCCTCTTTCAATTGCTTCTTCAGCCGCCGCATCATGTCCTCATCAGGCCCAGCGCTGCCGAAGAGTTCGTCCAGACCGGCCCCGATCAGCGACTCATAGCCCGTGCGGAACTGGTCGTGCTGCCGCGAATGGCGGAAGATGAAGAGCGAAAGCGTTTTCTTCTTACTGTCCACGTGGTAGCCGTCGATGCCATGGTCGTGCGGACCGAAAGCGATCTGTTTGGCCGCCTCATCGCGCGGGACGTGCAGTTCGGTTTCCAAGTAGAGCAGGCCGAAATAGTCGCTCTGGAAGCCGCCGTATTCGCTGCGGAGCTCTTTATAGGTGGATGCGAGCTTGGCGGGGGTGATGGACATGGGCAGTTGGATCAGGGTGTGAATCTGGCAGGACGGGAGCAGAAATGCAAGTAACCGGGTACGCTTTTGCTGTTCCTATTGCTCAAATAGGCTGTCGGCCAGCGGTTCAACCGGGGTGGGTCAGCGGTTATTGGCTGCCGCTTTGAACTTGGCAATGGCGGTTCGGGTGAACTCCGAAAGCACTAACCGCCCACTGATGGCGGCCCTTTCATGCAGAAGCGAATCCCAGTCCTCCGTCCCGCGCCACATCACCTTTTTCAGGTCGGCCATGGCCTCTGGGCTGTAAGTGGCGAGTTCCTGAGCGTGGGTATCGATCCGGGTGTCCAAGGCTTCAACCGTAGGGAAGACCTCATCGTAGATCCCGCGCTGTTCGCACCAGGCAGCGCTGCGCCGCATGGCAGGGGTGGCGGAAAGCACACCGAAGGTCCCTGTACCCGTCTTGCGTTCAACTGCTGGCCCCACGACGAAAGGCCCTATACCGATAGCCAATTCGCTCAGCCGCACACTGGCGCTCTCGTGCGCGTACGCGATGTCCACCGCGCAGGCCAGGCCCACGCCGCCCCCAACGGTATGGCTATGGATACGCCCGATGACGAAGACCGGGGCCTTCCGGATGGCATTGATCACGAGCGCGAAGCCGCTGAAGAATTCGAGGCCCTTCTCCTTGCTGTCGATCGAAACGAGTTCGTCGAAGCTCGCGCCCGCGCAGAAGGCCTTGTCGCCGTCACTACGCAGGATGATCACCCGCACGTCCGGGTTCAGGCCCGCATCTTCAATGGCTTTTGCCATGCCGCGAAGTACATGACCGGGCAGGCTGTTGCTCTTCGGGTGGTGGAAGGTGACCCTGGCGATGCCGCCCGTGATGCTGGAATTGACGTAGCCGTCCGTGCTGTTGTGCATATGTGTCATCCCGACCATGACGGGAGCGCAAAGGAAACGAGCTTTCTATTAGCGTTGTCCCGTTCTATCGCACGCTTTCCGCAGCCCGTGATCTATTGCCGTTCAACCCCGTCCATTCACGGTTCGCATGTCAGGGCAAAACCGTGAATGGACTGGAATGGACGTGAAGGGGAAGGCGTGTGTCCGGTAACATGGTTGTCAACGGCGGTACTACGCTCAAGCGGCCACAGCCGCAGCGGCCGAAGCGAAGGGGATCGGGGCTGTGCGGCTTCGCAGGAACGCGATCACCTCTTCGTCGTTCGTGTAGTGCCCGCCCACGTCCACGAAATGGTCAGCGAGTTCCTGATAGCGGTCCTTCATCAGCAGCAGGAAGATGTCCAGGTAGTTCAGGCCCACGAACACCACTGGCTTTTGTCTGCCGAACTCGGCCAGGTGCTCCCGGAAATAGAGCGGGTGCTCGGTCCAATGCATCGTGGGGTCGATGTGGTGGCTGATGTGGTAGCCATCGTTCCAGCACTTGTGGTTGAACTTCACGTTGATGCACGTGATGCTGTTCTGGTAAGGATTCCCCGGCTCATCGGCGCTTACAAAAGCGTGCTGCGTCCAGTTCCCGGCCATGGCCACCAGACGGAAGGCTATGAGCGGCAGGATGAACACCATCAGCGTCGCTTGCCAGTTCACCAAGCAGAGACCGATGCACATGAAGATGAACAGCAGTTCGCCCTGAACGGTGCGGTACATCAGCCGCTTGCGTTTGCGCATGAAGAAATAAGCCGCCAACGTGTAGATGCCCGTAAAGAAGAACGTGAGGAAGTAGTGCGAGAAACCGCGCACGCTGTCCCGCTGGTAGGGCATAGTGCTGCTCTCGTCAGGCTCCAGGTTGTTCTCCGTGTGGTGCATGCCCACGTGGTGCGCGTGGTAGGTAAAGGGCGTTTGCCCGAAGAACGGCGCGATCACGAAGGGGATGAACCCATTCAGCCAACCGTATTGTTCCTTGTACAGGGGCCGGTGCGTGCTGCAATGGAGCATCAGGCCGAATGGCCCCTTATAGGTAATGTTATTGATGTAGAAATAGACCGCGGCGATCACCCACCACAGCCAGCCGCTAACGAAGGGCATGTACATGAGTATGGCCAGAGGTACCAGCGATAAAAAGACCTTCAAGCTCAAGTACGGGAAAGGCAGGTCACGTGGGTCGCGGATGAGTTTCAGAAAGAAACGGTCGAGGGCCGTGTACCGTTCCGGCTTCGTGTACACCGGGTCGGTGTTCGCGGGGAGGGTTATCATCGGGGGACAAGATGGGGGTTACCTGCCGTTGGACCGCAAAGGGTGCTGCGGGCACGGAACTCTCCGGCCACACCGTTGCGTTGGACAAACCTATGCATCACGGCCGCCACATGCATGCCTGCTTGGACGTGCGGATGCTCGTCAAATCGAAGAACCGCCACGGATCCCCGAGGCGGTTCTTCATTCATGCGATGTCAAGGGGCGCGCCCTCGCTGTGGATCAAGGCAGCTGCTCCAAGCGGGTGTTGTTCGGCGTGGTGCTGCCTACGTTCACCAAAATGGGGTCGCGGTCGTTCGCGCTGCCGGTGTATTTCACCTGGCCATTCAGGTTGGTGTCCGTGAGGAAGTACCCGTTCGCTGTGTTGTTCGGCGTGGTGCTGCCCACGGAGATCAGGATGGGGTCGCGGTCGTTCCCGCTGCCCGTATAAGTGATGAAGCTGTTGCCTGTGCTGTTCCCTGTCCAGAGCGCACGTACAGCCCCGATCGTATTCTGGGCGTTGGTGCCGAAGGTGGCCAATGCGGTGCCCACAAAATCCACCGGAGTGGTGGTGCCTCCCAGCGTGATCGCATTGGCGGTCATTACCCCGTTATGGTTGCGGTGCCGCACAGCCAGGAAATAGTTGCCCGGGCCAACGTCGAATGGGAGAGGAGAACTGCCGTCCGTGGCCACGATGTCGCCATCGCGCTGTAGCAGTGCTTGTCGCGTGGCCACTACGATGCCGGAATTGGCCGATGAGCGGAGTTCAACACGTACCCAGTCCACTACCGCATTCGTGCCGGTAACGGCCAGTACAGCCGGCAAAACCGACTCGCCTCCGCCATCGCCGAACTGTGTGAAGCCGAGCCCCGTGTACGGCTCTACAGCAGGCAGTACCCCGGCTGCGCGGAGATCATCCCGCATGAGGCCAGTGCCCGTTTCATACGCGCCCTCCAGCAGCACGCGGGGGCTTGCATAGCGGTAGGAACCGTTCAAGTTCCCGCGCACGATGTACGGCGATGCCGTGGTGCCGGCCGTGGTATGCTGCCCGCCAACGTAAATGTTGGTGCCGCTTACCGCGACAGCGTATACCTCATTGTTCAACCCGGTTCCCATGGCCGACCAGACGCTTCCATTCCATTGAGCCAATCGGTTCACCGTGGTGGCACCCGTGGTAATAAAGTATCCGCCGGCGTAAACCTTGGTGCCGTCGTTCGCCAGGGACGTTACAGAAGCATTGAAGCCGGAGCCCATGGCTGACCATGCGGAGCCGTTCCACCGCGCCACACGGCTCGCGCTGGCTCCCCCCGCCGTGGTGAAGTCTCCACCCACATACAGGTTGGAGCCGATCACCGTGAGGGCTTTGGCCGCGCCGCCCAGGCCGGTACCCAAGGCGCTCCACGTGGTGCCGTTCCAGCGGGCGATGTTGTTCACCGTGGTTCCGCCCGCCGTGGTGAAGCTGCCGCCGACGATCAGATCACTGCCCTGCATGGTAAGCGCCCACACGAAGTTGTTGGTGCCTGTGCCGAGGGCTGACCATGTGGAGCCGTTCCACCGGGCCACTTGGTTCGCCGCCGAGCCGCCCGCAGTGGTGAAGAATCCACCGGCAAAAACGTTCGCTCCGCTGATGGCCAAGGCGTTCACCTGGTCATTAAGGCCGGAGCCCAAGGCGCTCCATGCGGTGCCGTTCCAGCGCGCGATCCGGTTGGCCGCAACGCCGCCAGCCGTAGTGAAAGTGCCCGCCGCGTAGAGATCGGTCCCACTTACGGCCAGCGCGTTCGCCACCCCACCGAGTCCGGTGCCCAATGCGGACCAGCTGCTGCCGTTCCATTTGGCGATGCGGTCGCTTACCGCACCCGCTGCCGTTGTGAAGTAGCCAGAAGCGTAAACGTCCGTCCCGCTGATCGCCAATGCGTTCACCGCCGCGTTCAGGCCACGCCCACCGGGTATGGACCATGCGCTGCCGTCCCAACGAGCGAAACCGTTCGCTGCCTGACCACCTGCAGTGACCACCCCGGCGTACAGATCCGTTCCGTTCACCGCCAGACAACTAGGCTGTGTGGCAGTCGTCGACATGGTGGACCATGCACTCCCATTCCAGCGCGCAAATCCGGCAGCTGGTGACCCACCAGCCGTGGTGAAACCACCCACCGCGTAAAGGTTCGACCCCACAACCGCCAGATCGTCAACAGTCCCGTTCACACCGGTGCCCAACGCCGACCAGGTACTGCCATTCCATAATGCTACCCGGTTGGCGGCACCACCACCCGCGGTAGTAAAGCTTCCCCCTACGTACACGTTGGAGCCGTTCACCACCAGCGCATTGATGATACCGTTCAATCCTGTGCCCAACGCGGACCAGGCGCTGCCGTTCCAACGGGCCGCATAGTTGCCCGGGCTTCCATCCCCCGTGTTGAAGTAACCGCCGATGTAAAGGTTCGATCCGCTCGCCGCCATGGCACGCACCGAGTTGTTCACCCCGGCGCCCACAGCGGACCATGCGCTACCGTTCCATTGCCCGATACGCTGCGCTGCTACGCCGCCGATCGTACTGAAGAATCCGCCAGCATACACCGTGGTGCTGATGCACGCCATCGCGTACACCGCATCATTCGCCCCGGTGCCCATCGCGGACCATGTTGTTCCGTTCCACTTGGCCACATTGTTCGCGCTCACCGATCCCACTGTATTGAAGAAGCCGCCGATATACACGTTGTCACCGCTCACCGCCATGCAGTAGGGACCCGCCGTGCCGATCCCTGAACCCATCGCCGACCAGGTGCTGCCGTTCCACCTGGCCGCACCGTTGGCCGGTGTGATCCCCACCCGGGTAAAGCTTCCGCAGATGTAGACCTTGCCAGTGCCGTCAGCGACCATGGCACCAACGGTTCCGTCAACCCCGGGGGTTCCGCCGTTCACATTGATACATGTCCAGTCCGCATCGCTGAACGTAGGGTCGATGCGCACCGGGTATTCCGCTCCCGCATCGTACACCTGGATCGAAAGCTGGTCCTCGGCCAACACGTCCATGCTTGCCGTCAGTTCCTCGCCCCGTGCGTCGGTCACCCGCAAACGCGCGTAAGCCAGTTCACGGCCAGAGCCGTTGAGCGTGATCACCGCGCCTTCCGGAACAGCTCGTGCCCCGGCGCCGTGCAGGTCCATGCGCACGCGGAGATCCCCTTGGCCCATTGGTCTTTCCGTAACCAGGAAGTCTTGCCGCACCCCATCAGCGCTTACCGAATATTCTTCGGTGACCAAAGGGCGTGTGTAGCGCACCGACCGGGCATCTGCAGCTACGGAACCTGTCATCATCAATGGGCTCATTGTGCCGCCTCGCCCGATGGCCGATGCGATCAGTCGCAACGAACCTTCGCCTTCCTCCGTGGAATGTACGGCCAGCCCGGTCCGCGTAACGGAGGCATCCAACTTTTGGAATCCGGTGGACAGATAAGCCCCATCTGCGGTGGCGAACACGCGGATCGCGTCTCCTTCGTATCCATCCGAAACCTTCGCACCGACCTCTGAGAATGGGATCGGTTCCGGCACTTGGTCCGGTCGCAAGACCGTGCTATGGATGGTTGACTGCGCGATCAGGGCCGCAGGCAAGAGCAGATAAGCCGGTAGGAAGGAAAGGGATCTGATCATGGTGTTGGGGGTATCCAACAAAGAACGCCAACACGAACGATAGAATCAATACCACGGAAGGGTAACGTACAGCGCGCCGGCCCAAGCGTGTATGCATGCGCGAACTAACTTGCTGGCGACTCCTATGACCGACCGCCGATCCTTCATCCAACAGAGCGCAGCCGTGCTGGGCTGCCTCGCCCTCCACCAAAGCGTCGAAGCGGCCTATCCGGAAGTGGCCAAGCCTTCCGACTCTATCCACGACAACGGCGACGAAGAGGACTTCTGGCGCCAGATCCGCGCGGCCTTCGCGTGCAGCCCCACGCTTATCAACCTGAACAATGGTGGCGTGAGCCCTTCGCCGCGCGCGGCCGTGGAAGCGCTGGATCACTACAACCGCATGTGCAACGAGGCACCGAGCTACTACATGTGGCGGATCCTCGATCAGGATCGCGAACCCTTGCGCATGAACCTCGCCGCCCTCGCAGGTGTGCCGCACGAGGAGATCGCCATCTGCCGCAACGCCACGGAAGCGCTGAATACCATCATTTTCGGATTGCCGCTGGTGAGCGAGGACGAGGTCGTGATGAGTACCTACGACTACCCGAATATGTACAACGCTTGGCGTCAGCGCGCCTTGCGCGATGGCGTGAAGCTGGTCTACGCGGATCCAGAGCTACCCAGCGAGGATGAGGCCACCATCGTCGAAGCCTTCACCAGCAAGTTCACGGCGAAGACCAAGCTCGTACACATCACGCATGTGGTGAACTGGAACGGCCAGATCTTGCCGGTGAAAAAGATCGCCGATGCCGCACACGCCCGTGGCATCGAAGTGCTCGTGGACGCGGCCCACTCCTTCGCATTGCTGGACTATAGGATCCCGGAGCTGGGCTGCGACTACTGGGGCACCAGCTTGCACAAGTTCCTCTGCGCGCCCTTCGGCAATGGCCTGATGTGGATCAAGAAGGAGAAGATCGGCAAGGTGTGGCCATTGCTCAGCAACGACAAGCCGCAGGGCGATGACATCCGCAAGTTCGAAACCCTCGGCACGCGAAGCTTCCCCGTGGAAATGGCCACAGGCTACTCCTTGGACCTGCACAACCTGATCGGATCCGCGCGGAAGCAGAAGCGCATGCACTTCCTGAAAAGCTACTGGATGGAACGCGTGAAGGACGTGCAGGGCATCTTCTTCAAGACCTCATTGGACCCGCGCTATAGTTGTGCCATCGGCGTCTTCGGCATCGATGGGAAGAAGGCTACCGCGATCAGTGAAGAGTTGTTCAGCAAATGGAAGATCCACACCGTGGCCATTGAGCGCGAAGCCAAACGCGGCATTGATGCCCCGTTCAACCATGTGCGCGTAACGCCGAACGTGTACACCACAACACAGGAACTGGACCGGCTGGTGGAGGCGATCCACGCCATGCGATGAGGACCTGATCCAGGTTCCAACCGTAGGCGCAAGCCATGGCCAATGAGCAGCGCCGTTGGTGCTACATTCGTTGGCCCAACACCACTACTCCATGCATCGCCAAATTCACACAGGACTCCTGATCATCGTTCTGGCCCTAACAGTTAAGGTCACTGCGCAGGTTCGAAGGGACATATTCGATCCGTACTTCGATCTTGGCACTGGACATGATCGAACAATGCTGTACAACCTGATGATCCAGTACATCGATGAGGACGTGATGAAGATGCATTGTGATGAACACGATGACATCAGCGGTGGGATGATCCATAGTGATTGGGATTTCCTGCCATTCCACCGCACCTATCTGGAGGGCTTGGAGGATTTCCTGATCGCCCAAGGGCATCCGGAATTCGTTCCCCTGCCTTATTGGGATCCTGCGATCCCCGCGCCGCAAGAATTCCAGGTGGATCCCGATGGCCCAGGACCCTTGGTACCCGGTGTGCATCCTGATTGCGCCAGTTTCGACTGCGATGACGGAGGCGATCCCGACTACTGCTACAACCCCATCGACTGGGACCCTCAGAATGATCGTGCGGACTATCCGGAGGTGAACCAACCGGACTTGTACGATCACGATATGCTGCCCACCTTCCCTGATGGGTCGAGTATGGGTGATTGTTGTCCTACAGGCTTGAGCCGCCGGATCGAAGCACCGTATCATGATGAAACCCATCGGCGCATGCGGAACGGCAAACCGGGCAGTATCATGGGCTGGTTCCGATCACCGGCCGCCCCGATCTTCTGGATCTGGCATGCGTACGTGGACGATATCTGGAAGGAATGGGAGGAGCAAAGCCCCGATCCGGATCCGCCAACGGTGGACCTATACATGAAGGACACGCCAAAGATCGTCGCCAACGAGCGGGATCGCGGCGAGGAACCCAATATCGATGATGGCCCCCTGTGGGTGAGCGAAGACATCTGGGTGCGGCATACGAACGATGGTGGCACCGAGCATCAGAACCCGGAGTATCACAGCAACCCGGCGGTGTACAACTACGTGTACGTGCGGGTGCGCAACCGGGGCTACGAGGCTTCACCCGGTGGCGAACTGCTGCGGGTGCATTGGTCAAAAGCTTCGACGGCCGGCGCCTGGCCTACGTACTGGAACGGTAGTATAACCACCCCCGCTCCCATGGGCGATCTGGTCGGCATGGTCACCTTGCCCTCGATCCCGGCCGGTGCTTCAAGGGTGGTATCCTTGCCTTGGCGACCGGAGGATCCCGCGCTGTTTGCGTCCCTGTGGGGCATCGACCCGCTGTTGCTGGCCGATGAACCCCATCATTTCTGCTTGATCGCGCGGATCGATCCGGCGAGCGAGCCGATGTCGTTCCCAGAAGGCAGTGACCCTTACGCGAACGCGCGCAACAACAACCATGTCATCTGGAAGAATTTGAGCGTGGTGGACGCCGAACTGGACGGCGGCGGCGGCATTGACGACAACCTGGTGGGTGCCTCGGTGTACACCGGCGATGCTTGGGGGAGTGGCGGTACCTTCGATCTGGTATTCAAAAACCCCGTGCCGTGCAAGGGCAACCCCATCACGGCCGAGGCCGAGGTGCGCCTGACCATGTCCGCAGACCTTTGGGACCTGTGGGTGGCGGGTGGCATGCAGATGGAGAACATGGCCATCAACCGCGAAGAGCGCCATCAATTGATCGTGACGGGCGACCCCGCGAGCGCCAGGAACATCACCTATCCGCCGGGGAGCATCCTTCCGGCGCATCTGAGCTTCAACTTCCTCGTTCGGCAGTTGAGCGGGCAGGAGCGTTTCACCTACGACATGATCCAGCAGAAGCCGAATGGCACGTTGGTGGGTGGTGAGCGGTTTGATGTGCGCATGCTCAGCCGTACTCCCTTCCAGGCCCATGCCGGTCCGGACCAGCGGATCAGCCCGAATACCTCGGCCGCTCTGCAGGCGTTGGATATCTCTGAGCCGGCCATCTACAACTGGTACGATCCGCAGCAGAACCTCATCCATACCGGCCTCGATCTGTCGGTAAGCCCAGAGATCACATCCAAGTACAAGTTGGAGGTGATCGCGCATGCGGATGGAATGAAGGACTACGACCAGGTGGAGGTGACGATCAAAGACCACGAGATCACGTTGGTGGCACCAAACCCCGCCACTGGTAGTGTCCAGGTGAAATACCGCTTGGGGAATGCCACATCAGCATATGTTCAATTGAGCGCGCCTTACAGCAACGTGAGCAACCAGTACATCTTGGATGTGGTTGGCGACCAGGTCACCTTGAACCTCACCGGTGTGCCGCCCGGCATCTACAACCTGCGGCTCTTCGTGAACGGGCAGCCCATGGACCTGAAGAATGTGACCGTACTATGAACCTGGTCGATGAACATCGAGAGTTGGGAAATCACGCTCTGCGCTCGGCTTTCCACCTAGGCAAAGGATTCTTCCTCGTGACCTGCATCGTGGTCTTTCAGGCAACAGGTGCTGCACAGGGCATTTTTCAGCGCGACCATGGCTATGAGTGGAGAAGGGAAAATGGTTATTCGGTGGTCGAAGGTAATAACCTTGGATATTTCATTGGCGGCACGATGGTGGATTCTATCTGGGGAAGGGGAGTGCTCTTAAAAATCCTCGATAATGGTGATAGTCTTTGGTGGCGCGGTTTTTCCATTGATGGGACTTCAGGTGTCCTCATCAACCAACTTTTACCCACTGATGATGGCGGCCTCATTCTCGCAGGACAATGGAGCCATGATCTAGAAGGAGATGTGTTGGTCCTCCGCCTGGATACGATGGCGACCGTCCTCTGGATCTCGATAGTTGGTGATACTACTTTCGAAGCCGGGATGGCTATATGCAAAGCATCCGGCAGCGGGTACCTCTGTGCTGGTGTCAAAAGTCCGGGATCGGGTCCAGAACAGGATTTTTACGTGGTCAGGCTCAACTCCTTGGGCGATACCCTTTGGACCCGCACCTATGGAGATCCGGATGACCCCCAGAAAGCCTATGCGATCGCCCCCCTCTCTGACACCAACTGGGTGGTGGTGGGAGACACCGACCCTTCCACGACCACCAACTACATCTGGGCGTTACGCATCAACGACCAGGGTGATACCTTGTGGACGCGCACCATCTCTGAGTTCGGGGACTGCTACGCCACAGATGCCGAAACGCTGCCGAACGATCACATCCTGATCACTGGCTTCTCGCTGCAATTCGGTTGCGCCCGGCCATTGCTGCTTGAGTTGGACGGGAACGGTGACCTGCTCTGGTACCAGAACTACGACAATGGTGTTTGCGACTGGGGCTATGCGATGTGCAAGACCGTTGACGGGTATGCCGTTTTCAGTTCAAGTGATAGCTACGGTTTGCGCCTTACACGAACTGACCTGGATGGTGAGGAAATGTGGTCGCGGTCCTTTGATGTTGGCACCCAGTCGGATAGGGGTTATGACGTGCAGGCTACCGACGATGGCGGCTTCGTGTTGACCGGAGTCTCCCTGTTCACCTCCGATGTGGTCGGAACTGACTTCCAGATCTTCATCATCAAGACCGACTCGCTGGGCAACGTCACCACTTCCACACAGGATATCAACTTGGAGAGGAGCATTGCCGCAATGCTGTTCCCCAACCCGGCGGAGGACCAGGCCACTTTCCGGTTCAACTCGACCAATGGAGGTGCTTACACCCTGCGGTTGCATGATGCCACGGGCAGGGTGGTTCGCACGTATGCGCAGGACCTCGACCTGTCGCCAGGCCAGCATGACCTGCCGATCGAGCTGAACGGGCTTTCACGCGGAGGGTACACGCTGGTACTCAGCCATGCTGGCCGTTCCGTGGCCGTGAAGGCCATCAAGCGGTGATCCGCGGTTCGATCACTTTTCTTTCTGCTGGCCAGGGGCGGGCTTGCGGAAGTCCAAATTGTACGTGAGGATCACATGCTGTGTGCTGTTCATCTCCACCAGGTCCGCACCGCTCGCAGCACCCGGCCGTTGAAGCGTTTGCAGCAGATAACCCACCTGCATATTTCCCTCCTTGTTGAATTGATACCCCAGCAAACCGCTGATCCGGTTCTGGTTCATGAAGTCAAGCCGGGAATTGTCCCCGAAGTGCAGGAACAATTCGTCGTAGGCGCACACGAACCAGGTCTTGGGTTCCACCTTGGCATGCTTGCCCAATGGTAATGTGGCCATCAATCGCACGCGGAACCTCGATTGGTACATGTACTGGTCGAAGCTGTAGCCGGACTCCACCGTCGGATCGGAGCGGAGGGTGGCGATGAAGCGTTCTTCCATCCGGAAGCGGTGCTGCAGGACGATCTTGCCGGTACGCGCGGTGAACTGGATCTGCTGGTAGCTGTGGTGTTCCCAGTTCTCCGCCTTTATAGGAAAGCCGCCGTACCGGTAGTTGCGGCAATAGGTGTACCCGGCTGTGAGCATCACCTCAGGGGTTAACAGGAAGTTGATCGCGGGCCTGACCAGCAAAAGTTGGGACGCAGCACCCAGGCCCTCATACCGGATGTGCCCTTCGGTGTGGAAGCCCCAGCGATCGCTCACCTTATGGTCGCCGAGGTGCGAGATCCACAGCAGGTTGTTGCGGTCCGTGATGCGCTGACCTTGGGCCGTGATCGAAGCGGCCAGAAGGACACAGGACAGGGATCGATGCAGGCCGGTGCGCATCAGCCAGCGGTTTTGTTGTCACGACGTGAACTCATCGAGTGATGCGATCGGGTGCAAGTTGGTCCATGTACGCGAATATCAATTGTCTAAGGAACTGTTAATGGAATGGACGAGGGCTTCCCTGCGGTTCTACGTTCGCGCCCCGAAAAGCCCCGATGTCCATCCTGATGAAGAACAATGCGCGGATCGCCTTGCTGGCGTGCTTCGTGTTGTTGGGCTTGCAGTTGTGGTTCCCCTTGGCGCTCAATGCTGCGGAACAGCCGGCCGCCATTGCGGAGACCAGCGCGCCTCCCGCAGGATCCGAGGATGAAAGAGGGGCACCCGGACTGGACCAGGGTATTGACCTGATCGCGCAACACGGTGGTGTACTTTTCGGATGCCGTGCGCAGCGTGTGGTAAAGCCCCTCGTAAGCAGGGAAGACCGGAACGGGCGATCGCTTCTGCGTGTGGCCGGTCTTCAGCCCTCCGCACCTTAGGTAAGACAATGCCCGGCTTTGACCGGGCGATGCGGCATGGTGGATCACCAGGCCGCGATGCCTTGCCGAACGATCGGCCTGAAAGGCATCATCCGCCAACCACGCAGGCAAGGCGGTGTTCCAGGCCCTTCAGGCCCCAGCTCCCGATCATCTCCATCATCCGGTCCCGGATCTTTCAAGAAACGCTTTCGTCCATCAACATGCTATCCCACCATTCGGCCACTGTTCCTGCTCCCCGGCCCAAGCACATCGCGCTGCTCCTGTGCCAGGCAGCGCTCCCGTTGTTCGTTTTTGGCCCATTGCTCGCCAGTTGTGGCGCCCACCATGAGGAGGAACACGAGGAACATGAACAGGGCCGCTTTCCCGCGACCAGTCCTTTGCTCACGGATACTGTCGTGCAGCGGGACTATGTCTGCCAGATCCACTCCGTGCAACACATTGTGGTGCGCGCGCTGGAAAAGGGCTATCTGCAGGATGTGCTTGTAGACGAAGGCCAACTTGTGAAGGAAGGGCAGCTGCTGTTCCGCATCCGGCCGGTGCTGTATAAAGCGGAGGTGCAAAGAGCGCAAGCGGAAGCGGAGTTCGCCGAGATCGAATACCGTAACACGAAGTCGCTGGCCGACAGCAATGTGGTTTCGCCCAACGAGCTCGC
>JANOPI010000125.1:0-2897 GCA_031421755.1 Flavobacteriales bacterium | reverse complement strand
GCCGGTACCATAGCCGTATCCCATGCTCATTCCCCAACCGGGTCCGTTCCAACCGGTTTGCCAACCGGAAAGACCAGTCCCGAATCCGAATCGCCCGTAATTGTAGAAGTACGGGTCGTTGTAGGTCATATCGTAATAGCTGCGGTCCGCACCCACCTGTTGGGAGGTGGCGGGGTCGTAGTAGTCATCTGCGGGCTGCGCTACAGGAGGCTCTTCAGGCAACGGAGCGGAAGCTCCCACGGACGCCATGGCCGGCGTCATGGAGGGGAGGAAATAGACATCATCCCGCACATCGGCTGTCGGTTGCATCGTAGCGCACGACGTCACCAACAGGCTAAGGACCATCAAGTAGGGCAGGGGGCGGGTCGTTGTGCTCATGGTGATCAGCGGGGTGGCTTTGAAGATCGCCGGAATGCCCCTTTTGTGTTGTTTACTTTAGCCGCCGTAGTGGAACAAAAATAATACCAAGAAAGGGGGATGGCTGAACAGCTGACGAAACGGGCGGACGACTATGCCCAATGGTACAATGATCTGGTGCTCAAAGCAGACCTTGCTGAGCATAGCGATGTACGTGGCTGCATGGTCATCAAACCCCATGGATACGCCATTTGGGAGAAGATGCAGGCCGCGCTGGACCGTATGTTCAAGGATACCGGTCACGTGAACGCCTACTTCCCACTCTTCATCCCCAAGAGCTACCTGGCCAAGGAGGCCAGCCATGTGGAAGGTTTCGCCAAGGAATGCGCGGTGGTTACGCACTACCGGCTGAAAAGCGATCCCGTTCACGGTGTGATCGTGGATCCGGACGCCAAGTTGGAAGAAGAGCTGATCATCCGCCCGACCAGCGAGACCATCATTTGGAACACGTATCGTGGCTGGGTGAAGAGCTACCGTGACCTGCCGCTGCTGATCAATCAGTGGTGCAACGTGGTCCGCTGGGAGATGCGCACACGCTTGTTCCTCCGCACGGCCGAATTCCTGTGGCAGGAAGGGCATACCGCCCATGCCACCAAGGTGGAAGCCATTGAGGAATCGGAACGCAT
Organism: Flavobacteriales bacterium; assembly: GCA_031421755.1. GTDB lineage: Bacteria > Bacteroidota > Bacteroidia > Flavobacteriales_F > PHOS-HE28 > PHOS-HE28. The sequence goes on along the minus strand of JANOPI010000125.1, from coordinate 1,854 downwards.
GCTGGACGTGTACACCACGTTCGCCGAAGAATGGCTGGCCATGCCCGTGATCAAGGGCATCAAGACGGCGAGCGAGCGTTTCGCAGGAGCAGAGGAAACGTATTGCATCGAAGCCATGATGCAGGATGGAAAGGCGCTGCAAGCGGGCACCTCCCACTTCCTGGGGCAGAATTTCGCCAAGGCGTTCGATGTGGTCTTCACCACCAAGGAGAACAAACAGGAACACGTGTGGGCCAGTAGCTGGGGGGTCAGCACCCGCTTGATGGGTGCCCTGATCATGACCCACAGCGACGACCAAGGCCTCATCATCCCACCGAAATTGGCCCCTGTCCAGGTGGTGGTGATCCCGATCGCCAAGAATCCCGAGCAGATGGAGGCCATCCGCGCCTACATCGCGCCGATACTGGCCGAGCTGCGTGCCAAAGGCATCACCGTAAAGTTCGACGATGACGACCAGAAGAAACCCGGCTGGAAATTCGCCGAGTATGAGTTCAAGGGCTTCCCTGTGCGGATAGCCATCGGCCCGCGCGACATGGAGAACGGGACCGTTGAGGTGGCGCGCCGCGATACGCTGGAGAAACAGGTGATGCAGACCGTTGACCTCGCCGAAAAAGTGGAACACCTGCTCACCGCGATCCAGAGCAACCTGTACCAGAAGGCCCTGGCGCTGCGTGAACGCTACACCCGTGCGGTGGATAGCTACGAGGAGTTCAAGGCGGTGATCGAGGAAGGGGGCTTCATTTACGCCCATTGGGATGGTACGGCCGCCACGGAAGAGAAGGTGAAACAAGAGACCAAGGCCACCATCCGGTGCATCCCATTGAACGGTGACCGCACACCCGGGCTTTGCATGGTGACCGGCGCTCCCAGCAACCAACGGGTGATCTTCGCCCGAGCCTACTGATGAGTAAGAAAGACACGCCACAAGTCCCCACGCCGCGCGACATGATCGTGAGGGTGCTGCACACCAAGAGCGCCATGAAGCAGGATGTCTTCCGCGCTACGGTGGACCTCTTCGAGCTGATGAAGGAAGTGCTGAAAGAGATCGCCGAGGACCTCGAGAAGGAAGTCACCAAGAAGGACGAGCGGCTTGGCGTAGCGTTCACGGACAAAGGTTCCTTGGCGGGCGAACTGAAAGTGGCAGGGGATGTGATCATCTTCCAGATGCACACCAACATATTCAAGCTGGACCAGAGCCACAGCCTGTGGAAGAGCAGTTACCTAGAGGAGGATGAGATGCGGGGCTACTTCGGGGTGGTGAACGTCTACAACTTCCTCAGCGACTCCTTCAAATTCAACCGGGAGCGGGACCTGGGTTATCTCGTGGCGCGGATCTTCCTGAACAAAGAGGGTCATTTCTTCGTGCAAGGCAAGCGACAGCTCGGTTTCCTGTACAACGACCTGCCCGGCAACACCATGGACCGGGCCCGCCTCAAGGAAGTGCTCTATTCGGTGGTGATCTATGTACTGGAGTTCGACCTGCTGGCCCCGCCCTACGATCAAGTGAATCAGGTTACGGTGAGCGAGATGAACGAGCTCAACGCCAACGTGCAGATCAGCACCGGCAAGCGCCTGGGCTTCCGTTTCCAAGCGGACGTGGACGATCCCACATAAGAATTGCGCGTATTTCCCGCAGGTGTTTACATTTGCGATCCCTTAACGGGGACCCCGACCCGGGGTGTTGACATCGTGGCCCGTTCGTCTAGGGGTTAGGACGCGTCCCTTTCACGGATGAAACAGGGGTTCGATTCCCCTACGGGCTACACAGGATCCGCCGGGTTCCTTACTTAGGTAAGGGATTCCGGCGGTTTTCCTTTTAGGCGTTGTCGCCTGCGTTGTCGGTTTCGGTCGGTA
>JANOPI010000124.1:0-2274 GCA_031421755.1 Flavobacteriales bacterium | reverse complement strand
CCGAAGTCTCGAAAAAAGTCCTGTGCGTTCGACGTGGCACCAGCCGCAATAGTGGCAAGTGCAAACAGCGATAACGACAGCTTCGGTGATTGATTCATAAATATGGGAAAAATGTGATTAGTGTTCGTATATGCGAGCGATTTTCTCACGGATGCAATCTTAAATTTCGTGGGCTTGAGTTTGTCTCCAAAACTTGAATCTCCCCCGCGATTTGGCCTCAGCGTTTTACAGATTTCGGCGACTCATTCGCGATCACACACCGGAATCCGTAATTATCTGTACTGCTGTCCTGCGCAGCGTGGACCCGGCATGAAGAAAGTAAACTGAGCTTGAGAGCGCCGTTATACCAGGATGCCCCGCGCAAAACTTTGGAGGTGGCATCGGTGTTCCATTGGTCCATTACCCACTGCCAGACATTGCCGCCCATGTCATAGAGTCCGTATTTGTTGGGAGGAAAGCTCCCCACCGGTGAAGTCCAAGGAAACCCGTCCGAGTAGCCTTTGATGGCAACGTCCGATCCGGTTTCTTCGCCAGTGTAATTGCCAGACCCTTGCGGTGGTGGCCACGCCGTTCCCCAAGGATAAACGTCTGGCACGCCCATATCGCGAGCCTCAGCCGTTTTACCGGTCTCTTCTGGCAAACCGACTGCCCTGCTCCACTCCAGATCGGTCGGCAGGCGGTAGGCCTTTCCCGCCGGCAGAGTTCCTTCCCGCTGCTCCTTCAAAGTCAGCCATTTACAGAACATCATCGCCTCCATCCAAGTCACGTTGACCACCGGATGTTCCGGCGCTTGTTTGAAACCGGGGTCACGCCAAAGGCTCGATTTCAAACTCGTCGCCGTCGCAAACGCCTCGAAGTCCTTAAGTCGCGTTGGCCAGACCGCAAATTGCACGTCTCCGACGGGCACAAAGGCGATGCCGAGACTATTGGCGACCGGACTGTTCGTTGCGGGGGCTGCTGGCTTGGACTCGACTGTTGGCATCGTGGCCGGCTTTTCCACTTTCGCGAGAAGCGTGGAGTCGGCAGCGGGCAAGGTCGGCACGGCTGCGACCATGGGTTTGTCAGCTTCTGGAGCTGGAGCGCGAGGCGGAGGCACCGGCACCACAGCAGCGGCCGGTGGAGTAACCGGAGCGGCGGGCTTTGGATCAGTCGCAGGTTTTTCAGGTGCGGGCGCGACAGGTGCCGCACTCTTTTCGGGATCTTTTAGAGACGATTCGAGCGCTTTCATCCTCTCTTCAAAGAGGCGCTTCGCGTCGTCCATTTCCTTCATGATCCGTGTCCGCTTCTCGTCGATTTCCCGCTTCTTTTGCACCTCGATCTCGGCAGCAGCCATCGCGAGAGCAACTTCCTGTTCCTTTTGTTTAACGAGCGCAGTTTGCTCGACCTTCTTCACCATCGCCCCTTCCGCGAGCTTGGCACTTTCGGCGGCAAGCCGTTCGTTCTCCGCGATCGATTTTTTGATGAGGTCCAGTTCCGATTCCGCCTTTTTCTGATCCGCAAGTTTGTCCTTGTTTTCCCGCTCGACACTGAGCGCCATTTTCCTGGCTTCTTCCGCAAAGCGGGCCTTTTCCTCGGCCTCTTTTTTCGCTTCCGCAGCAGCCAGCTCAGCAGCCCGCAATTCTGTCTCACGTTTCTGCTTTAGAGCCGCCACTTCGTCCGATGCCTTTAGGATCGGCGCCGCGACTTTCATTTTTTCATCAAGAACCTTCTTTGCTTCCACAATTGCCGTCTCGGCCTGCTCCTTTTTCTTGAGCATCGCAGCGTGAGCTTTCTCCCATTCCTCCACGGACTTCCGGGTGGCCTCAAGCGCTGCCGTCTTCGCGGCGACCGATGAACCACCTTCCGCCGCAGCCGGAGTGGCCACGGGTGGCACGGTGTTTTTGGGAGTCTTGGTGTTTGCCACCAGAGTCAGGGCCGGGTCGATTTCAGGTTTCGATGTAAAAGTCGCCGCAACGACCGGCGGTTCAATCGCCACCGATTTCGCTTCGAGTGGACTGCTTTCCTTTGGAGCAACAGGCACGACCATAGATTTTTCCGCAACGGGCACCGCAGCCAGTGCCGCGGCGGCGGAAAGCACCTCAGCCGAATTCGACTCCGGTCTTTGCGCGATTAGATTTTTTGCCTGCGCATACTCCGGTATCTTGCTTGCCTTGGCTTGGACGACAGCCGCCGTTTCAGCTTCTCCACCCTTGCGAAAGCCACCCTGAAAATACGCATAAGCTCCCAATCCACCGAGGAGCACCGCAGCAGCGACACGAGTCACCGGAAATCCGG
>JANOPI010000123.1:0-2283 GCA_031421755.1 Flavobacteriales bacterium | reverse complement strand
CATGCGTTTATTGCAGGGTCGTATTCCCAGAAATCGTTCCTCTTGATCTGCGAAGTCATGCCCGTTCCGAGGTACCCTTTGCTGCCTAAGCTGAACCCTACGGCGGATGTCCGGTTCGGAACAAACCCGATATCCGAAACCCCTCCGAAATTCGCCTTCGGGGTCCACGAGTTGGAGGGGGCCTGCGTGCTAGCGGGCGTGAACTCGTAAAAATTCGTTACAGGGGCACCGGATATACCTCCGGAGCCGACGTAGGCGTTGCCAGCGACCGTGAAGCTGGCGGAAAGAGCAAGTGCGACAGGAAGGTTGCTTTGTTGCATCCATTGGCTCGCGCCCGGATCGAACTGCCAGACATCCTGCTGGAACCCGAACGTGAGGCCACCGGCTATGTATCCGAAATTGCCCGCAGTGAACCCGGTAGCGAAGTACCGGACTGAACCGGTCGACGAGGGCATCAGGGTCCATAAATTAGTAACCGGATTGAAGCGATACAGGTCATTTTTCAAACCGCCTCCGGTGCCCTGCCCCGTGCCTACGTATCCGAAGCCGTTCACCGCAAAGGCTGCTGCACCGTTCCGAATGCCCCCTGCGAAGTTGGCGCGTTGCGACCATTGATTGGCGTTCGCGTCGTAGCGCCAGAAATCGTTCAAGGAGATGGTCCCGTTCCGCCCTGTTCCCAAGTAGCCAAAACCGCCGATGCCGAAGGCGACCGCTCCGTCCCTCACAACTCCCCCCAAATTCGCCCGCTGTACCCATGTGTTCGTGCCCGGGGTGTATTGCCACAGATCATTCTTCTGCACAGAGTTCGCGTCTGCGCCGGTCCCGACATAGGCTTTGCCGTTCACCACGAAGGCCGCGGCACCCTTCCGTGGGCCACCGAGGAAGGAGGCCTTCTGGGTCCATGCGTTGGTAGCGGGGTCATACTCCCACATGTCATCCAGCGCCCCGGTGAGGTTCACATTGTTCGCGCCCAAGCCGATGTAGCCTTTGTGTCCGATACTGAAGCCGACACCCCAACAGCGAACACTGCCACCGACATTCGCCTTTGCGGTCCATGTGCCTTGGGCCACGAGCTGCGTACCGCAAAGCAGGAGCGATGCGGCAGATAGGATGGATCTTGTTCGCATGTGGGGTCAGTTCAGTGATCTGTTCGAGTTCAGTTGATGAGTTCCAGTGTTCTCAGTTCCTCGGTCTCTACGGTCGGGGGCATCAGGCCCTTCTTGATCTTCTCGATCACGAAAGCCGCGAGTTTCTCCACATCGGCCTTGGTCTTGCACCCTTCCACACCCGGCTGGCCCGGCATGTTCGTCTGGTGCAGCAACAGTTGCCCATTACTAAACACATCGTAGCCGAAGGTGCCGTTGGGTGCATCGATCACCGCGTAGGTGAGTACCGCACTGGCGTGCGCTTCTGCGGCAGGGAACTGCGCTGTCGTCGATGTGTCCGGCACTTGTTGTTCCTGAGAAATGGAGCCGGGTTGCTCCGGGGTGGTATCCGCTGTGGGCGATGTGCCACCACCACAACGGGTGAGAGCGAGCACCAACTCTGTGCAGAGTAGAAAGTGCGAAGGCTGTTTGCTGTGCATTGGGTTCTTGTATCGGAGGCAATCTACCGGGTCAGCATGATCCGGCCGGTGGAACTTTGGTTATAACGCAGGCCATACCGCCCTCTGTTCCCGCGCAGGTAGTGCTTGCCTGAGCGCACGCCCCACCCGTTATCGCGCTCACACTAGCAGGATCATCGGCATTCGTGAATACCGTCATACGAGGAACCCCGCCAATAGCGGGGTTCCTGTCTACTTGTGCTATATACTGATGGCCGCCTCTGGTGAAGCTTTCGTTGTCTATGGGAGCTGTTGCACCCGCACATTGTTCGGCGTGGTACTTCCCACATTCACCAATATCGGATCGCGGTCATTGGCGCTGCCGGTGTACTTCACCGTACCGTCCAAGTTCACGTCGCGGGTGCTGTAGGCGTTCACGGTATTGTTCGGCGTGGTGCTGCCCACGGTCACCAGGATGGGATCGCGGTCGTTGCTGGCCCCCGTGTATTTGAGCTCGCCATTGAAGGTGACATCACCCGCCCAAAGCGCCTGCGCAGGGATGGTTCCCGTTATGCTTTTGCGTGCGCTGGTACCATAGGTGCCTGTGCCCACGAGCCGGAAGTCGACCGTGGCGGGGGAAGCGCTAAGGGCGATAGCGGCCTGGGTCATCACGGCCAAGTGGTTGCGGTGCCGCAAGGCGACATAGTAGTTGCCCGCTGCTGCCGCGAAGGCCACCGGCG
>JANOPI010000122.1:0-7192 GCA_031421755.1 Flavobacteriales bacterium | reverse complement strand
CTTGGTGGTCATAGATCGAAAGCTAGGCTCCCAACAGGTCAACCCCACCACGGGAGCTTCTTTAGCAAGCCCCAAAGGAGCAGGGCCACAGGCACAAGCACACATCCCATCAGGAACAGCACAGCCACCCCACGCCTGAACGTCCGCTTGGTAGCCTCAGGACGGCACAGTTGCCACAGGAACCACCATACAGTATGACCTTGATCCTCCTTCATTGCTTGATCTTGGTTGACCTCCCATACTACGTGTCCCCCTGAGGGCAATAAAAACCCGTGGTGAGCTTATCGCCTCAGTACCGAAGGACACGACAGGGGCTATACAATGAAGCGTCCTGAGCAGAATAAAAACGGGGTGCCCTGATCCCCTCAGATCACAGGGGATACAATGAAGATCCTGGAGGAGAGTAAAGGGGAGGGGTTCGATTCCACAAGGGAATCAATCATTCATAGGATCGGCAGGGCTTTCAGGATCATCATCATTGAGATATGGCAAATGATTGGGAGGATCGGAGAGGTGCTCAAGCCCATATCTGGCGCGGGCGACCTCCGCTCGTGCCTGTGAACTATCCCGCTGCGTTGCTCGCATTCAACGTCCCCAGCAGGATCTGCGCCTTCCCCGCACCGATCTCCGCCACCACCTCTTCGGTCGGCGCTTCTTTGATCCCCTTGATCGATCCGAATTTCGTCAGCAGCTTCTTCGCTGTTTCCGGCCCGATGCCGGGGATGTCCTCCAGTGCGGTGCGCACGATGCGCTTGCTGCGTTTGCCGCGGTGGTGCGTGATGCCGAAGCGGTGCGCCTCGTCGCGCATCTGTTGGATCACCCGCAGCGTGGAGCTGCGTTTGTCGATGTGCAGTGGTGCGGGATCCTCTGGGAAGTAGAGTTCCTCCAGGCGTTTCGCGATGCCCACCAGCGCGACTTTTCCCCGGATGCCGAGGCGGTCGAAGACGTTCATCGCTGCGTGCAATTGACCTTTGCCGCCATCCACCACAACGAGCTGGGGCAGAGGTTCGCCTTCGCCGATCAAGCGGGCGTAGCGGCGTTCCACGGCTTCTTCCATGCTCGCGAAATCATCCGGCCCTTCCACCGTGCGGATGTTGAAATGGCGGTAGTCTTTCTTGCTCGGCTTGGCGTCCTTGAACACCACGCACGCGCTCACCGGGTCCGTGCCTTGCGTGTTGCTGTTGTCGAAGCACTCGATGTGGCGGGGAAGCTCACGGAGGTGGAGGTCCTGCTTCATTTGCTCCAGCACGCGGTTGGTGCTGGCCTCTGGGTCCACGAGTTTTTCCTGCTTCTGCTTGTCGAGGAAGAAGAAGTGCGCGTTGCGTTCGCAGAGTTCCAGCAATCGCTTCTTGTCGCCGCGTTGCGGAACGAGGAAGGTTACACCCGGAACCTCAATGCCCGGCTCGAAGGGCACGATGGCTTCCGGCGCGTTGCTCATATAGCGCAGCCGCAGTTCGGCTATGGCGAGCTGCAGCAATTCCTGCTCGGTCTCTTCCAACCTGCGTTTCAGTTCGATCGTGATGCCGTGTACGATCGCGCCTTCGACAACACGGAGGTAGTTCACGCACATCGTGCTGGTGTCGCCGGCCATGCCGAACACGTCCACGTCGCCGATGTCCATGTTCACCACCACGCTCTTGCTGTGGAATTTCTCCAAACGCTCCAGCTTCACGCGGGTGGATTCCGCTTTTTCGAACTCCAGCGCTTCGGCGTGTTGGCCCATTTGCTGTTTCAGTCCGCGCATCAATCCATTCACGCGGCCCTTCGCCATCTGCCGCACCTGGTCCACGTTGGCGATGTACTCGTCTTCCGGCTGAAGGCCCTCGCACGGCCCCTTGCAGTTGCCGATGTGGTATTCAAGGCACCGCTTGAACTTGCCTTTCTCGATGTTCTTCGGCGACAGGTCGTAGCTGCAGGAACGCAACTGGTACATGGCCTTCGCCAGTTGCAGCACGGTGCGCATGCTCCTCGCTGAAGTGAACGGCCCGTAGTACTCGCTGCCGTCCTCCTCCGGGTTGCGCATGCCTTCCACGCGCGGGAAATGCTCCTTGCGGATGCGGATCCACGGGAAGCTCTTGTCGTCGCGCAGCAGGATGTTGTACTTCGGCTGGTGCTCTTTGATCAGCGTGTTCTCCAGCAGCAGCGCCTCGAACTCGCTGTTCACCACGATGGTGCGCAGGTCTGTGATGTTGCGCACGAGCGCGGCCGTCTTGCCGAAGATGTCCTTGCCGAAGTAGCTGTTCACCCGGTCGTGCAGGCTCTTGGCCTTGCCCACGTAGATGATCTTGCCCGTGGCGTCCAGGAACTGGTACACCCCCGGCTCAGCGGGCAGCAGGCGCACCTTTTCGCGGACATCGAGCGGTTCCATCACCGCTCAAAGATCGACCAGCGGCACGTCGTACAGCGCGAATTGGGGATCGGAGGAGAGCAGGTGCATGCCTTCGTGCTTCGCTTGGGCGATGAGCATGCGGTCGAAGGGGTCGCGATGGTGGTGCGGAAGTACGGCGGACGAGAGAATGTGCTCGCGTTGTAAACCCAGCAAGGGGAAGCCCGCGTCTTGGATGGTGAGGAAGAAGTCGTTCAAAGGCATCCGCAATGGGAGCTTCCCGATGCTGTGCTTGATACCGATCTCCCAGAATGAGACGATACTGACCACGCTGTCATTGTCATCGGACTCGATCGCAGCGCGTGCCTTTCGGGAAAGCGTCTTGTCCGATGCTTGGTACCAGAGCAGAATGTGCGTGTCGAGAAGAACTCGCATTCACATGTAATCCTTGAAGTCTTCCAGCGGCTCGTCGAAGTTGTCGGGAATGGTGATCATTCCCTTTGCGAGGCCAGCGATGCGCTTCTTCTTGGGTTCCTCGGGACGGTTCTTGCGTTCCATCAGAAACTCTATAAAGTCCAAGACTTGCTTCCGGACATCTTCCGGGAGCGAACCGAGCTGTATGAACTGGTCTTGTGTGCTCATGCTTTGCTCGCCGAAGCTGAAGCGAAGGCGATGCCACGAAGTTAGCGCCACCGGGGCCTTTCGCCCAAGAGATACCTTGGCGACCCTACTTACCACCTATGCAATTCACTGCCGCCCAGATCGCCCAACTCCTCCAAGGCACCGTGGAAGGTGACGCCAACGCCACCGTTTCCCGACTTTCCAAGATAGAAGAGGGTGGACCGGGCTCCCTCTCGTTTCTGGCCAATCCGGCTTATACGCAGTACGTGTACAATACCACGGCCAGCGTGGTCATCATCGGCAAGGACTTCCCGCTCACCGCACCGGTGAAGACCACACTCGTGCGCGTGGCCGATGCGCAGGGGGCCTTCGCCAAGGTGTTGGAGATGTACAACACCATCAAGCTCGACAAGAAGGGTGTCTCACCGCAGGCTGCGATCGCGGACACGGCCAAGCTTGGCGAGAACTGCTACGTGGGTGCGTTGGTTTTCATCGGCGAGAACGCACGCATCGGCAACAACGTGAAGATCTACCCGCAGTGCTACGTGGGGGACAACGTGACGATCGCCGACAACACCACGCTCTTCGCCAATGTGACGATCTACTCGGATTGTGTGATCGGTGCGAGGTGCATCATCCACAGCGGCACGGTGATCGGCAGCGACGGCTTCCGTTTCGCGACCGGTCCAGATGGAGGGCAGAAGATCCCACAGATCGGCAACGTGGTGATCGAGGACGATGTGGAGATCGGTGCGAACTGCGCGATCGATCGCGCGACACTCGGCAGCACGATCCTGCGGAAAGGAGTGAAGTTCGACAACCTCATACACATCGCGCACAACGTGGAGGTGGGGGAGAACACCTACTACGCGGCGGGTGGTGTGGTGGCTGGCTCCACCAAGATCGGCAAGAACTGCATGTTCAGTGGGCAGGTCGGCATCATCGGTCACCTGAAGATCGCGGATGGAACGATCATCGCGGCGCAGAGCGGCATCAGCAAGAACACGAAGGCGGGCGAAGGGTACATGGGATCACCGGCCTTCGAGGTGCAGAAGTACCGCAAGAGCTACATCCACTTCCGGAACCTGGATTCGATCGTGGCCAGACTGGAGAACTTGGAAAAGAAAGGCTAACCGCCACGACGCAACGGGCGCAACGGTTGCGCCAAGTCTTAGAAAATACGTTGCGGTCCCTTGGCGTTCGTGGTGTCGTGGCGGTGGAACTCAGTAGACGAGCAGCCGCGGCTCGCTCATCTCTTCCATCGCGTACTTCACGCCTTCGCGGCCCAGTCCGCTGTCCTTGATGCCGCCGTAAGGCATGGGATCGATGCGGAAGCCGGGAACGTTGTTGATGATGATGCCGCCGACTTCCAGTTCGTCGTGCGCGCGCTTCATGTTCGCCACGGAATCGGTGAAGACACCAGCTTGCAGGCCATAGGTAGAATCGTTCACTGCTGTGATCGCTTCGCCGAAGTCCGCGACTTCTTCAAGCACAGCCACCGGCCCGAAGACCTCGGCGCAGTTCACCTTCATGGTGTTCTTGGTGCCGGTGAGCAACGTAGCCGCGTAGATGTTGTGGGAAGCATCCTCCGCTTTTCCACCGGCCAGAAGCACGGCGCCACCGGCCACAGCTTCATCCACCCAAGAGCTGATGCGCGCGAAATGGCCCTTGTCGATGATCGGGCCGACAGTCACGCTCGTATCGTTCGGATCTCCGGCCTTCAACGCCAAGTACTCTTTCACGAGTAGTTCACGGAATTGGGCGAACACGCTTTTCACCGCATAAATGCGTTGCGTGCTGATGCAGGTCTGCCCAGCGTACAGGTTCGCGCCAGCGGCCACGGTTTTCGCAATAGCAACGAGGTCTGTGCCTTCGTCAACGATCACGCTTGCGTTGCCACCGAGTTCGAGTGCGACTTTCTTCTTCCCACAGATCGCCTTCAAATGCCAGCCCACTTTATCACTTCCGGTGAAGCTGAGCATGGCCACGCGTTCGTCCTTCACAAGTTTCTCTGCGACCGGAACTCCGCATATCAACACACTGAAAGCGCCTTTCGGCCAACCGATCTCTTCAATGAGCTTGCCCAAGGCCAATGCGCTCAAGGGTGCTTGTGGCGCGGGTTTCAGCACAACCGGACAACCCACAGCCATCGCGGGAGCGACTTTGTGCAGCACCAGGTTCAGCGGGAAGTTGAAGGGCGTGATCGCTGCGATGACGCCGATAGGGAAGCGCTTCGTGATCGCTGTTCGGCCAACACCCGCGCCGAAATCCAAAGGCACCACTTCTCCACCGAAACGCAGTGCTTCCGCAGCGGCTGTGCGCACAGTGGTGACGCATCGTGCGATCTCCGTCTTCGCGTAGCCGATAGGCTTGCCGCCTTCTTGTACGATGAGTTGTGCCAGTTCGTCTTCGTGCTTCACGATCAATGATGCCAATGCTTCCAGCTTCGCGCTGCGGTTACCGGCGTTCATCTTTCGCAGATTCTCTCGACTCGCGTCTGCCGCGGCTATGGCTTCTTCCATTTGCGCCTCCGTGGCGTGCGGGATCTTCGCCAGCTCGGTACCGCTGTACTTGTCGATGACGGTGTTGAAGGTGCCGTCGCCCCCGAAGGACCAAGAGCCGTTGATGAGGTTGGCGGGGGAGAAGAGGGAGGGGACTGCGAGGGTAGTGGACATGGCGCGAAAATACGGCCGCTGGCGCGGCGAAAGCATTAACCGCTGAGGCCGCAGAGAGACGCAGAGGAATGCGACTGCTCGGCTATTGCTGCTTGGTCCCAGTGGCCGCTGGCGCGGCGAATGCCTTTGAACCGCAGAGCGCGCAGAGGGACGCAGAGGAATGCAAATGCGCGGTGATGACGCGGCAAAATCCGAGGATCCGATGTTCCCTGCGGTTCTCGGCGCTCTCTGCGGTTAACTCAGGATGTTGGGGTTCACCCATCCAACCCGTTCGCCACACGCCTGATACCCTGCTTGAGGAACTTCACATTGTAGTTGATCAGCAAGCCTAGTCGCTGGTCCATCAACTTCAGGTATCCGAGCAACTGTGCCATGTCGATAGGCGTGAAGTCAGCCACCGACTTGTTCTCAACGATGACCATGTCCGTCACCCAGAGATCACAGCGGTACGGAGTGGCCAATTCCTCCCCCTTATAAATGATCGGCACGGCCACCTGCCTTTTGAATGGAACACCCCGGAGCATGAGTTCCCTGCACAGGCATTCTTCGTACACCTTCTCCAACAGGCCCGGTCCAAGCGTGCGGTGCACCTCGATCGCAGCACCGATTATCTGCTCCGTCAGTTCGTTGTGTGTCCACGTCATGCTCATAGCATTGGCATTTCTCTGCGTCCCTCTGCGCCCTCTGCGGTTAACCTCTTCCGTTCGCCGCAGGAGACCGCTCTACTTCGCCAGATACCTCCCCACCGGCCGCAGCAACACTACCTGCACCTCCTGCTCCTCGAAGCGTGTGAAGCTCGCCTCCACCTGCTTCTCCGGCCAGATGATCTGCACGCGCCCTTTCGCTACATCATAGGCAGCGGTATAAAGTGTTCCGAAGCCGCGCAGGTATTGTTGGCTGTACAGCGGCGGTTTCAGGAACTGCTTGATCAGGTTCGCGCGCGTCTGCTTCGGATTGGCAACGCAGGACTCCAGGAAATGCTTGCGTTCGATGGTGTGCGTGAACGCGGCGTACTCGTCCCATTCCACTTGGTGTTGATGGTTGGTCGCCACCGCTTGATACACCACTACCGGCGGACGATCCGGGTTCAAATACACGGTCGCGTATTTGCCTGACTTGTCCACGACCGTCACGTTGTAGCCCATGTGTATGGGGACGCGTGAGAGCGTCGCGCAGGCTTCATCCACGGTGCTACAGGTTTCCAGCACGTAGCGGATCAACAACGGGATGCCGAAGCCCGTGCCGCTCACCTTCCTGCCTCCGAAGGCAAGCGCAACGGCAAGACCATCCGCGTTCATCCCGTCGAGCAAACCCCAGCCGCTGTCCTGGATACCGATCACGGGCTTCACATACTCCGTGTAGCGCATACGCCCATCGAAGTAGCGCGGATCGAAGTCGTAGTTGCGGATCAGCGTAGGCGCTCCCTTGGTCCACGCCACTTGTGAGCAGCCGGCCATGTACGGCGGTGGGCACCACATACTGAGGAAGCGGCACGCGACATCATCGTTGTTGGCGATGCGGCACAGGCTGTTGTACACCGGGATCAGCTCCGGCATGTGCAGTTCCAACA
>JANOPI010000121.1:0-11696 GCA_031421755.1 Flavobacteriales bacterium | reverse complement strand
GGCGTTGCCTGGGGTTACAGCGCCGCAGGAAAAAGGAAGCCGAGAAAGGTGCCTACGACGCTGTAACCCCAAGCAACGCCGGTGCCCATGGCGATCAATGTGAACATGTTGAGATTGCGGGTTTGTAGCGACTGCAGGCCGCGAACAAAGAAGGGCCAGCCCGCCCACAGCACAGCCGGCGTCGCGAAGGCAAACTGCACAAGGTTTGAGGTTTGGGGAGCAAGTATGCTGTGCAGGTCAACGAGGTGCGCGCCCATTTCAAGGATGACCACCGGAAGCGCGAGTGCCAAGCCAATCCAGAAGCGGCGTCTCATGTCGGCCAGTTCAGGGTTGGGTTGTTCGGTGGCCGTGACTTCAACAGGCTCCAACGCCATGCCGCAAATCGGACAGGCACCGGGGCCAACCTGTCTGATTTCTTGATGCATGGGACAGGTGTAAACCGCACCATCTGCTACCGCACTCAAACCGGGTTTATCTTCTGGTTCCAGATACTTGAGCGGGTTTATTGAGAATTTGGTTTTGCACCCTGCACTGCAGAAATAGTAGGTCTGGGATTGGTGCACATGCTGGTGCGGCGTTAGGGCCGGATCAACCTTCATGCCGCAGACAGGGTCTGTCTCCTTGGCGACCTGAAGCCCGACCGGCATGGCTGCCTGCTGTTTGACCGGCATTTCCATGGCTGGTTGCAGAGGTTTGACGGCGGGCTTCCGCGCCGTTGGCGATGCTTTGGCCACCGTCGTTTTCTTTTTCCTCGCCGCTGGTTTTCGCATTCAATTTTCCTGTTCAATACGACTGTGGTCTTTGGTTGGAATACAGCACATTGATCGCATCTCCCTTTCGGAACACGCCGCCTTGTACGCGTCCGGCGAATCCACGGAAGTCATGGTGCTCGTCCGTCATCGGGCGCACCACGTACTGCACAGGAAAGCGCCGGTCGATGTGGTTGAGGTCGCCTGCGATGTGGAGTGTCTCCAACAGGTACATGAGCGTGGGCCCTTGGTACCAGTCCATCCGCGTGCTGCGGTCCACCACGTTGTCGCCCTTCAGCGCGCTGATCGGGATGTAGCGGATGTCGCGTACCTCGAGCTTGCTGCTGAAGTCCTCCAGTTCCTTTTGGATGCGCGTGAACACCGCCTCATCGTACTCGACCAGGTCCATCTTGTTGATGCAGAACACCACATGCGGGATGCCGAGCAACGACGCGATGAACGAGTGGCGGCAGGTCTGCTCCAGGATCCCTTTGCGCGCGTCCACGAGGATGATCGCCAGGTTCGCGGTGCTCGCGCCGGTGACCATGTTGCGCGTGTATTGGATATGCCCCGGCGTATCGGCGATGATGAACTTCCGCTTCGGCGTGGCGAAGTAGCGGTAGGCCACATCGATCGTGATGCCCTGCTCGCGTTCAGCACGTAGACCATCCGTCAGGAGCGACAAGTCAACCTCGCCCGTTCCGCGCTTGGAGCTGGCCTTCTCCATCGCCTCCATCTGGTCGTCGAAGATGGCCTTGCTGTCGTACAGCAGCCGACCGATCAAGGTGCTCTTGCCATCGTCCACGCTGCCCGCCGTGGTGAAGCGGAGCAGGTCCATGTCGAGGTAGCTCATGGGAACAAATAGGAAATATGAAAGCTGAAAGCTGAAATGGAAATGCGCTTCATCGTTTTACCAGTGATGTGAAGATGGAAACGAGTTCGTCCGCTTCTTTATGCAGTACTGATGTGGTGGAAACAGGCAATATGCCTGAGTCTGAAAGAAGTTCAAGCCAGAACCCCGATTCATCGGCTTCTTCGATGACGATTCCGAGCTTGGCGATGTACTCTCTTGTGCTTCGCCCTCGAAAAGCCGAACGCGTATTAGCCCCGACAGAGGTTCCGGAGCGGAGTAGCTGCTTGCCGATCACCTGTGCTTCCGTTGTTTTCGGCAGGCTCTTATACAACGCAATGATCCCCAGCGCGAACTGCTTCGTTCTGTACTTTAGATCCTTGTGCGGCAAGGGATCCATTTCAGCTTTCATATTTCCTATTTTCAGAAGTAGCCTTCTTTCTTCCTATCCTCCATCGCCGCCTCGCTGCGCTTGTCATCCATCCGTGAACCACGTTCAGTTACCCGCGATGACGCCACCTCCTCAATGATCTCCTCCAAGGTGCTGGCAGGCGAATCCACCGCACCCGTGCAGCTCATGTCGCCGATGGTGCGGAAACGCACACGCATCCGGTAAGGCTTCTCTTCCGGCTTCAATCGCATGACGGGCGAGTTCGCGTAGATCACACCGTCGCGTTGGAATACTTCGCGCTCGTGGCTGAAGTAGATGCTCGGGATCGGTATCTTCTCAAGAAGGATGTACTGCCACACGTCCATCTCCGTCCAGTTGCTGATGGGGAAGGCGCGGAAATGCTCGCCCGGCCGCTTCTTGCCGTTGTAGATGTTCCAGAGTTCCGGCCGCTGGTTCTTCGGATCCCACGAGCCGAACTCGTCCCGGTGGCTGAACACACGTTCTTTCGCCCGGGCCTTTTCTTCATCACGCCGCCCGCCTCCGATGGCGCAGTCGATCTTGTGCTTCTCGATGCTGTCGAGCAAAGTCACGGTCTGCAGCTTGTTGCGGCTGGCGTAGTAGCCGGTCTCTTCCTGCACGCGGCCGGAGTCGATGCTTTCCTGCACGCTGCCCACGAGGAGCTTCGCACCATGCTCCTTCACCAATGCATCCCGGAAGGTCATCGTCTCCTCGAAGTTGTGGCCGGTATCCACATGCAACAGCGGGAATGGCACTTTGCTCGGGAAGAACGCCTTCCGTGCGAGGTGGAAGCACACGATGCTGTCCTTACCACCGCTGAAGAGCAATGCCGGGTTCTCGAACTGCGCGGCGACTTCACGCAGGATGTGCATGCTCTCGCTCTCGAGCTCTTTGAGGTGGGTCAGTCGGTACGAGTGCATACGTCTAGTTCCGCTGAACACGCGGCAGGATGAAGTTCAAGAGTTCCGTCGTGCTATCCTCTTCGCTGTGATCCGCCGTGGCGATGCGGATGCTCGGTGCAGGTGGTGCTTCGAACGGCGCGCTGATGCCGGTGAAATCCTTCAACTCACCCGAGCGCGCCTTCGCGTAGAGTCCTTTCACATCCCGTTGCTCGCACACCTCCAGCGGCGTGTCCACGAACGCCTCGATGACGTCGTCCGCACCGATGATGCGTTTCGCTTGTTCACGGATGGCGATGGTTGGGCTGACGAAGCAGCACACCACGATCACGCCTTGTTGCACGAACAGCTTCGCCACTTCCGCGATGCGGCGGATGTTCTCCGTGCGGTCGGCATCGGAGAAGCCGAGGTTGTTGTTGATGCCGGTGCGCACGTTGTCACCATCGAGCACGGTACAGAAGCGACCTTGTTGGTGCAGCTCGCGCTCTAGGGCGATCGCGATGGTGCTTTTGCCGCTGCCGCTCAGTCCGGTCATCCAAATGCACACGCCACGCTGGCCCAATAGAGCCTCCTTGTCGGCACGCTGGAGCAGGCGGTCCTGCACAGGATGGATGTGGCTTGGAGCGGCCATTTTTCGGGGACGCGAAGGTAGTTCCCTGCAACTTCGCGAGGGCCTGCGCCTTGGCGGGACCGAAGCGATCTGTAATCCGGTTGCCGGAATTACAGATCGCTTCAGCCCCAAATGCGGCCTTCGCGATGACGGTAGTGGAGCCCGCTATCTTCGCTCCCATGGCCACCAAGACCATTTCCGCACCCACGCGCTTGCCCCGACATGTCGGGACGAAGACGCCCGACCCGCGCACCACGCCCACCATCGACCAGGTCGGCATCGAGGAGCGTGTGGCGCGCATCAAGACGCGCAGCATCAAGAAGGAAACGAAGGTGCAGGGCATGAAGCTCGCCCTGAGCATGATCGACCTCACCACGCTCGAAGGTGCCGACACGCCCAAGCGGGTGCAGCAACTCTGCTACAAGGCCATGCACCCGCACGACTCCCTTCCGGGTCTGCCAACATGTGCGGCGATCTGCGTGTACCCTTCCATGGTGAAGGTGGCGAAGAAGGCACTCGGCGATAGCGGTGTGAAGGTGGCCTCGGTATCAACGGCCTTCCCTAGCGGACAAGCGCCGAAAGCCGTCAAGATCGCGGACACCAAGTTCGCTGTGAACGAAGGCGCTGACGAGATCGACATGGTGATCAGCCGCGGGCATTTCCATAGCGGTGACTACAGCTTCGTGTTCGATGAGATCGCAGCGATCAAGGAGGCTTGCGGCGATGCACGCCTGAAGGTGATCCTGGAAACCGGCGAGCTCGGCACCTACGACAAGGTGCGCCTGGCGAGCGACATCGCCATCGCGGCGGGTGCTGACTTCATCAAGACGAGCACGGGCAAGATCAATCCAGCGGCTACGATGGAAGTGACGCTCGTGATGCTGCACGCCATCCGCGACCACTACATGAAGACCGGCCAGATGATCGCCATGAAGCCCGCCGGCGGCATCCGCAAGAGCAAGGAGGCCCTGCACTACTTGATGATGGTGAAGGAGGAGCTCGGCGAGGAATGGCTGAGCAACCACTGGTTCCGCTTCGGCGCCAGCAGCTTGGCGAACGACATCCTCATGCAATTGCAGAAGGAGGCCGACGGGCACTACCAGAGCGCGGACTACTTCAGCAACGACTGAGGCTTGCTGAACAAGACTTATCGGAGCCGTGTTCACCGTTGGTCAGCACAGCGCTAGCGGCTACCTTTGGCCTCCCGTTGATTTTAGACTGATTCTAAATAAGTGGATTGGCGGGCTGGAAGCACATGTTGACGATCACAGATCTGCAGGCCCGCATCGAGGGCAAGGACATCCTGAAGGGCCTGAACCTGACGGTGAAAGCGGGCGAAGTCCACGCCATCATGGGGCCGAACGGCAGCGGCAAAAGCACATTGGCCAATGTGCTCGCCGGGCGTGAGGAGTATGAGGTGACCGGTGGAAGCGTGAGCTACTTCGGTGAAGACCTGCTGGAACTGTCCCCGGAAGCGCGCGCATGGAAAGGCATTTTCCTCGCCTTCCAGTACCCGGTGGAGATCCCGGGCGTGAGCAACATGAACTTCCTGCGCACGGCGCTGAACGAATCGAAGAAGGCGCGCGGCGAAGCGGAACTTAGCGGCAAGGATTTCCTGGTGATGGTGCGTGAACGTGCCAAACTGGTGGAAATGGACCCCGACCTGATGAGCCGCAACCTGAACGTGGGCTTCAGCGGCGGCGAGAAGAAGCGCAACGAGATCTTCCAGATGGCGATGCTCGAACCGAAGCTCGGCATCCTCGATGAGACGGACAGCGGCTTGGATATCGACGCGCTGCGCATCGTGGCGGGTGGCGTGAACAAGTTGCGCGGCAAGGAAAACGCCTTCATCGTGGTGACGCACTACCAGCGCTTGTTGGACTACATCGTTCCCGACTTCGTTCACGTGATGGCCGATGGCCGCATCATCAAGAGCGGGCCGAAGGAATTGGCGCTGGAGTTGGAAGAGAAGGGGTATGATTGGGTGAAGGAGATCGCGTGATGAGCACGATGACAGCGATCGATCCGAAGGCGACTGTGCTTCCGCTGCTCGAAGGCAGTATATGGCCCGATGCCGCTGAAGCGTTGGCTCAAGTAAATGCGCTTCCTGTTCCGAGCATCAAGACCGAGGCCTGGAAATATACCCGCGTCGGCAAGTTGTTCAAGGATGCCTACGCCGCTCCCATGGGCGAGGTCACTGTTGCATTGCCCGCACGACTGCCGTTCGATACGACCCGGGTAGTCTTTGTGAACGGCCACTTCCGTGCAGACCTCAGCGATGACCTGAAGGCGGACAAGGGAATCGTCATCGATAGCCTGAAGCACCACCTTTCACACGGCCCGGTGAAGGCCCACTACGGACAGGTCGCGCCCATCGGTGATCGCCTCTTCACGGCGATGAACACCGCCGCACCCACCGATGGTTTGATCATCCTCGCAACCAAGGGTACGAAGACCAGCAAGCCGATCCATGTCCTGCACATCACCACCGATGGCGGGCAGTTGATCCAGCCGCGCGACCTCTTCCTCGTTCAAGAAGGTGCGAAGGCCGAAGTGATCGTAGAGCATGTAACGCTCCTCGACTGCGCTCGGAGTGACAATTCAACAGAACGCTCTACTTCCGTTGTCACCCCGAGCAACACCGGAGGTGTGGGCCGCATGACGCGAAGCGACAGAGGGGTCGAGGGGCCTACAACATCCTTGGTAAATTCTGTGCGCGAATCCTTCGTGGCTGACGGCGCGAGCCTCACGATCCATCTCCTGCAGAACGAAGCCAATGGTCCTGCGCACATTGGTCTCGAAGGCGTCACCATCGGCGCGAAGGGCCGCTTCAGCATCGACACCACGACCTTGAACGGTTCGCTGGTGCGCAACGAACTGAACGTTGCGCTCGCCGGTCCGGAGGCGCACGCCGAACTGAACGGCGTCTACGTCCTGAACGGCACCACGCACTGCGACAACCACACCTACATCGGCCACGATGTACCCGACTGTACCAGCGATGAGCTCTATAAAGGCATCATCGCGGAGAAGGGCACGGGCGTGTTCAACGGCAAGGTTTACGTGAAGCAGGACGCCCAGCGCACGCGCGCCTACCAGAGCAATGCGAATATTCTCCAAGGTGATGATGCCCGCATCTTCACCAAGCCCGAGTTGGAGATCTACGCCGACGACGTGAAGTGCAGCCACGGTTGCACCATCGGCCGCCTGGACGAGAAAGGTCTTTTCTACCTGCGTTCACGGGGAGTAAGCGAAGCCGAAGCGCGGAAGATGCTCTCGCACGCGTTCATGACGGATGTGTTGGAGCGCATCACGAACGAGGATTGGCGGAAGCAACTCGCGGGATTGATCGACGCGAAACTGGAAACGCTATGAAGGGAGCACCGCAAAGACGCAAAGTGGGCAAAGGAGAACGCCACGTTGCGCATTCTTGGCGGCCGTTGCGTCTTGGCGGTGCAACGCATTCGCATTCATGAGCGCTTCAACCTCCCCTGCGGTGAAACCGGTCTTCGACATCGAGGAGATCCGTGCGCAGTTCCCCATCCTGAAGGAATTGGTACACGGCAAGCCGCTCGTGTACTTCGACAACGCCGCGACCAGCCAGAAGCCCCGCCGCGTGATCAAGACCGAGAGCGCCTACTACGCGACGATCAACGCCAACGTGCATCGCGGTGTGCATACCCTGAGCACCAAGGCCACCGAAGCACTGGAGGCCGCTCGCGAGACCGTTCGTGCGCACATCAATGCGAAGCATGCGCACGAGGTCATCTTCACCAGCGGCACCACGGCGAGCATCAACCTGGCTGCGACCAGTCTTGGTCAACTGCTGCTGAAGAAAGGTGATGAGGTGGTGATCAGCGGCATGGAGCACCACAGCAACATCGTGCCCTGGCAACTGGCTTGCGAGCGGCATGGCGCGGTGCTGAAGGTGATCCCGATCACGGAAAGTGGCGAATGGGACATGTCCGCGATTCCGGCTCGAGGCCGGAATGACATCTTCTCTGATAAGACACGCATCCTCGCCATCAGCCATGTGAGCAATACGCTGGGCACGATCAACCCGGTGAAGAAGTTGATCGCCCAAGCAAAGAAGAAAGGCATCGTCACCGTGGTGGATGGTGCGCAAGCGGTGCCGCACCTGAAGATCGATGTGCAGGACCTCGGCTGCGACCTCTATGCCTTCAGCGGGCACAAGTGCTACGGACCAACGGCTACAGGTGTGCTCTACGGCCCCGAAGACCTGCTGGAGCGCATGCCTCCCTGGCAAGGCGGCGGCGAGATGATCGACACGGTTACGCTGACCCAGAGCACTTGGGCGAAACTGCCTTTCAAGTTCGAGGCGGGCACGCCGCACATTGCGGGCATCATCGGGCTGGGCGAGGCTATCCGCTGGATGCAGGATTACGACCTCGACGCCATGGCCGCGCATGAGCACACATTGCTAGAACACGCGACGAAAGAACTACTCGCCATCGACGGCCTGCGCATCATCGGCACCGCGAAGGAGAAGGTGGGCGTGATCAGCTTCGTGATCGAAGGCGTTCACCACTACGATCTCGGCACCTTGCTCGACCAACAAGGCATCGCCGTGCGCACGGGCCACCACTGCACACAGCCCTTGATGGAGCGCTTCGGTGTGAGCGGGACCACGCGGGCGAGCTTCGCGTGTTTCAATACGATCGCGGAGGTGGATGCGCTGGTGGCTGGGGTGAAGAAAGGGGTGAAGATGTTGCGATGAACATGACAATGACCCAAACTGCTGGAGCGCTGGTTGCATTTCTAATTGCGGCAGCAGCTTGCACCAAACCCGTTAAGCAACCAGAGCTTGGTACCGCAGATTTCACGGTCAAGACCAGGGATCCGGACAAGACGATGCGCTTGGAGTACTACCCCAATGGAAGGCTGCGATCGGTGACCACCGCGAATGACGATTCATCTCAGACCATCAAGACTTTCTTCGTTGATAGCACAGGACTGGTCGGCGGTATGCAATTGAAAACAGGGGCTGTGCAGCAACACGTAGTAGAATACTATCCCAATGGGAAGCCCATGGGTTTGGTCAACCTCGATAGCACTTCAACCGGCGATGCGTTCTATTACTATCCCAACGGCCAGAGAAGCACGGGCGGCAGACTGATCAATGGAAAGCAGTTGGGGGTGTGGATGAACTACGACGAGGACGGCACGCTGACGCGGATCGATACATTGAAATAATGCTCGTATGACCTCCATCGGCCAAGCCCAACAAGAAGTGGTGGACGAGTTCGCCATGTTCACGGACTGGCAGGACCGCTACGAGCACCTGATCGAGCTGGGCAAGGACCTGCCCATGATCGCGCCGGAGAAGAAGACCGAGGAGAACATTGTGCGGGGTTGCCAGAGCCGCGTGTGGCTCAACGCCGAATTGAAGAGCGCCTCGACCCCTCATCCCGATGCTTCGGGATTGCGGTCCACTCCTTCGGAGTTGCTCGGCGTGACACCCGTGTTGCACTTCACCGCCGACAGCGACGCGATGATCACCAAGGGTCTGATCGCCTTGCTCGTGCGCGTGCTGAACGACCGCACACCGGAAGAGATCCTGAGCACACCGCTCACCTTCATCGATGCCATTGGCCTGCGCGAGCACCTTTCCCCGAACCGCAGCAACGGACTGGTGGCGATGCTCGACCAGATGAAGCGCTACGCCGTGGCCTTTTCCGCATCAACGAATGCATCATGAGTTCCTACGTGGACACTTCGTTCGGGAGTGGCTGCTGTCTTATGTCTCATGTCCTATGCCCGATGATTCATCATAGGACATCGGACATAGGACAATATCGCCGCACCTCCGGCACATCCATATGACCGCAGACGAGAAGAAGATCCTGGAGGAGAGCATCATCAATGCGCTCAAGGCCATCTATGACCCGGAGATCCCCGTGGACATCTACGAGCTCGGCCTGATCTACGACGTTGTGATCCGCGATGATGCCAGCGTCTACATCAAGATGACCTTGACCAGTCCGGCGTGCCCGGTAGCGGGAACCTTGCCCGGAGAAGTGGAGCAGAAGGTGGCCGGTGTGCAGGGCGTGAGCAGCGCCAAGGTGGAGATCACCTTTGAGCCGGCGTGGGATAGGACGATGATGAGCGAGGCGGCGCAGTTGGAGTTGGGATTCATGTGAGCCCGTGTCCCCCGAATTCGGGGGGCCAAGTCCGGGAGGTGGCCCGTAGTTTTGAGGGGAACCTCACTCCCATGATCACACGCTACGCCCTTCTTCCGATCGCCGTCCTTTCGCTCCACTCCGCTTCGGCCCAGCTCACCATCCTCACGCAGTTCAACCCGTCGAACACCGGCGGGACCTGCGGCATCGCCTACAATTCCCCGGATAGCGAGATCATGGTGATCGGCTGTTCAGCGAGCGTGATCGATCGGTACTCGGAAGACGGGACCTTCATTTCATCGGCGGACGTCGTGGGCGAAGGAGCGAATGATGTGGACATAGACATGTCACCGGCGGACCTCACGATAAATGGCACCTTCATCGCGCAAGGCCAGTTGCTGCTGGTGAACGGCGAGTCCGGGGTGGCCGAGATCTACGCCATTGATGAGGTAACGAACGAAGTGATCGACACGCTGATCACCGGGTTCGGCGTGAGCCATGTCGTGGGCGGCTCGTATCATCCGCAACGCGGTACGTTCTTTTTGGTCCAGGACAAAGTCCCCGGCGGCTTCCCGGCGAACCGCATCGCCGAGGTGGACGCGGCTACGGGTGATACCATCCAGACCTTCTCCACCATGCCGGAGTTCCAGGTGGACTATGGTGATCTTGATATCTCGCCCGTCTCCGGACATCTGTTCGTTGTGAGCAGTGACGAGATCGGCATTGCGGAGTTCACGCCGGACGGCGTGTTCGTCACGGAGCATCCTTTGCCCTCGGGGGTGTCCAGCCTCAGCGGCATCGCCCTCGACAACGACCTTCAGGGCGCTTGGGTGTGCAGCACGAGCGGCGTGGTGTTCAAACTGGGGAACTTCCCGGTGGGAGTCTCCGACGCTGCATCGGTAGCGATCCAACAGATGCTGTTCCCCAGCCCGGTACACGATGTGTTGAACATCCGGGCCAATGGTTCGTTCATTGGACAAGTCTCTGTGCTGGATGCTTCAGGGCGCATCGTGCTTCGAACGCGCGTCACGGCTTCGGCTGCGCGCATCGATGTGAGCATCCTGCCCAACGGGATCTATTCCGTGCGCTTGGACGCAGGCGCGAGCATCGGTAGGTTCGTGAAGAATTGATAGACCGCTCTACTCCTCGCCCTTCTCCTTCTTTTGCGGCTGCAACGGGTTCGCGCTGATGCGTTTCCAGCGTTCCCGGTTCTGGATGATGTCCAGCCCCAGCCAGATCGCGTGGCGGAAACTGCCTTCCTCCGCTTCGCCTTTGCCAGCGATATCCATGCCGGTACCGTGATCCGGGGATGTGCGCACGATGGGCAGACCGGCGGTGTAGTTCACGCCGTGGCCGAAGCTGAGCGCCTTGAACGGGGCGAGCCCTTGATCATGGTACATGGCGAGCACGCCATCGAAATGCTTGTAGCTGCCGTTTCCGAAGAAGCCGTCCGCCGGGTAGGGACCCGCCGCGTTGATGCCTTCGTCCTGCAGTTTGCGCACGGCGGGAGCGATGCGCTCTTTGTCCTCGTTGCCGATCGCGCCGCCATCACCGGCGTGCGGGTTCAAGCCGAGCAAGGCTATGCGCGGAGCCATTACGCCGAAGTCGGTCTGCAAGGACTTGTGGAAGAGCCGCGCTTTGATGAGGATGTTCTCCACGGTAACGGCTTCCGCCACCTGGTTGATCGGCAGGTGACCGGTCACGAGCGCCACGCGCAGGCCATCGCCCACGAGGATCATGAGGACTGGTGAATCGCTGCCGGCGAGGTGGGCGAGGTATTCAGTATGGCCCGGGAACTCGAAGCCCGCGGTCTGCATGCTGTGCTTATCGATCGGTGCGGTCACCAGCATGTCGATCTTGCCCTGACCGAGGTCCTGCGCGGCGGCTTCGAGGCTTTGGATCGCGTACGTGCTCTGCTGCCCGCTGGGCTTTCCGAACTCGATAGGCACTTCCTCCTCCCAGAGGTCCACCACGTTGAACTTGCGCGGCACGATGTCATTCACGCTCTTCACCCCGTGGAACTGCACGTCATCCAGTCC
>JANOPI010000120.1:0-24757 GCA_031421755.1 Flavobacteriales bacterium | reverse complement strand
AAACAAAAATAAAATTTTGGGGGGCGTTTTATTTTTTTCCTTGTGTGGGTTTTTTTTTGGGTTTTGTGGGTTGTGTCCCTTCGCAGGTCCAAAACACCACTCACCACTCGCTACTCACCACTGAAAACGGGACGTCAGCGAGCACTCAAGCCAACTCCTCGATCAACTGTGTAAGCCCCAGTGAGCGCAGGTAACTGGCATCGGCCCAAACCCCATTGGCATCGGCGCTGAGTTCCGGATCGATGCGGCGCACGAAGTACATGTCGATGAGTCCCTTGTTCTTGGCTTCGACCTTGCCGCGGTACTCGCAGACGAAATCACCCTTGATCAGTTCGAAGGTCCGTCCACTGATGTTCACCTCCCCGGTGGCACCGCTGCTTTCCATGCGGCTGGCGGTGTTCACCGTATCACCCCAGATGTCGTAGGCGAACTTGCGCTTGCCTACCACCCCGGCCACAACGGGGCCGGTGTGGATGCCGATGCGCAGGACCCAAGGCTCCTTCCCGAGCGCTTCACGTTGGCGGCACCAACGGGCCATCATCTCGCGGATCTCCAATGCGGCCAGCAACATCTTGTGCGCGTGCCATGGATCGCTCTGCGGTATGCCGCTGGCGCACATGTAGCTGTCGCCGATCGTCTTGATCTTCTCGATGCCGTAGCGCCCGACGATGCGATCGATCTGGATGAAGCACTCGTCCAGTTCGCGTACGAGTTCTTCCGGGGTCATCTTCTCCGCCACGCGGGTGAAGCCCTTCATATCCGTGAACATCACCGTGACCTCGGGGTGCATGCGCGCGGTGGCCTTACCCTTCTCGTTCAGTTCATCGCTGATCACCTTGGGGAGAATGTTGAGCAGGAGGCCTTCGATGCGTCCCTTCTGCCCTTCGATCTCCTTGCTCTGCGCCACCACTTCGGCTGTGCGCTGTTCCACCTTCTCTTCCAGTTCCTGGTTGCGGGTGCGGAGTTGTCGTTCGCGCACCTTGATATAGCTGAAGAGGACGATGGCACTTGCCAGCGCGACGGCGGAGTAGAACCACCAGGATCGATACCACGGCGGCAGTACGGTGAAGTGGTACAGCACGGGCGGATCGCTCCAGATACCTGCGCGGTTGCGGGCGCGCACCTTGAACACGTACTTGCCCGGCGAAAGTCCGGGATAGTGTGCGTCGGTCTCGGCCTGAACGGGTTGCCAGTCTTTTTCAAGGCCTTCCAGCATGAACTGGTAGCGCACTGCCCCTTGGTCGCTGAGGCTGACACAGCCGAATTCGATACGCACATCTCGCTCCGTGTGCGAAAGGTCCACGCCGTCGATGGCATCGCGTTCTTCGAGGTTCACCTTCAGCACGCGCACGGCGATCAGTGGGGGCTCGGCGAGGTCCTGTCCATGGTCCACCACCACTTTCACTCCTCCATTCGCGGTACCGAACCAGATATCACCGGCACGGGTGGTGATGGCGGCATCGGGGCTGGCCTCAATGCCGGTGAAACCGCTACGCTCGGTGTAGGCCAGGAAGCTCGTGCCGTCCTTGGCGCGCTCGTTCAGTCCGGCGCTGGTACCGATCCAGACATGGCCGTTCTCGTCGGTGATCAATGAGCGTATGTTGTTCGAGAGCAAGCCGGTGGAAACGTCATAGGTGGCCACCAGTTTTTTGTCCTCGACCACATAGATGCCTTGGTCCTGCGTGCCGACCCAGATGCGTCCAGCCGCGTCCTGCGTGAAACAGGAGGGGACCACGATGGTACCGAGATCGACGGGAACGGCCTTTTTCGCGGAGCTGTTCTCGATGAGGCACACCCCGCCATCGGTTCCGATCCAGGTCCTGCCTTTCGGATCTGTGAAGAGCGCGGTCACATCATTGCCAACGATACCGTCGCTCTTGTCCAATTTGGAGGTGAAACCGCCAGGAACGAAATGCACCACGCCCCCAAGGGTACCTACGTATATGCCTCCACGGGAAGCGTGCGCCAATGCGGTTACCCGGTTGTTCCCGAGTTCCCCGGAAATAGGGATCGGTATGATCGAGGAACCATCCCCCACGGAGCCGAGCAGTCCACCATCATCCGTCCCGATGTAGACCCTTCCCTCCCGGTCCACGATCAAGGAACTGATGCTGTTATCGGTAAGTCCCGCGCCCAGTTTCATGGAGATGGGTCGCACACTGAACGCGCCACTGGCGGAAGGATCCAACACGGAGATCCCATCGAAGGTCCCGAACCACAATCGCCCATCGGGTGCTTCGGCCACGGAGGTCACATGCCGCTCGATCAACCCATCTTCCGTGGTGAAAGACAGGAACCGATCGCCCTTGTAGATGTCCAGGCCTTCGTCATGCGTGGCGATGAGCAGGTTGCCTTCACGGTCGCGGAGCATGCTTCTCACCTTGGAACTGTGCAGCCCTGCGGAGGCGTTGAACAAGCGAAGTCCGGTGGTTTCCACTTGAACGAGGCCCTTGTCCCAAACACTGATCCAAACGTTTCCGAATCCATCCTGAGCGAACCCGTTCACCAGGTTGTCCGGCAGACCGGATTTGATATCGTAGGTGGTGGTCTTACCGCTTTTGGGATCAATCTTCAGCGCACCATTTTCATTCGTACCGGCCCACAGGTTGCCTGCGGCATCCTCGAAGAAGGAATTGATCCCGGGCAGGTCAGCCAAGGCGGGTTCCGCAAAGGGTTCAAAGGCCGATCCGCCCGCGCGGAGTTGCCGTAATCCGTTACTGGCGTCCAGGAATACCAGATCGCCGTTTTTCCGTTTCACCAAAGAAGAAAGGCGGTCCCCAGGGCCCTTGCTGTCCGCAAAGCGTTCCGCCACCAGATTCCCATCCGCAGGAACGTCCTTCACATGCAATACGCCCATGCCGAAGGTGGCGATCCAAACGGAACCGTCAGGGGCTTGGGAGATACCGGTCACATCACTGGTGATCGGGCTGTCAGAAAAGATGAGCGCTTGGAACTTGCGTCCTTGGCTGATGCTTATACCTCCCCCGAGGTGGCCGCACCACAGGCGCTTGTCCTTGTCAAGGAAAAGGCTGCGCACTCCGCGTGGGGCCATGCCCTGGTTGGGTCCGAAGGCGACCACGTTGGTACCGTCGAAGCTTGCTAGTCCGGATTCGGTCCCGAGCCAGACCAGTCCGGTGCTGTCCTGGAGCACGCAGTAGACCTTGGAAGAAGGAAGGTCTTCGGTAAGGGAGATGTTCTCGAAATAGTACCGCTGGGCACTAAGGGCGAAGGCCAGTACGGAAGCGATGAGGGTGGAGAGGAAACGCATCGGCCCCAAAGTAGAAGGCTGAAGCATACCATGCGATGTGAACTATCACGGCCCGTGGTCGCCGGCGAATGGAACAGGGCTCAGCGCGTCAGTTCATAGAAGCTCGGATCCGTACCGGCTGCTTTGCTTACTACGAGGGTATTGCTCACGGTAGCACTGTAGTTCTCCAGCAGGCTCTTCAGGGAGCCATAGTTGTAGTAGCTGTAGATATCGTCCTTCTTGCCGTCCACCGGGATCCAGTAGGTCTTGCCACCCACGCTGCGGCCATGCCCGGTGTAGCCCACCAGGATGGTGTTCACCTTGTTTGTGCGGATCATGTCGCGCAGCTCGATGTTGAACAGCCGCTCCAACTGGCTCTTGGAAAGGTTCTTCTTGGTGATCGTCTTCTGCACATTGTACTTGCCGAAGGACCGCTGGATCTCGCTCCTGTCGCTTGCTTGCCCTTGCGGTGCGGGGAAACTCTTGTAGTCGGAATTGTCGATCATGACCACCCAAGTGACGCCCGTGGCGCTGCTCACGGCTGGTTTGTCGGCGGGCTTGTCCGGGTGCGGTTTCGGTGCCACATGCGCCACCACTGGAGCTTCGCGAACGAGGGAATAGACCAGGTCGGTCATGTTCCCGAACTGGTCCTCAGCGCGCACGGTGAAGCCGTTCTTGCCCTTCACCGGCAGCTTGATGCTGAAGTCCGTGGAAGATGTGTCCGGCGCGAAGCTGGCGAACACACCATCCACCGTAATGGACCGGATGCCACTGGGATCGCTGGCCGCGCCCTCCAGGAAGATGTCCTCCTTGTCATGTGCGATGTTGATCACACGATTGGACGAGGCTATGGGCGAGGTGAGGGTGAGCGAAGGTGGAACTCCTTCTGACCGTTCCACAGTAAGTGTCACGTTCGCCACGTTGTCATAAAGGTCCGCAGCCTTCACCTCGATCTCCTTCGCGGTCGCTCCCAAGGGCACGCTCACGAAGAACTCCGGGTCCTTCTCATCGGGCGAATAGCTGGCGTGTACGCCGTTCACGGTGATGCTCTTCAGCAGGTTGCGGTCGCGCACATGGCCGGTCACCTTCACTTGGGCGAGGGCGCTCGACACCTGCACCACGTTCTCCTTGCGGTACGGCTCTACCACGGTGATGTAGGGCGGATCGCTCTCGCGGTTCATCTCGAAGATGCGACGATCCAGCTCCTGTCCACGGTCGGTGAGCTTCTTCCTGTCCTCGACGGTCACCGTGGCATCCCCTTCGGAAAGTTTGAGCGCGGCTTCGATGTCCTTCTTCGCGCCTTCGAGATCGAGGTTGGATTCGCGGCACTCGGCACGCAGCAGCATGGCGCGGCTGTCCTTGGGGTTGTTCAGGAGCACCTTGTTCAGGTCGTTCACGGCGTTCTGGTGCTGTCCGAAACCATGGTAGTAGATGGCGCGCTGATAGTAGACGGCGTCATCCTCCCGGCCAAGCGCAACGCACTTGCTGACATCATCGATGGCCTTGGCGAACTCCTTCTGGTGGGCGTAGGCCTTGCTCCGGGTGAAGAGCGCATCGGTGCTACCCGTATTGAGGTCCAGCGCGCGTGTACACTTCTCGATGGCCTTCTCCAACGTGCGCACCTGCATGGTGGGGCCGCTGTACTGCTCATAGAGTTTCAATTGCGTTTCCGCTTGCGCCACGTAGGCCGGCTCGTACAGGTAGTTCCACTCGATCACCTTATCCAGGTCGAACTCAGCGGTCTTGTAGTCGCGCATGGCCATGCGTGCGAGGCCATGGAGATAGTACGTGTCGGTCGTGGCTTTGAGATCGAGCGCAGCGTCGGCTGCGGCGCTCGCACCATCGAGGTCTCCTTTTGCCAGGCAGGCGCGCACCTTCACTTGCAAGGCGTCCATGCACTTGCGGTCGGTGGCCAGCGCTTTCTCGCACAGCTCCACGGCAGTGTTGGCATCACCGAGTTCCAAGTAGGCCTTGGCGGCCTTGGCACCGAAGAGCGCTTCGGAAGGGTCGAGCTCGGCCACGGTGCGCCGGTCGGCCGCGCATTCCGCCTTCTTGCCGAGAAGCTCATACACGTCGGCCCGCGCTTGGAACGCCTTCAGGAACTTGGGGTCGACCTTCACCGCAAGCGTGTACTTCTCAACGGCCTGCTCAAGCTGGTTCTGTTCGCGGAGGTCCTCCCCGTCCTTGAAGAACGCCTTGCCGCTCTGGGCACGGCCAGCAAAGAATGCGAGGAAGAGAAGAACAACGAGGGCGAGACGGTGGAGAGTCATGCGGCGGGGTCAGCGAAAATAGAGTCAACGGCCATGCGCCCCGCAGGATCAGTGCCAGATGACCAACAGCACGATCCAAAGTATGTGGATGCCGATGCCAGCGAGTACTTGCAGGATCTCGTTCCCATCCAGCCAAACCGTCTTGAATGTGCGTCCACGGTACACGGCCCAAGCCAGCAACGCACCGGGAAAGCGGAGCACCGGCAACAGGATGCCTTGGAAGAACAGTTCAGCGAGCGCCTCTCCGATCATTCACGCCCTCACCCTACCCTTCGGTCATGAACTTGTCCATCACTTGCTGGGTAACGCCGCTGCTGCTGAAGCCTCCGTCGTGGAAGAGGTTCTGCATGGTGACGTAGCGGGTGAGGTCGCTGAAAAGCGTGATCGTGTAGTTGGCGCAGGCCTCTGCGGAAGCATTGCCGAGCGGGCTCATCCCTTGGGCGAAGCCATAGAAACCACCGAAGCCCTTGATGCCGGCACCGGCCGTTGTCATCGTAGGACTTTGGCTGATGGTGTTCACGCGGACTTTGTTCTTCTGGCCGTAGTAGTAACCCCAGCTACGGGCGATGCTCTCCAACAACGACTTCGCATCCGCCATGTCACCATAACCGGGGAACACGCGCTGCGCAGCGATGTAGCTGAGGGCCACGATGCTCCCCCACTCCGCCATCGCTTCCTTCTTGTAGGCCGCTTGGATCATGCGGTGCAAGCTCATCGCACTGATGTCCAGCGTTTGCTTGTACCACTCGTAGTTCAGGTCGTCGTAGGGCTTGCCTTTCCGCACGTTCGGGCTCATGCCGATGGAGTGCAGCACGAAGTCCATCTTGCCGCCGAGCTTCTCCTGCCCCTCGGTGAAGAGTTTGTCGAGGTCCTCATCCTTGGTGGCGTCCGCGCCGATGATGGGCGCGTTGATCGCTTCCGCCAGTTTGTTGATCTCGCCCATGCGCATGGCCACGGGCGCGTTGGTGAGCACGATGCTCGCGCCTTCCGCGTGCGCGAGTTCGGCGACTTTCCAAGCGATGCTCTGGTCGTTCAGCGCGCCGCTGATGATGCCGCGCTTCCCCTTCAGTAGTCCGTGGGCCATGGGTGTGTATCGGTTGCGGGTCGAAGATAGGATCCGTGCGCCGGGCCGATCTAATTTCACCGCCATGGGAAGCGATGACTTGGACCTGACCTCGCTGTTCAAGGCTGTGGGACAGTTGGAGAAAGGCTATGCCACGCCCCCCGCGAATGACTTGGCGCGCGACGGCTGCATCCAGCGGTTCGAGTACACGTTCGAGCTGTGTTGGAAGATGATGAAGCGGCACTTCGCGCTGAACGACCCGAACGCGGCGGACCGCATGACCAAGCGTGACCTGTTCCGTGAAGCGGCGAAAGCGGAGCTGATCGAGGATCCGGAGCGTTGGTTCGATTACCTCAACGGAAGGAACAACACCAGCCATGTGTATGACCAAAGCAAGGCGGAGGAGGTCTATGCATTGGGCAAGTCCTTTGTTGCCGATGCACGACATCTGTTGAACCAATTGCTTGACCGTCATGCTTGATCTGCCAGCGCGTGATCTGGTGCGATTGCATCACATACTCGCCGCGCAGGTGCCCGGCGTGCAAGTGCTCGCGTTCGGTTCACGAGTGAAGGGCAAGGCCCGCAAATTCAGCGACCTCGACCTTGCGCTGGATGCCGGAGAACGGCTGCCATGGTCACGCATCGGTGATCTGAAAGAGGCGCTTTCAGAAAGCGACCTGCCCATCGTCGTGGACGTGATCGACCTGAACGATGTGTCCGAGCGCTTCCGTGAAATGGTCTTGCGGCAAGCCATCCCGCTTCCACCCGCTTCAAGCGTGGAGTGAAGTCTATCGCCCCGACGGGTTCTTCAGCCCGGCCAGCAGCTTCTCGATGGTACCCTTGGACAATGCGCCGATGGTCTTGGCATAGTTCGCTGGGGCGTTTATCGTGCGGATCGTGGTGCCGGATGTGAGGCGGAGTTTTTTCTGGAGGGCGAGTGACATCAGTTGACCGATCGGCACAAAGATGTCAACGGCCTCTCCAATTCTCCCAGTGATCCATGCCTCCATACCTTCGATCACCGGCTCGCACGCTGCTCCTCGCTGGAACCCTTCAAAAGCAAAATGACACGAAAAGAGGCCCTTCGAGATAGCGGATATGCTCGGGTAGCGAGTCCCAAGGAGCCCGAATCAAACGCCAAGCTCCACGCCTTTGAGTTCTTCACTGAGTGTATCGGGTGGCTGTGGATCGCTGCCTCTCCTTTTCTACTTGGCTTGATCTCCGGAGCCATTGTCTACTTCTCATCTCCCGGTGGAATCACTCTAGTAGTTGGAGTCGGGCTTACCGTGTTGGGGCTCTTGATCGGCATCATCTGGGCAACGCGGATTTGGAAGCGTCGCGGGACCATTTGGTTCATGTCGAGGCTTTCAGCTACTCCTGACCTGGATACGACCGAGAAGGCAGAAAGCGATGGTCTCGGCAAATGACGGCCCTTCCTACCTCCCCTTCAACAACTCCCGCGCATTCTCCACCGCCGCCTTGCTGGTCTTCTTGCCACTGAGCATTTGAGCCAGCGCATTCACGCGTTCCTCGGCGAGCAAGGGCCGAATGCTGGTGGTCACGTTCTCGGCTTCGTGGTCCTTGGAAACGAGCAGGTGTGTATCGGCCTTGCTGGCGATCTGCGGCAGGTGCGTGATGGCGATCACCTGACGGTCCTTCGCCATGCGGGCCATGAGGGTGCCTACGCGGTTGGCGATCTCGCCGCTCACGCCGGTGTCGATCTCGTCGAAGATCACCGTGGGCAGCGACTTGCTTTCCGCAGCGAGGCTGATGAGCGCCAGCATCACGCGACTGAGTTCACCACCGCTGGCCACCTTGTCCAACGGCGCGGGTGGACGGTCCTTGTTCGCGGTGAACAGGGCGCGCACCTGGTCGATGCCGTTGGCACCGATCTCGACCGCCTTGTGATCGAAGACGAATTGCGCATGCGGCATGCCGAGCTCCTGCAATTGCTCCGTGACCTGTCCGGACAAGGGCTTCAGTGCTTTCAGGCGCGCGGCACTGATGCGTTGCGCGCGCTTCTCTGCATCGGAGAACAGCGTGCGCTCCTCCCCTTCCAATGTTGCGATACGTTCGCTCAGTGAGCCGATGTACTGTGTGCGTTTCCGCAGGTCATCGCGCTGAACGATCAGTGCTTCCGTGTCGCGTACGCGGTGCTTCTGTTGAAGGCGGATTAGCGTGTCCAAGCGTTCACGCAGGCGCTCGGCTTCCTTCGGGTCGATGGTCACATGCGTACTCTGCTGCTCGGCCTCATCAGCGATGTCCTTCAGTTCGATGGCCACGCTGTTGAGCCGTTCGTTCAATCCGCTGACGGACGCATCGAGCTTGGCGGCCTTGGCGAGCAACTGGCGCAAGTGCGCGAGCGGTGCGAGCATTCCATCATCCCCGCTGATGCCCTGCTCAATGGCCTGCAACGCGGAGATGAGTTCGCCGGCGTTCTCGGCGCGAGCTAGTGCTTGCTCCAAACCGGGCTGTTCATCGGCCACGAGCTGGGCGGTCTCCAACTCTTCCAACTGGAACTTCAGGTAGTCGAGTTCGCTTTGCGAGCGGGCTTCCTCCTCGCGCATCGTGTCGAGTTCGCCGCGCAACTTCTTCCATGCGGCATAGCGTTCGGAGTAGCCGCGGAGATCATCATTCAACGCGGCGTAGTGGTCAATGAGGCCCAATTGGAACGCGGCATCGTTCAGCAGGAGCGTGTGATGCTGGCTGTGTACGTGTACGAGATGCTCGCCGAGTTCCCTCAGTTGTTCCAAGCGCACAGGCGTGTCGTTCACGAACGCACGTGAGCGTCCGCCAGGATCCAACTGCCTGCGCAGGATCATCGGCGACTCATGCGCCACTTCGTTCTGCTCGCACCAGTCGGACAATGAGTTCACTCCCCCACCGGGGGAGCCGGAGGGGGCTTCCACTTCCAACTCGATGACGCAACGTTTTGTCGCGTCACGTGCGATGCCCGCATCCGCTCGCTCGCCCATAGCCAGGCCCAGCGCGCCGATCAGGATGCTCTTGCCGCTTCCCGTTTCGCCGGTAATGGTGGTGAAGCCCTTCCGCAGATCGAGGTCGAGCGAGTCGATCAGCAGGTAATTCGTAATGGAGATCCGGCGCAGCATGGCGCGAATGTGCGAAATGCCCTACGAGCCGGACATCATCTTCTGGTACTGCTGGATGTGGCCGGGATCGATCAGCGACAAGGTGTTCAGGATCTTGGTCTTCTCCTGCGGATCGGCGGGCTTGAAGAGATTCACCAGTTCCTGGTGTTTGGCATTGAAGAACACTTGGAGGTTGTAGCTGCTGGGCTTGGCCTGGTGAACGGTGCGCAGCTTCTCGATGCTCGCGGTAATGGCCTTGCGCGCGTTCGCCGGGTCCTTCCCCATCTGGTCGAAACCATTGCGGTGGTAGGTGTAGAGCAACTCACGCAACGGACGGAACACGGCCTGCAGTTGGTTGTCGATCAGCCAATAGCGGTTGGTCTGGCCCTCGAAAGCTTTCCAGCCGGCATCACTCGCGCCTTGTGCGTTGCTCACCACCTGCTGGGCGATCTCGTAGAACTCGGAGCCGCCCATGCTCTTGAAGCTGTCCGCGTCCACGCCCAGCATGAAGTAAGCGTAGAACCCGAGCAAGGACGAGAGGTTGTTCAGGTACCTGTCCGGCGTGAATTCGATCTGGGTGCCTTCCAGGAATTGGAACGTGATGTCATTGTCCACGATATCGAAGACCGGGCTCAGGTAGTCCGACCCGAAAACAGGACGGGAGTAGCCCACCTGCATCGTCGCCTCGAAGCGGTCGATGCTGGGCTGGCTGTTCACCGTGATCAGGAAATTGCAGTCGATGCGTTCGGAAGGCGCGTAGTTGTAGTTGGTCCAGCGCCGCGTATTCATCACCTGCATGATGGCGTTCTCCAGGCTCTTGTAGATGCGTGGATCCTGGTTGGCCACCGTGGGCGCGATCACCGTGGCCTTGCAGTTGAACTCCTGTGCGGAAGCGGTACCGGCCACCACGGCCAAGGCGATAAGGAGCGGGCGTGGGCGGATCATGTCACAAAAGTCGTTCAAGTTGGTCGAGGATCTCACGGGCCGCTTCGGCCTTGCTCATCAACGCGAGTGCGTGCGGGTTCTTGTCCCGGCCGATCAGTGTTATGCGGTTGGTGTCATGTCCGAAACCAGCTCCGGCGTCGCGCAGCGAATTCAGGACGATGAGGTCCAGGTTTTTGCGTTCCAGTTTGCCCTGGGCATGGGCCAGCTCATTGGTGGTCTCCAACGCGAAGCCCACCAGCCGCTGGTCCACACGTTTGTTCGCGCCCATCCAGGCGAGGATGTCTTCGGTCGGCTCCAAGATCAACGGGGGCACGGTGGCTCCCTTCTTCAACTTTTCGTCCACGGCCACGGCTGGTCGCCAATCGGCTACGGCGGCGCTCAGGATGGCCACATCGCAGGCGGTGAACTTCGTTTTGCAGGCAGCTGCCATTTCCGCCGCGGTCACCACGTCCGTGCGCGAGATGCCCGCACGATCAGTACGCAACGCAACGGGTCCAGCGACCAATTCCACCAGCGCACCGCGCAATGCGGCTTCTTCAGCCAATGCAAACCCCATTTTTCCAGTGCTCCGGTTACCGATGTAACGCACCGGGTCGATCGCCTCCTGCGTAGGGCCAGCGTTGATGAGGATCCGTTTGCCGGCCAGCTTGGAACCGGATAGTAGCGCAGCGACCAACGCGTCAACGATGGCTTCGGGTTCAGTCATCCGTCCTTCACCGCTGAGTCCGCTGGCCAGTTCACCACTGGCCGGCCCGATGGTGCGCACCCCGCGATGGCGCAGGGTGTTCAGATTGGCCTGGGTCCCGGCATCACGGTACATCTCCAGATCCATGGCCGGGGCCACGAATACCGGGCAGGTCACGCTCAGGTAGCACGCCAGGAGCAGGTCGTCGCACAGGCCGTGCGCCATTTTGCCCAGCGTATTGGCTGTGGCGGGGGCCACCAGCATCACATCGGCCCAACGCGCCAGGTGTACATGGTCGTTCCATGTGCCATTCTGGCCAACGAGCTCGGTTAGTACGGGGCGTCCGCTCACCGTGCTCAGCGTGAGCGGGGTCACGAAATCATGCGCGGCACGGGTCATGACCACCTGCACTTCGGCACCGGCCTTCACCAGGGCACGTACGAGCAGCGGGGTCTTGAAAGCAGCGATGCCGCCCGAGACACCGAGCAGCACCTTGCGTGGGAATACACTGTCCATCCGTGGATGGGACGTGTGATGATTATTTGGCTTGGGGATGTCCTTCGTCACCCGGACGACGGATCACGATGCGGCCCTCCAACATTTCGGAGATGGCGATGGCGCTGGGCTTGGGCATGCGCTCATAGTGTTTGCTCACCTCGATCTGCTCGCGGTTCTCATACACTTCCTCCAGGTTCTCTCCGCTAACGGCGAACTCTTCGAGCTTGGCGCTGAGTTCCTCTTTGATCTCCACGGCTATTTGGTTCGCACGCTTGCCGAGCATGGACACGCTCTCGTAGATGTTGCCGGTCTCCTTGTCCAGGAGGTTCACGTCGCGGGTAATGGTCGACTTGGCGGAACTGGCGTGTTTGAGGCTCATGGTTCTTGCTGGCTGGACGGGTTCTGTTTCATGCGCACCAGTTCCTCGCGCAGGCGATGGGCCTCGGGCAGGAACCGGCTTTCCGGGAATCGGGCCGCGAAGGTATCATAGAAGCGGATCCCTTCGTCCGCCCCGTTCTGGCGCGCTGCCCCGAAGGCCCCACCAGCCTGTGAATGGCTGGCTACCAAGGCGTCAAAGGCATAGTTCTCTTCCTTTCCGAGGATGTCATCGCGCAGGTTCTGGGCCGAGCGGAGGCGGTCGCTCTGGGGAAAGGCGTCCTCGAAGGCCTGATAGCTGCGCAGCGTTTCCTCCGCCCGTTTGGGCTTGCGCGTGGCCACGCTGTTCACTGTGAGGTCATGGTCCGTGAGCAGGATGTTGTAGAGCACTTCCTCCCGGAAGCGGCTGTTGGGCCACTTCTTCAGGAAATTGCGCAAGGCGATACCTGCCGGCTCATAGTTGCGGGTCTTCACGTATTGCATCGCCCCGGCGTGCTCTTTCCGTTCCAGCTTCAGGCGCAATTGGTCGATCAACGTATTGCAACTATCGGTGAGCGCGGTGTTCGGGTAAAGCGAGAGGAAAAGCTGGAACTGATCGATGGCCGAGGCTGTAGCGCTCTGATCCAGTTCATGCTCGGGCGATTCCTTGTACTGGCACATGGCGCTGAGGAAAGCGCATTCCTCGGCATATTTGCTCGTTGGGAAGGTCTTGGCGAAGTTCTCCAGGTAATAACCCGCCAGCACATAGTCTTTGATGCCATAGTAGCTCTTGGCGTAGAGGTAGCCTACGCGCTCGAAGAGCGTGTCCGTGCGTGTAAGGGCGGTGAGTTCCTCCAAGAGCGGCAATGCGCGCTCGTAACCACCGGAGGCCTTGCGCTTTTGCTTCCGGGTAGCGCCGGAGGCTGAACCGGCCGCCCCGATCGCATAGTACTTCTCGGCCGTGGCCATCTTCAAGGCCACCGCTCCTTCCCCGCTCGCCTTGAGGGCTTTATTGAAGTCGCTGCACGAAGAGCCGATCAAGGCTAGGAGCAGCACGAAGAGCAGGACTTTTCTCATCAGCGGGCGGCAAATGTAGCCGCATGCACCAACGGAGTACCCGCACGGTTCGTGCGCCAACCGCTTTCACTGGTCTTATGCTGCCATGGAACCCGCTCCTGATCTTGTTTCCGTTGGGCGTAGAGGACGAAACCCCGGGCCATTGTTGACGGATCGCTGACAAGTCAGACTGGGCTTTCCACGCCTCCCGGTTATTTTCGCGCCCGCCTGCCCAAGGCACGGCGACTTCCCATCAAGCAAGCACTGATGAACGACATCTTCGACAAGATCCGCAAAGACGCTGGCCCGATCGGCCGCCACGCCAAACAGGCTCACGGTTACTTCAGCTTCCCAAAGCTCGAAGGCGAACTGGGTGCCCACATGATGTTCCGCGACAAGGAGGTGCTGGTGTGGAGCTTGAACAACTACCTCGGTTTGGCCAATCATCCGGAGGTACGCAAAGTGGACATGGAAGCCGCGCGGGACTGGGGCATGGCCTACCCCATGGGGGCGCGCATGATGAGCGGGCAGACCAAGTACCACGAACAGTTGGAGGATGAACTCAGCACGTTTATGCAGAAGGATGACACCTTCCTGCTGAACTTCGGCTACCAAGGCTGCATGAGCGCGATCGAAGCGCTGCTCTCCCGCCATGATGTGCTCGTGTATGACAGCGAGTGCCATGCCTGCATGATCGATGGTGCCCGCCTGCACATGGGCAAGCGCTTCGTGTTCCAGCACAATGACATGGCCAGCTTCGACAAGCAGCTGGAGAACGCGGCCCGGCTTACGAAGGAATCGGGTGGCGGCATCCTGGTAATGACCGAAGGCGTATTCGGCATGGCAGGCGACCAAGGCCTGCTGAAGGAGATCGTCGAGCGTAAGGCCAAGTACAACTTCCGCCTGTTCCTGGACGATGCGCATGGCTTCGGCCAGATGGGCGAGAACGGTCGCGGAACAGCAGACTTCCAAGGCGTACACAAGGATGTGGATGTCTACTTCGGCACCTTCGCCAAGGCGATGGCCAGCATCGGTGGCTTCATCAGCGGGCCGGAGGACATCATGATGTACATGCGCTACAACATGCGCAGCCAAACCTTTGCCAAGAGCCTGCCTATGCCGATCGTGATCGGTGCGCTGAAGCGCCTGGACATGATGCGCACGATGCCGGAACTCAGCCAGAAACTGTGGAACATCACCAATGCCCTGCAGAACGGATTGAAGGAAGCGGGACTGGACATCGGCAAGACCAACAGCTGTGTAACGCCCGTTTATATGAAGGGTGGTGTGCCTGAAGCCACTGCCGTTGTGGTGGACCTGCGCGAGAACCACGGCATCTTCTGCAGCATCGTGGTGTACCCGGTGATCCCGAAGGACGAGATCCTGTTGCGTCTGATCCCGACCGCTGCGCACTCCATAGAGGATGTCGAGCGTACGATTAAAAGCTTCAAGCAAGTGCAAGCGAACCTGACCGCCGGGGTGTACAAGGGCGAGAAGGTGGCGACGTTCTGAGTCCACGGCCATGCGCGCGGTCCTGCTTACCCTTCTGCTAATAGTCGGGTCTGGAGCTCTCGCAAAGTGCGCCGGCCCACAGATGTGGGCCTATCCCTCAGGAAAAACCCTTGCCCAGGATCAGGCATTGTTGATTGAAGCTTACCAGGTCGATCATGCGCTCTTCATGACCCACCTGCGCAACGGCATGGCGTACTTGACTGCCGGCGAAACGCGTGTGCCGCTCCGTTTTATCACCGGTCAGGCGGGCCAATTCTCACTGTGCCAAGCCATGTTCATCCCGACAGCGGCCCTAGAAATCGGGCGCACATACACGTTGTATCTCGAAGACCTGCCAGCTGCGCTCCCCCGACCCTTGCGATGGGAGGACCTTTTTGAAGCGGTTCCATATTCATGGACCATCGCGGCTCCGTCCGGGCATACTTCGATGACCGTTGCGCGCGAAGCAATAGTTGCCCGGTCGACCTTGGTTGAGTACGGATGCGGCCCTGCCACCTACATCTACGTCGAACTCGGTACGGCCATTCCACAAGGTGCGTTATGCGAGGTGCGCTTGACCCGCGAGGATGGGAACAGAACCAACTATATTCTTCAGGTGAAAGACGGACTTGTCGCGATCGGTCATGGCATGTGCTCCGGAGCGTTCGGACTGATACCTGGTGAACTATACACTGCGGATCTCACGTTGCTTCGGAGCGATGGGCAGGTCTTACCGAAAAGCAAGCGTTCAGTGAGCTTCGTCGGGCCTACGGAGGAGACCACTGAGGAATAGTCTCTCTCCCGCCCCTACCTCATCAAAGTCACCTGCCCGAAGTGCTCGCGCTTCACGTTGAGCACATCGCGCACGCGCACCCGCACTACGTACATGCCATCAGGTACTGCTCCCCCGTTCAAGGTACCGTCCCACTGGTCTTCCATGCGGTCACTATTGAAGATCAACTCTCCCCAGCGGTTGAAGATCCGCATCTCGAAGTCCAGCACACCGGCACCTGAGGCCCCATATGTTTCGTTGATACCATCCCCGTTCGGGGTGAAGGACGTGGGCAGGTAGAAGTGCGCGGCAGGATCGATGAAGAGCACTTGGTAGGTGCTGTCAATGCATCCCAGATCATCCGTTATGGTAAGGATCACCGTATAAATGCCTGGCTCCGGGTAGGTGAAGACGGGATACAGCTCCTCGCTGGTCTCACCCTCGAAGTCGAACTCCCACAACCAATTGGTACCGCCCTGGCTCTGGTCCACGAATTGGATCGGAAAGGCCACCGTGTATTGGTCCGTATGGTGCGTGAAGTCCGCTGAAGGCCGATGGACCTCCACATGCACCACATCACTCGCGCTGATACCGCAGCCGTCCGTTACCGTTACCAGGTGATCCATGCTCCACGGTGGGCTCACCTCATGGAGCAGGCCGGTGGCACCATCGACCCAGAGCACATCATGGTCGCCATGGCCGAAGAAGGTCACGGCGCTGAGCCGAGCGGTATCGTTGAAGCAGATCGTGGTGTCCAGTGAAGCCACGATGTCAACTGAATCATACGCGATCGTCACGGTCACTTCATCGGAGGAGAAAGCACCACATGCATCTGTTACCGTTATGGACCATGTACGGGTGACGGGCGGCGCTACCTGGGCTTGTGGTGTGATGCCCATACCATCGCTCCATTGATAACTGTATGGAGGTATTCCTCCCAGCACTCCGGCCTGTAGCGTCACGGAGGGTTCCGGGCAGTGGGACAACGTATCGGGCAAGGCTATGGCCACAACGGGTTGGGGTTGTGGAACGATCACCGTGGCGGACCCGCTTTGCGTGAACACCCCGCAATCGTCCGTTACCGTCAATGTGTATGTGGTGGTCTGGCCGGGCGTTACCCAACCTGCGGTGGTTCCATCGGGTACGCCCGCGTTCCAATCGAGCACCAGGTCTCCATAGCCACCGCCTACCGTTGCACCCACAAAGGCGCTATCTCCCGGGCACGGCAAGGAGGCACCGGGCCCCATCAAGAAGTCGATCGGCGGTGCATCATCGATGTAGAAACGCAGGAAGGTGCTGTCCGATCCGCATGGTCCATTGGTCACAGCGATGAGTTCGACGAGTTCTGGACCTTCGATCAGGTTGTCGAGCACGGAGGCTATCGTCAGGTAGACCGTATCCACCCCGGCGGAGAGGATGACTTGATCGGGCAATTCCGAGTAATCCAGCACTTCCGTTGCCACACCTTGTGTGATCAATTCAACGATCTCGGTGCCCAGGAAACCATTCGCCCGGGCGAGCATGATGGTGGCCTGGCCGCAACCTTCGTAAATGGTACTGTCCTGCCCACCGAAATCGATCTGCGAGCTCAAGGTCACAGCGTTGCTGGCGAAGCTTCCTGCTTCCAGGAAGACCGCACTATCCAATGCCGTGTCCCCCGCATCACCAATGGCGATCTTGATGTGGTAAGTGAGGCCGCAGGTAACGCCTGCCAGCGCCATCATCTTAACTGTGAAGCCATCATACTGGATATAGGTGGGGCTGCTGTTGTAGGGCGCGTCGGCACCAGTACCATTCACGATATAATAGGCGCTGTTCGAGACATCGTTCACCGAGTTGATGGTCACCGGCGTGGCCGTTCCCGGCACCAGGGCGATGTTCTCCGCGCTGTTCGAATAGGGCCCATTGATACCCGGGCCGCTCAAGAAAAAACCGAACACATCATTGAATCCTGAACCGACGAATTCAAGGTACTCCTCTGAAGCGAAGATGAACTCGAACTTCAGGGAATCCCCTGTGGGGATGAAATCGAATTCGAGCACCGCACCGTCGTTGATGCTGTTCGTTCCCGGGTTGGTGAGTTGCGCCGCCTGTAGGAGGTCGGCATCTCCTCCCCCACAGGGCGGCCCAACACAGGCCTGGGTGCTGCCCCCGACATTATTCGGGCCGAAGACGTTGGTACAGGCACCTGTAGTGAGCACGATCCCACCAGAAGAGCCGATGTTGCAGTTCACCCCGTTGTAACCGGCCAACTGGCTGCTGAACTGTGTACCCGGCAGGCCATTGAACGTGATGTTCGAGGCAGTGATACCCGGGCCGAGCAGGATGTTCTGCACGGCGGTTTGGGCATTCAGGTTCGTATTCAGGACGATCTGGCCATGTGCAATGCCCCCGTTCAAGCCGACCAAGGCGAGCAGTGCGGCGCCGGACCGGAAGGAAAGCCTTGGCATCAAGGCGCGAAAGTACCCGTACCGCCCCCAGCGACGCAACCGACAACGGACAGGCTGGGGATCCTATGCGGTACCGCCCATCACGCGCCTCTCGTTGATATGGCCAGAGCCCGTTGAACCATCGGCTGATGCGAACGGGTGGTAACGAAGGGTGAATTACCCCCCTCATCTGACGACTTGCCCGGTCTGTCGATTTCCCGGATCATTCACCCAGCCCTTCGCGTAGTGTTGGGCATAGTTCGCGCACGCCATGCTCCACGTTCCGGAAACACTCTCGGCCATTAAGGCCCGCGTACTCGTTGTTGAAGACGAGGCGATCGTTCGATTGGACATCGAGAATACACTCAAGCGAAGCGGGCATTCCGTGGTGGGTTCATGCGCATCGGGTGAAGAGGCCATTGAGTTGTGCGAAGAGCACCGGCCACAAGTGGTATTGATGGACATTGCGTTACAAGGCGGCATGAGCGGTGTGGATGCGGCTCGTCAGATCCGGGAGCGCACGGGATCGGCGGTGGTCTTCCTCACGGCGAACTCCGATATCGGGACAGTGAATCGCGCGCGCACGGCCGTCCCCTATGGCTTTGTGATCAAGCCGTTCCGCCAGGTGGATCTGGTGGTGGCCATAGAGATGGCCGTTCACAACCATGGCAAGGACATGAATTTGCGCCGCGAGCGGGACGACCTGCGCATGCGCTTGGCCGGTGAGGGTGACCAAGCCGCGTTGTTCATTACGGTGAAAGGACGGCAGCAGCGGGTGTTGTGCCGCGAGATCCGTTTCATCCAAGCGTTGAAGGACTATGTGGGCATCCAGGTGGGCGCCCGCCGATTCG
This sequence comes from Flavobacteriales bacterium, assembly GCA_031421755.1. Lineage (GTDB taxonomy): Bacteria > Bacteroidota > Bacteroidia > Flavobacteriales_F > PHOS-HE28 > PHOS-HE28. Next base: position 6,007 of record JANOPI010000120.1, on the reverse strand, counting down.
TGGTGTACAGCACCATGACGGGAATCGAGCAACGCTTGCCACAGGACCAGTTCCTGCGGGTTCACCGCTCCTACATCGTTCGCTTGGGCAGCATCAAGGCCATCGAAGATTACCAGCTGCACCTGGATGAGGGCGAAGAACGCATACCCATCGGCGGTCTTTACATGAGCAAAGTGCGTGAGCGCCTGCAGTTGGACGGAGCGCTCACCTGAGATCGCTCAGCTGAACTTCAACCGGTCCAAGCTGTAACGGCCACTTCCGGTGAAGAAGATCGCCAGAAAGGCCACCAGATAACAGACGGCGAGTTCCTGCTTGGCGAAGGGCTGGTCCCCGTTGGCCACGAACGCCGCCACGCCCATGCCGATCATGAGCGGCAGTGTGGTCAGGCGCGTCCAAAGCCCCAATGAAACAAGCGCTGCGCAAACGGTTTCGGCGAGCACGATCAGCCCCAAGGAGATCACAGGGCTCAATCCGATGGGGTCAGCGAATGCGTCCATTCGTTCCGTGAACGAGGACAGTTTGGGCCAGCCGTGCTGCCAAAGCATAGTGCCCCCAGCTCCCAGCCGTAGCGCGAGTATTCCAATATCCAACGAGACCGGTTCAGAGTTCAGCACCATGCGGCCAAATTTCCCTCGCTGGCAGCCCTTCGCACCGTCCTTCACAGAAACCTATCAACCCCCCAGCCGTTGAAAGCGCCACCATGTGGAGAGGGTACTTGTTCGCACTGCTCGTTCAGCCAATGCTCGCCGAAGCACAGACTGCTGTGGTCGCCGAAGACCTGGCCAGTTCTGTAGGGACCACACTTGCCGCAGCGGAGCTTTCCGCGTTCCGGTCCGGTGTCATGGCCCTGAAGAACGACAGACCCCAAGACGCCATCGCCTTCCTAACACGCGAACTGGCAGCCCACCCGGAGAACGGAAAGGCTTGGTATTACCGGGGCGTATGCCATATGAGCACGGGAGAAACCAACGCGGCGCTGAGCGACCTGGAGAGGGCATTGGAGCTGATGCCCAACGATGCCAATGCGCGATTGCGCAGAAGCGAAGTGAATATGACGAGGAAGGACCTTCCTGCAGCCATCGCCGACCTGAACACCGTGCTGGTGCTGCACCCGGAAGGCCCCATCGCCGAACATGCCTTGATGAGCCTTGGTGAAGCTCGTATGCGCCAAGGCGATCCACAGACGGCGATAGCCGTCTACGACCGCTTTGTAGCCCTCGCCCCGAAGGATGCGCGCAGCTGGTTCAACAGGGGCATGGCACATGCGCACACCAACGCCCACCAGCAGGCCTATGATGATCTGAGCCGGGCCATAGCGCTCGATGGCTGGATGCACCGCGCGTATTCCGCACGTGCGATCGAACTGGTCCACCTGGAGCGCAAACCTGAAGCCTGCACCGACCTGAACAGGGCCAAGGAACTCGGTGACACCGCTGTGGACGACCTCTTGGCGATCTACTGCGAATAGCGCACCTGTTGACCCGTACGCAGGCTCCTTCGGGGGCCTTCTTGCATTTCGGCGGCAGGCAACCGCTGGTCTACCACGCAAGGCCATAGCTTCGCTCAATCTATTTCCCTCAGATGGTTTCCCGCTACGCACTGCTCTTTTCAGCAGTTATTCCCGCATGTATGCTCCATGCGCAAGAGCTCTGTGACAATGGCGTGGACGACGACGCGGACGGCCTAATCGATCTGAACGACAGCACGGACTGTGTGTGCGGCCTCGCACCGGTGTTGCTGGACGGGATCCTGCCGAATCCCTCCTTCGAGGACTTCGACTGCATGCCCTCATCGTACAGTCAGGTGGATTGCATTTCGGATTGGTTCCAAGGGACCTCTTCCACGTCGGATTATTTCCTGTCGGATAGCTACATGCCATTATTCATCCCGCAACCACTTCCGAGCGGGGGTATCGGCTGCATAGGCGGCTACTTCTGCCATGACTACATGGAGTATGTCGGAACCTGTCTGCTTCAACCGCTGGAAGTCGGCACGTCCTATGAACTTCACATGTCGATCAGTGCGGTCGAGGTGGATAATTTTCTGACCAACACCTCCACACTTGACCTGAGCCCTTTGAATGTGACGGTCTATGGCCTCTCCACGTGTCCGAGCTGGCCAACGGGGATCAATTTGTGCCCTGCGAACGAAGGGTGGACGGAGATCGGGCACGCGAACTACACGCCGAGCACTTCGTGGAGCACGATCACCGTGTCGATCCATCCCACCTTTGATGTGGCCGCTATCATGCTGGGTTCGCCCTGTCAATTGCCCGTGGACTACCCCAACGTTTTCGATCCGTGGCTGGCCTATTTCTTCATGGACGAACTCTCCTTTACTACCAGCGGGACGGTTGGTGCCCTGATCACGAGCGAAGGCAACTGGTGCGAAGCCGATCTGGTGCTCACCGCACATCCGGACAGTACGGCGACCGATTACCAATGGTACCAGAACGGCATCGCCATCGAAGGCGCATCCGATAGTGTGCTTGCCGTTTCGGCATGGTCACTGGACTCTGGGGAATATGTGTTCCGCACAGTCGGGGACAGCTCCTGTTCACTCACGACGTACCCGGTGGAGACCGAGATCGAGCCAACACCATACATCGCGCTCACAGTGGATGGTCTGTGGTGTCCCTTGCCGGGTACTTACCAGTGGTTCTTGAACGGCCTCCTCCTTCCTGGGGCTACCGATGCGTACCTCGTTCCCTCAGAGAGCGGTGTTTACACCGTGGAATTGACAAACGCGCAAGGGTGTTCAACGCTTTCCTATCCGTTCGATTGGTTGAACACCGTGATCCAACCGCTGATCACAGAAGGCATCATCCTGTGGTTTTCCGCGGATGATGCGACGCTCCGCGTGAGCGTTGTTGCGGACCGATCGGAACTCAACGTCTTCGACGCTACCGGCCGTCTGGTCGTCTCGACCCAGCTCAACGGTTCGGGTCATCGGGTCTCTTTGATGCACACCGCTCCAGGCATCTACGTGGCCAGACTCAACAACCAAGCCGTCAGGTTCCTTCGATAACTAGCCTGCATCCGCCGGGGGTTACGAGCGCCTGAACAGGGCAGCTTCGGCTTTCGTGCCCAGCCCGGGCAGAAGGTGCGATCGTTGGAAACCACCCTTCGACCGCTCGACGGGGGAACGGTCCGTGAGATATCTTTCCGCTCGAACAACCTGATGACCAGCTTCGTTCGTCATGCTGTCAATATACCCGTCCGCAATGAAGATCCACCGTCACCTACTGCTGTTCAGCCTTGCTCTGTGTGTTGTTGGCGCCAGCGCCCAAGAGAACTGCCTGAACGCTGTGGATGACGACGGGGACGGGCTTACCGACCTGAATGACACCACGGACTGCGTGTGTGGTGTCACCATAGGCGGTGGCGGAGTACCCTCCATTTTGCCCAACGCCTCATTCGAGGATTTCGACTGTGAACCGACCTCCTACAGCCAACTGGATTGTGCCGAAGGTTGGGCGCAGGTCACCAGTTCCACCTCGGATTATTTCCTCAGCCCTTCCTACATGCCGTCGTGGATCGAACAACCCCTGCCCGGAGGTGGCAACGGGTGCGTGGGTGGTTACTTCTGTCATGACTACATGGAGTACATCGGGGGCTGCCTCCTCTCCCCGATGACCGCAGGGACCTCGTACACATTGAACATGTCGGTGGCCGCATTCGAGATCGACAACTTCTTGAATTTGACCACCACCTTGGACCTGAGCCCGGTGAATGTGACCATTTATGGGCTGGACTATTGCCCGTCCTTCCCGGCCCCAGTGAGTCTTTGCCCTGGGAATGAGGGCTGGACCACGCTGGGCTATGCTACCTACACGCCGAGCAACTCATGGAGTGATATCACCATCACCTTCACCCCCACCATAGATGTGCAGGTGATCGTGATGGGTTCACCTTGCACCTTGCCTGCTGACTACCCGAACGTGTTCGATCCTTGGCTGGCCTACTTCATTTTCGACAATCTCACCTTGAACGAGTCCAGTCTGTTCGGCTCGACGGTGGACCAGGATGGGGAGTACTACACAGAAGACCTCACCCTTACCGGGCATCCGGACACCATCGCCAACAGCTACCAGTGGTTCTACCAAGGCGTTGCGTTGATCGGGGAAACCGACACCATCCTGGAGGTCGCAGTGAATGACCTGGACACGGGCTGGTACCAGTTCGTCAGCTATTTCGACACGGCCTGTGTGATCAGCGACATATACGTCTCCCCCCCTCTTTGTGTGCCGGCCAACATCGCCAACGTTCCTGCCAGTAGCTGCGATCCCATCACCTTCCAGTTCGAGAATGGGTCCGACACGTCGCAAGTGATCAGCATCGAATGGGATTTCGGAGATGGGTCAACGGTTTCCGACGCGTATGAGCCCGTCCACACATACACAGAGCCGGGTACCTATGATGTCACCTTATCGCTGGTCTCCGAGGACTATTGTCCGACGGATACCACCTACACCACACTGGTCACCATTCACCAATATCCGCAACCCACGTTCTCGGCGGACCTATTGGAGGGCTGCATCGGTATGTCAGTAGGATTCACCAACACAACGGACACGCTCTCCGGGGATTGTTCGTGGGCCTTCGGTGACGGTGGCACTGCGGATCTTTGCGCACCAACACACACCTTCAATGTGCCGGATACGTTCAGCGTAACCCTAACAGTGACGAGCGCTTCGGGCTGTACGAGCGATACCACTTTGGCGGACCTGATCATCGTGTATGCCGAGCCCCAAGTGAGCTTCACCACCGACACCGTGGCCGGTTGTACCCCATTGACCATCCAGTACACCAACACCACCCCTGCCGGTCAGGTGGGAAGCGTCGAGTGGGATCTGGGAAATGGCACCATTACGGATCAGAATGACCCGACCGGCGTGTACGTGGAAGCTGGCATCTATTCGGTGAGTCTGCTGGTGACGCATCCCTTGGGCTGTTCCGCAGAAGTGGAAGAGGATGAGCTGATCACGGCGTATGGCCACCCCGTGGTCAGCTTCACGAACCAACCTGACAGTGGCTGTTACCCCTTGGAGGTGAGTTTCATGAACACGACCGACCCGGCATTCACCAACACCTGCCGCTGGTCCTTCGGCACGGGCGATACGTCCGCGCTGTGTCTGCCCACCTATACCTATGTGGATGCAGGTGTGTATCCGGTCTCCTTGCGCGTGATCTCTCCGCAGAATTGTGATGGCGACACCACCTATTCCGACCTGATCACTGTATTCGACCATCCGGAGGCGGCTTTCGTTTTCGGCCCACAACCCACGGACTACTTTGAAACCTACATCTCGTTCTTCGATTCCAGCAGCGTGGACGCCATCCAATGGGATTGGGAGTTCGGGCAGGACGGGGTGCTCGGCACCAGCGAGGACGAACATCCCGCGCTGCATTTCCCGGATCAGGATCTGGGAACGTATCCCGTGCGATTGATAGTGACCAATGTACACACCTGCACGGACACGATGATCCGCAACGTAGTGATCGATGGCTATTATGTGGTGTATGCACCGAACGCATTCACACCCGATGGAGACGGCGTGAACGACACGTGGCGCCCGTTGATCAAGGACCAGGAGGACGCCCAATACAGTCTCACGATCTTCGATCGCTGGGGCCAAGAAGTATGGGCGAGCACGGACCCGTCCAAAGGGTGGGAAGGCAAAGCGGGTGGAGACGTGCTGATGACCGGCATGTACATCTGGAAGCTGGAGACCCGTGATATGCTGTCGCGTGTCAACCACGAATACTTCGGGCACGTGAGCCTGCTGAAGTAGTACCCGATGACAAGGGCGCTGGCTACCGTATGCCTGATTTTTTTGGCGCTTTTCGCCACCGCACAGGAGGTCTGCAACAACGCTATCGACGATGATGCGGATGGGCTGATCGACCTGAACGATACCACGGATTGTTTCTGCGGGACCATTACAGGAGGTGGAGAGGTGGCCTCCATCATCCCCAATCCTTCGTTCGAGGACTTTGATTGTCTG
>JANOPI010000119.1:0-7222 GCA_031421755.1 Flavobacteriales bacterium | reverse complement strand
TGTCATGCCGGGCTTGACCCGGCATCGCGGAACGCCACATAGCTTCACCCCGATGAAACTGGAGCACCACAAACAGCCCTTGGCCCTGGTGCGCACCTATTGGCTGCGGCAGTTGAAGTACGTGACCGCCGCGCTCGTGTTCGTTGGTCTGAGCCTCGGCATCGGCATGTGGGGTTACATGCGTTTCGGCAAACTCACCGCCGTTGACGCCTTCCTGAACGCCAGCATGATCCTGGGCGGCATGGGACCTGTTGATCCGCTGCCCGATGACAGCGCCAAGCTCTTCGCCGCGTTCTATGCGCTCTTCAGCGGGATCGCGCTGCTCACTACGGTAGCGGTGATCCTGACGCCCATGGTACACCGTGTCCTGCACCGGTTGCATCTGGACGCGAAGGATTGACAAGCTACAGCCGCTCATAGGCAGAGCCCCATCAACGCTTCTCCACGTCCAACTTTGTCCGTACGACATACTGCGGCTTTCCCTTTTGCATCAGGTACAAGCGCCCGAGGTATTCCCCGACCAGCCCCAGCATAAGCAGCTGGATACCGGAGAACACCAAGACCCCCGCTGCGATAGAAGGCCAGCCTTGCGGAGTGTCACGGATGAAACTCTCAATGACCACGTAGATCGCGAGGAGGAATCCTGATCCGCTGAACACGAAGCCCATGATGCTGCTGATGCGCAAGGGCATCACCGAAAAGTTCACGAACATGAAGAGCCAGAGGCGGATCAGCTTGCGCAGCGTGTAGCTGCTGCGGCCTTCCTTGCGTGGAGCATGCATCACCTGCAAGGTGCCGATGCGTTGTGTGCGCTCCAGGATGATCCCATCGATGTAGGGGTAAGGTCCCACATACTGAAGGATACCGTCGCAGAGGAATCGGTTCACGCAGCGGAAGCTCGACAGATACAGGCCCTTTGGCTTATCGAGCAAAAAACTTGCTACCCGATCATTGAAACGGCTGCCCAGGTTCCGGAAGAAGTTGTGCCGCTTGCGCGCGTATTTCGTGTACACCACATCGAACTCGGGATGTGCTTGGGCATACTCCAGCAACTTCACCACCTCGCTGGGCGGGTTCTGGAAATCATCATCGATGTTGATGATGAACTTGCCGCTGCTCGCCGCGTAGCCAGCCATCACCGCGTTGTGCTCGCCGAAGTTCCTCGCCAGGTCCACGGCCACTAATGGCATGGGCTGTTCCTTCACCAAGCGTTGGATGATCTCCCAACTATTGTCCGGACTGCAGTCGTTCACCAGCACCAGTTCTACGCCGCCTTCAACCTGCAGCTGCGCCAATTCGCGCACCAGCCGATCGATGCTGCTGGCACCGTTATAGACCGGGACGATGATCGAGAGCGTCTTCACTTGGCGTGTGTTTCACCCGGACTGGTCGGGGGGCGCTGGGCCACGATCAGCACAGAACCTCCAAAGGGCAAGGCTACTCCGTTGCGGATGAAGGCGCGTTCCACGGCCAGGCAGGTTTTGAACGCGTTGTTCACCATCGGGTGGAAAGGACGCACGTCACTTGCTCCGGAAGAACGCACCAGCTTCCGTTGCGCCGCCATCAGCGGGAAGAGGATCGTGTTCCAGTAAGTCGCGAACCGGACCTCGAAGCCGTGCTTTTTCAACAAATTGTTGGCCCCGGATCGCGTGTACCGGTGCGATTGCCCCACCGCCTTGTCATGGTAGGAGAGCATCCACTGGTAGGCGGCCAAGTTCAAGATGGCATGTCCGCCAGGTTTCAGCACACGGAAGAAGCCGCTCACCGCCGCATCCACGTCCAGGTCGTAGCCGAGCACATCCAAGGAGATCAACGCATCGAATGATCGGTCCGGGTGGGGGAGCGCATCCACTGAACCGAGCACCACGTCTGCGCCGGACTTGGCCCGCGCCGTGATGCATGCCTGTTCCGATATGTCCAGTCCATGCAAGCGCATTCCCGGAAACTTCCCGTGGATCGTTTTCAGCATGCCGCCCGTGCCACAACCAGCATCTAGCAAGCTGCCCGCGTTAGGGGCGTAATTGGACAGCGAGTTCAGGATATTCGCATGCAGGCCATGGTACCACCACATGGTCTCTTCCACCTCCTGCATCAGCGTGTACTCCACGCTTTCCATACCCGTCTTGGTCATACCGCCCGTTTGTAGACCTTGTATGCTGTGCGGTCCCGCATGTAGTCTTCCTCGGTGTAAGGCTGGTCGCAGAACACGGCGATCACTGTTTCCGGTCCAGCGAAGGTCAGTTGGTTCCACAGCCCCGGTGGGATCGAAAGCGCTTGATCGGCGTTGTTCAGATCAACGCGCGTGAAATCGTGGCCGTCGTCGATGCGGATGGAAACCTGACCACGCAGGCAGACCACCACCTGCGTGCAATCCCGATGCGCATGGTCGCCGCGCAGGCCACCGGCAGGCACATCGGTCACCGTGAATACCCTTCGCACGGGAATGCCCAAACTATCCGGGCCGATATCCGGGATCACCGTAAGCACACCATCCGCACGCGCGTGCTGGCGCAGTCGAAGCATCTTCAGGTCAGCGATCGTCGTGCTCTTCATCGGCTACTGTTGAAGAATGAACGCACGGCTACGCAAACACGTTCATGGTCCACATCGCTCAACTCAGGATACAAGGGAAGCGAGAGCACGGTCCGGGCGAGCCGTTCGGTCACCGTCATAGGTCCGGTGCGCACATTGCGGTAGGCCGGCTGTTCATGCACCGGGAAGGGGTAGTGGATGCCCGCGTTGATGCCGGCTGTGGTCAAATGCGCGCGCAAACGATCACGATCTGCTTCCGCGCTCAACTCCACCACGTACAGGTGATAAACATGGGTGCTGTCAATGCGCTCGGTCGGCTGTGAAAGTGGCAGGTCGTTCAAGCGCTCGCGATACCGGCTCGCGAGTTCCTGTCGCCTCGCCGTATGCGCATCCAAATGACGCAACTTCACCGAAAGGATGCCTGCTTGCAACGGATCCATGCGGCTGTTCCACCCTTCCACGATGCTGTACTGCGGCTTCTCCCAACCGTACTGCCGGAGCAACCGCAGTTTCTCCGCGATCGCGGGATCGTTCGTGGCGACCAATCCGGCATCGCCGATCGCTCCCAGGTTCTTGGTGGGGTAGAAGCTGAAGGTGGAAACCGCGCCGATGGAGCCGGTCTTGCGCCCCTTCCATTCCGCCGCGTGGCTTTGGGCGCAATCTTCAATGAGGGTGATCCCGCGCTTCGCGCACAGCCCCACAAGCGCATCAAGATCCGCCGGAAAGCCATAGAGATGCACCGCGATGATGGCCTTGGTGTGCGACGTGATCAATGCTTCAGCAGCCAGCGGATCGATGGTGCGGGTCAACGCGTCCACATCCGCGAGAACGGGCGTTGCACCCGCCATGGCGATCGCCGCAACAGAGGCCACGGCGGTATGCGAAACGGTGATCACCTCATCACCCGCCCCGATACCCAACGCGCGCAGGGCGAGATGGATCGCGTCAGTACCATTGTTTACGCCCACCCCATGCGCCACTCCGATGTACCGTGCGAACTCCGCCTCAAATCGTTCGACCGTTCCGCCCAGGATGTAGCCGGGGCCGTTCAGCACCTCATGGATGGCCGCATCGATCTCTGTCCGCAAGGCGAGATAGCCCGCGCGCGGGTCAGCTGTTTGGATCATGGGGACTATACACGTCAATGTCGGCGAAAATTAGACGCTTGCGTACCGGACGCAGCCCCATCAAGCGGTGTTGATGAACGCTGCATTGTTCGTGGCACAGCGCCTTGGCCGCTGAGCGAAGCAGCGATGCTGTCCATTTTTGTGGTGGCGGCGGTTCTCACGCCTTCGATCCCCATGAACGGCAACAGTTTTCTCGAGCGCCGCTGGGCGCTGCTCATCCTGGTAGCCCTCGTTTTCCGTGCGGCCTATGTGTTTTATCATATACAGGAGAGCGAGCCCACGATCCGCATAGGTGAATTCGCCATCTACACCGGCGATACCGAATCCTACCTGCTGCCCGTGGAGAATTACATCGAGCACGGTTCCTACAAACCGGACTATCGCTTGCCCGGCGTCGGGATCCCGTATTGGCTGTTCAGATCGGTGATGGAACCGCGCGCCAGCCGCGATGCCCTCGTGGTGTTCCAATGGCTGTTGTCTGGGATCAGTGTTTACCTGCTCGCACTTATCACACTGCGTTGGAGCGGATCCATGCGCGCTGCTTGGGCGGTTTACGGGCTGTTCCTCTTGAGCGCCTATTCCAGTTGGTTCGATCCGGCCATTTCGTCTGATAGCCTCTCTGTGACGGTATTGATCATCCAAGTATGGGTAATGCAACTGGCGATCGATCGGCAACGCACCTGGTTGATGGTCTCCGCGGGTCTATTGATGGCGTGGCTGGTGTTCCTCCGGCCCGTGGATGCGGCACTGGTACTGCCGGCCGCGTACCTCGTCTTCAGGTATTGGAAGGGACTGGGACGGTTCCGGACCGCGATGTTGTTCGTGCTGCCCTTCGTCCTGATCGATGGCGCATGGACCGTGCGCAACTACCGGGTGAACGGCCAATTCAATCCACTGACGAATGAGGGCGTGATGCCCGTGTATGTTACCGATGGCCGCTGGTGGGAGGTGATGAAGTTCATGCAATGCTGGGGTGGCGATTACATCTGGTGGAATCCCGGAACGACCATGCGGTGGTTCGGTGTATGGAAGGGAGGGGCTGCCTTGGATGACGAAGGCCGGAAGGCCCAGCCACCACCACCATACGCGTATGTGCCGGCGTACAACGAGGACAGCCTGCGGTCGGTGGCCGATGATGTGCGCCTCTTGGCCAACGGAACACTTTCCCGATCGGACTCTTCCATCGTGGCCGCCGGTATCGCTACGAGGCTTCAACGGTACTCAGAAGCCTACAAGCAAGGAGCCCCATTCAATTACCACGTCATGAGCCGCTTGCGCATGCTCACGAATGAACTCGCTCAGAATGGTACCGAATCGCTGGTAATAAAACCGTTCAGTTCCATGGCGCTGTGGGAAAAGGCCTGGAAGTTGACGCAGGTCGCGCTCTTCCTCTTCAGCCTGGTGGCCGGTTGCGCGGCCATGCTCTTCATGCGTTGGTTGCCTCAACAGGAAGGAACAACGTTCCGCCAATGGGTGCCATGGTTCACCGCGTTCACCATACTCATCTATCCGCTGGTATTCCGGATGTGCGAATGGCGGTATCTCGTAATGGTCTTCCCTTTGCTGCTGATGATGGCCGTGATGGGGTCGATGTCGCTTTGGGAGCGGCTGCGCGGCAGAGGTCGCGTTCAAGGGTTCAAAGGCACTTGAACTGATCGAACGGCTCCAAGCAGTCAGTGCATTTCCACAGCGCCTTGCAGGCCGTGCTGCCGAATGCCGACACCATCACCGTGTTCTTGGACCCGCACTGTGGGCACGCCACGAGCGGTGCTTCGCCTTTCAGCGCGCGGATGTCGGCGGTCTTCTCCGGGGGCGCGATGCCATAGGCCAAGAGCTTCGCTTTTCCTTCCTCCGTGATCCAGTCGGTGGTCCAAGCGGGAGAGAGGACCTGGTTCACCACCACGTTGGTGATCCCGGCATCGTGGAGTTCCTTTTCGATGTCCTGCCGCATCACGTCCATCGCCGGGCATCCGGAATAGGTGGGGGTGATGGTCACGAACACCTTATCGCCATCGACCTGAACATCGCGCAATACGCCCAGTTCGCGCACGCTGATAACCGGGATCTCCGGATCGGTCACACGGTCCAGCAACAAAAGGATGTGCTCTTTGGTGATCATGGACGTGCTAGTATTTCACCGCCACGACGCCAAGGACGCAACGGAATCGCAACGTTGTATTGGCGTGGCGCAAGCTTGGCGCTCTTGGCGTCTTGGCGGTGGAGTAACTCACCAGGTCGCCCCCGGATGTGCCCGGTGCAGGCTCTGCATTTCCGCCAACAGGAAGCCCATGTGCTCGCTGTGCTTTCCTTGCCGACCGCCGCTCATCATGAAGCCATCAATGGGCCGCTTCAACGTCGCTTCGGCCAAAACAGCATTCACCTTCTCATCGAATGCAGCCTTGATCGGTGCCATGTCCGGCGCGATCCCAGCCTTTAGCAACAACGCATCCGTGTCGTCCGTCGCGAAAAGTTCACCGGTGTAGGTCCACAGATCGTCCAGTGCCGTTTGCGCGCGCTGGTGGCTTTCCTCCGTTCCATCGCCGAAGCGGATCATCCAATCGGCGCTTGTCTTCAGCTGGTAGGTGATCTCCTTCACGGCCTTGGCGGCGATGGCGGCGAGCTGAGCATCCTTGCTGTTCATCAGCGCCTGTTGCAAGGGAAAGTGCATGGCATCGAACAAGAAGCTCCGGGCGATGGTGTGCGCATAGTCACCATTGGATTGTTCCACCAACTTCACATTGATGAACTGGCGATCGGTGCGCAAGTAAGCGAGGTCGTCCTCGGAGCGGTTCTTGCCTTCCACCGTACCCGCGTACTGGAGGTAGTTGCGCGCTTGCCCGATGTGGTCAAGCGCCCGGTTGGCCAGCGCGATGTCCTCCTCCAATTGCGGACCATGCCCGCACCATTCGCCCAAGCGGTGGCTCAGGATGAGGTTGTCATCGCCGCGGCGAAGGCAATAGGTGAAGAGGGCTTCTTTTTCTGTCATGGGTCACTTGTCGGTTGTCAGTTGTCCGTTGTCAGGCTTCCGACGCTGCGCAGCGGTGACTTACGAAATCGCGATGCAGGTTCGTTCCGCCCCGCCGGACAACCGACAACGATCCGCTCCTCTGGCCCTTCAACGGACAACCGCATATCAGATGTACTTGGCCCCTTCAGGCATGATGTAGAACGTCGGGTGCCGGTAGGTCTTGTCGTCTGAAGGATCGAAGAGCATGCCGGCATCATCGGGTTGGCTGGCGCTGATGGCGGCCGCAGGCACCACCCAGATGCTCTGGCCTTCCTGGCGGCGCGTGTACACATCGCGCGCGTTCTCGATGGCCATCTGCGCATCGGCGGCGTGCAAACTGCCCACATGCTTGTGATCGAGGCCGCGTTTGCTTTGGATGAAGATCTCCCAGAGGGGCCAGTTGTTCTCGTTCGTGTTGCTCATTGTTCGTCAGTGGCGAGTAGCGAGTGGTGAGTGGTTTTTAGTGTTTTTGGTAAAGAAAAAAAACAAACCCCCCCAACACACACCACAAAAACAAACCAATGAAACGGATATAAAAAAATCCAAAAAAAGCCCC
>JANOPI010000118.1:0-16409 GCA_031421755.1 Flavobacteriales bacterium | reverse complement strand
CTGGAATGCCAGTAGACATCCGCGCTACGGAGGATCGGATCGCGGTTTGTTGACGGCACGAGACACCCGCCCGCCCGCGCTGGGCGCGTTCGGTCGGAAGTCTCGCGCCAGAGAGCGGGGAGTTAGGCCAGCCACGGGTATGTCAACGAAGCTGGCCGTCCTCCCGTGCCTTCGGTACTGTTATCTGGAATGCCAGTAGACATCCGCGCTACGGAGGATCGGATCGCGGTTTGTTGACGGCACGAGACACCCGCCCGCCCGCGCTGGGCGCGTTCGGTCGGAAGTCTCGCGCCAGAGAGCGGGCTCAACCACGGATAATCTGCAGCGCTTCGCCATTGCGGAGATTATTCTGGGAACGGCATCCCCATCGCCCGCTGCTGGCGCATGTCTGCGCAACTGTCTGCCGGTCGCGGTGACAGAAGACTGGCACGGTATGGATGGGTCCTTCGCCAACGTGGACCCAGCTCGCGAACGAGTGATGATCACCGCGACGGATATCACTGATCTGCGATGCTTCGATCACACTGGGCGTTCGCTATCGATACTGGGTTCAGAACGAGAGATCGATATCAGCCACTTGGGCGAAGGTGCGTACATACTGGTCGCCTTATGGAAGGGGCGGACTGCGACCTTGCGCTTCGTGAAAGACCGATAGTTACCAACCCGCGCTCGGGTGTGCATGATTTCGGCGCTCGGATGTTGCCCGCGGGCCACCTACCCCAACCCCAACCCACGCTCGGGTGTGCAAGATCCCGGCGCTCGGGTGTTTCCCGAGTGCAGCATGCTGCCCGGCCTCTGGCCGTTTCCCTCATTGCCTAACTTTCGGCCATGGCCAAGCAGCTTATCGTGGAAGTACCCGACTCCGTCCAACTGGATGTGATGGAGTTGCGGATGATCCTTGCCGCCCGTCTGTACGAGCAAGGGCGCATGGCTTTGGGGCATGCGGCCAAACTGGCGGGGCTTACCAAGCGCTTGTTCATGGAGCGGCTGGCGGACTACGGCGTGTCCGTGTTCAATTACCCCGCGAGCGACTTGGAGAACGACCTGAAGAATGCCTGAGGTCGTTATCTCGGACAGCAGTTGCCTGATCGCGCTTACGAACGCTGGGCATCTGGGAATACTGCACAAGGTCTACGGGTCCATTTTCACCACGCCCGAAGTAGTGGAGGAGTACGGACTTGCTGTTCCGGAGTGGATCCATGTAAGATCACCGCACGACCGGACGATGATCGAGCGGTTCTCCGAGGAAGTGGATCCGGGCGAGGCGAGCGCGATCGCCTTGGCCATGGAGATCGAGGGCAGCGTGTTGATCCTCGACGACTGGTCAGCACGCAGACTGGCCGCTGATCTGGCGTTGCCGCATACAGGCACCGTTGGTGTCCTGCTGAAAGCGAAGTCGCTCGGCATCATTCCGCTGATCGCACCTCTTCTGGCGGACCTGGGCCGGGTGAACTTCAGGCTGTCTCCAGAGATCATTCGAACTGCGCTCAAGCTGGCGGGGGAATAATCTTCCAGGACTACGAGGAGAACCGCAAGAAGCGACTGGGCGGGGACATCGTGCCGCACCGGATGAAGTACCGGAAGTTGGTGCTGGGCTGAACAGAGCGCGATAAGATGGAAGCCCTTGGTGAGCCGGCTTCTTCATGGGGGCTGAACAAATCATACAAATGGATGATTCGTTCAACGACGAGGTGATCGTGCTTTGTTGGGCCGCATTCCCGACTCGCGCCAGCGTCCACGCTTTTGTGCTTGACCACGTCAGGCCAGAGGCATCTCGTGTGGCCGGGAACGCATGCGACGAACAGTGGACAAAGAAGCGTATGTGGGTAGCGCCCACGCACAACCCTTAAACTCCCGCAGGGTCTCCGCCTCGGGACCCTGCGTTCTTCCCCTTCGACACTCCGAAGATAAAGCCCCACTTACTTTTCCGGCATGTCTGTCCGCACACTCCAACGCACGGACGGTGCCATCTTCTTCTGCACCTTTACGTGCTGGGGCTGGATGCGTCTGATCGGGATTACCAACTGCTACGACCGCGTTTACAACTGGATGCGGATCACCCATGAGAAGGGCTTTCGCATCCTTGGCTTCGTGATCACGCCCAACCACGTCCACCTCCTCATTTATGCGCCGGAGAACATGTCTATCAATCCGCTTCTTGGCAACGCCAAGCGGTTCCTGGCCTACGACATCGTTGAGCGCCTGAAAACCCAAGGTGAAGTGAAGGTGATGGAGCGCCTTCGTTCGGCTGTTCGGCCGAGTGATGCGGCCAGAGGGCAGGAGCACCGGGTGTTCACCACGTCCTCCGATATTCGCGAGTGCTTCGACAGAGCCATGATCGAGCAGAAGCTGGACTACATGCACGCCAATCCGGTTTCCGGTGAATGGGCCTTGGTGGCCAACGCGCTGGACTATCCGCATTCCAGTGCGGGCTTCTATGAACGCGGGGATGCGAGCTTGGCACCGATCACGCACTATCATGAGATCATCGGGTGAGTTTGGACGACGCAGGGTCCCGATCCTCTTGAACGCATATTATTGAGCGGAGACCCTGCGGGAGTTTAAGGTCTCGCGGGAGGTCTGGAAGGAGTCGATGAAGTTTGGGGACACTGGGGAACGGTTGGCCATCCGTAGGGCTATCGTTTGCGCAGACTGTACCAATTGCATATCCTGCCTTCGTAAATGAACGGATCACCTTGCTGCATCCCGATCTTCCGAAGAATGTGGTTGGAGGCTAGGTTCTCCGCATCAGCGGAAGCGCAGATCTCCGGGTAGTTCAAGACCTCGAATCCATACTGCAGACAGGCTTTGGCCGACTCGGTCGCGTAGCCCTGGCCCCAGTACTTCCGAAGTAGTCGGTATCCGATGTCATAGTACTGGAGCGGACGTATCCGCTTCTCCACTTTCAGTCCGGTCCAACCGACGAGATCGCCGGTTGTTCGTTCCACCACCGCCCATCGGCCGATGCCGTTCTCTTGATACTGGTTGCGGATCAGGGTGATCACGTTCGCCGCTTCCGATCGATCCTTCATCAGCGGGGTACCGATATACCGCAACACTTCCGGGTCGGAGTCCAGTCCGAATATGCCTTCAATGTCGGTCTCTTCAAGGTCGCGGAGGATGAGGCGTTGAGTGGTGAGGTGGATCATGGACGCAAAGATGAAGGTCTGGTTACGTAAGGCGGATTCCCCTATTCTCCCTCAGGGTCTCCGCAACAACGCTGTGCGTTCAAGTGGATCCGGGACCCTGAGGCAACCATGAAGCTCAGAATCCCGAAGCGGAGACCCTGAGCGAGAGGCTGGAGAGGCTGCCGGGCTTCTTCGTTACAACCATAAAGCCCCATCCGGCGCGAGTCTTCCAGCAAACTCTGGCGCGCCCATCTGGCGCGAGACTTCAACCAAACTCTGGCGCGGGTGTTAGGCGCGCGTACGGCTTGTGGGCGGGGAAGGCCGTCCACCCGTGCCTTTCACAAGGTCTGGTCATGCGCTCAAGCGGATCCGGGACCCTGAGGCATCCATAAGACTCAGGGGCCCGAAGCGGAGACCCTGATCGGGGGTGGGGACCTACCGCACCACCGCCCACCGGACGATCCGTACACCGCCGCCATCATCCTGCACGCGGATGGTGTATGCCCCATCGTTCAATGCGACCGGATCCAGTCGCAGACCGTTCGCTGCCACGCGAACACTGATCACGCATCGGCCCATGGCGTCCAACACTTCAACACGGTTGCCGGGCAGAAGGCCTTGGAGCATCGCCGTGCCGCTGGAGGGGTTCGGGATCACGAGCAGCGGTCGCGCGGGGCTGGTCGCAGCGGGTAGTAATCCCAAGGGGATGGGCGCATAAGTCGTATCGATCAGCAGGCCGCTGTACGCGATATAGTCATGCGCCAGGTTGTATAGCGAGCCTTCCACGATCACGGGTTCATTCATCAACCCGCAGATGTAGATGCTGTCGTTCACCAGCGGACCGAAGCGGATGGACATGTGCCCTACGCGGTCCGTGGTATCCGCGGACAAGGCCCTGTACCAACTGAGCTCACTGGCAACGTTCCATTTGGCGATGACCCCGGCGGATTCATAGCCCCCGCCATCCACGAGGGAGATCAGGGTGTCGGTGCCGGAGATGAGCGTATCAACGAAGTTGATCGTCACGAGCAATTCGTCGGCGTCATTCTGGATGATCTGGCCGGAGGAACCCCGCGTGGTGAAGGTGGTGTCGTTCAGCGCGAGCAGGTCTCCGTTGGGTTCGATGGTCGCCAGGAACCATCGGCCAAGGTCACCGGGCAGTGGCGTGCCGTCGTAATCGACATCGCCGTTGAATACGCCGGTCATGCGCAGGTTGCCGTCGCTGCCCAGGTGGATGTCGTTCACCATGTCGTTGCCGGCACCGCCGATGTGCTTGGTGAACTGGAGGGTGCCCGCGGGATCGAAGCGCGAAAGCAGGATATCACCGTTACCGTAGGTGGTGTAGGTGGCACCGGCCCACCAATGGGTCTGGGTGAACGCTGAGGCGACGTAAATATCCCCGGCTGGTGCGATGACCAGTCGGGAAGTCGCGTGGAAGTCCGCGAACGCGAATTCCATCTCCCCGATACCATCCCCGGAAAGCCGATAGTAGCGCGTGGAATCCCCTGCGGTGGTGACATGGATGTCGCCAGTATCGTCGATATGCATGTCTATCGGGCTTCCGTCGGTGTGGAAGAGCCACTGCAGCGCGCCCGCGGTATCCATCCGCATGATGTAGCCGTTGCTGCAGCAGGCGTAAGGGATGGTATAGCTACCGCCGTTGAAGTTGATGGAGCTTCCGCTGCTGTAGTTCACCATGTTGCCCGCAAGGGTCAGTTGGCCGTTGCGCTCCTGCACATCTACCACATACTCGGAGCTGAAGGCACCGATCAGTTCGATCCACGCCGCATTGCCAGTGGCGTCCGTCTTCGCGATGAACCCGTCCTGATAGCCATATCCCGCAAAGGGAATACCATCGAACGGGTCGCCGAGGGCACGGATACGGCCACCCAGGTAGAGTTCGCCATCGCCACCGCGCGCCATGGACGTGGCCCACGAGAAGGTGTTCTCATAGGCATGGATCCACGCCACGGTCTGGGCAGAAGCGCCGCCAGTTATCAACGCAAGAGAGAACGCGAGGAGGTATCGCTTCATGGGGATAGGGCTTCGGTGCGAAGACGTGATCGTGCGATGTGTGTTGCTTAGGCGGGATGAGGTCGCCTACTTCTCCCATTTCTTCAGGAGGATGACCCACACGCCGATGCACGCGGTGATCAGCAGCCCGAGCATGAGCGGATCGAGGGCCTTGTGGAAGAACACGTTGAACAGGGCGATATTGACAACGAAGTGGAAGCACGCGCTCGCACCGATGGACCGCGTGAGCACCGCCACTTGGCCGATGCCCCAACTACCGAGAACGAGCGTGCTGAAGAACAGGACGTTGGGCCAAACGCCCGTGTTCTCCAGGAAACTGAGGTGCCAGAAATACCAGAGCGCACCGATGATGCCGAACTTCAACATTGCACCCTGACCGCTCAACTCCTGTTGCAGGTAGCCGCGCCACGCGTATTCTTCCATCACGCAGTAGATGAGCACGGCCACCGTGGCCACCGCACCGAACAGATGCACGTTCACGCCGTAACTGTTCTGTACTCCGATGATGGTAAGGAGAACGAAAGGCACGGCTGCCATCAAGAGGACCGACCTCCGCGAGGTGCCCCAGAACGAGAACGCGAGCGGCCTCGTACGCGCCAGCGCACATAGGCCGACCAACGCACCGATGAACACGCCGCTACCTTCCAGCAGGTTCCGGATGATGACGTACCCCAGGCCGGACCATGAACCCAGCCGCTCGTTCAGCCCGAACAGATCGAAGCGGAAGAGGTTGGAAACCGTGATGGCGATGCCGTAGAAGACGAGGATGCGCCACAGGCTGTAGGTGGGCGTATCCGTGGCATTGCGCGGCGTGGAGGGTGGGTGCATGGGGTCGCTAAGAAAGGGGGCCTGTACTTGACCCCGGTCGCGATGTGAATGTGGAGGTCACCGTGGAACGGAACTTCCATGCATGGCTCAGGTGTGGAACATCCTTGCGCTTAGTCGAAGACGACCACAGGTGGTTGCCGTTGCATGGGCGTCCTGAAACAACAAAGCGCTGTTAGGGGCGGGCACAGCCCCTACACTCAGGAAGTACCTGAGCGCCTCAAGCAGCCAACCACATTCAGCAACGCGTCAATCCTTCAGTAGCTGGCGCACCAGTGGGCCATGGTCCGTATCGGCCACCAGTAGGTAGAGGCCGGAAGTCAGGTCTTCGACATTCATCTTGCCGTTCACTGGGCCGGTGCGGTCAATCGCAACGTGCCCTTGTGCGTCGAACACGCGCACGCGCTCGATGGTCGCACCTTCGATCACCAGGTTCAGTACACGCCCGACCGGATTGGGGAACAGTTCGAAGCTGACCGTGGTGTTGAGGTCGACGATGCCCACGTCCAGACAGCCGTTGGCGGGAGCGTTCGCATAGGTGAACACGATGCTTGGACAGGTCGTGATCTGTGTGCCGGTTCCCAGGTCCGCTACACCAGCGGCATCCAGGATGAATACGGAATTGTTGTTTCCGCTCACGTAGGTGCTGGACACTTTGGTGATCAGGATGTTGTTGTCGCCGATCACGGAGCCTACGCCCTGCTCTTCAACGAAAACGGTATTGCCGTTCCCTGTAACGGCTGCGAGCCCACCGGAGCAAACCCAGATGAACTGGCCGTTCGCCGGTGTGCTGCCTTGCAGGGTGGTAACAGCGACCGCATTGGCCGGAATGGCGACCGTGCATTGGCCCATGGCCGGGGCAACGGCGGAAAGGAGTAGGAGAAGTGTCGAGTATTTTATCATCTGTTTCAGGTAGTTGGAGAGCGTTTTCGGTGAATGTAGGTCATCCCTGTCCAGCGATCGAGACCAAATACGCACCTCTCCCTCAGGATCTGCGCATCAACGCTTGTACCGCTGTATCACAGCGGCCACTGCCGCTGCACCAGGAAGAATACCACCACCAGCAAGAGCGCTGTGAGTGGTCCGCCCACGCGGAGGAAATCGGTGAAGCGGTAGCTGCCCGGTGTGTACACCAACACACAGGATGGCTCGAAAGGTGTGATGAGCGAGATGGAGGCGGAGAGCATCACCGCCATGCCGAAGGTGATGGGCGATGCGCCCAACGCGGTGGCCGCGCTGATGGCGATGGGCAGCACCACCAAGGCCGCCGCGGCGTTGCTCATCGGTTGGGTAAGCAGTACGGTGAGCACCATGAAACCGGCGAGGGTGCCTTGCACACCCATCGGTGCGCAGAGCTTCACTACCCAGGAACTGAGGAACTGGTCCGCACCACTGTTCACCATGGCCGTACCCATGGCCGTCATACCACCGATCAGGATGATCAAGCGCCAATCGATGCTGGTGTATGCTTGTGTGCTGTCGGTGATGCGCAGCAGCACCGTGGCGAGCGCTGCGCTGAGGAAGGCGATGGCCAAGGGAACCAGGCCGGTGGTACTCAGTAGGATGGCCAGCAGGAAGAGGCCGATGGAGATGTAGCCTTTGCGCACGCGTTGCGGATCGGGGGTGAACCGCTCCAGCATGATCAGGTTGTGCTGATCGTTGAGGGCACGTATGGCCTCGCGTGAACCTTGCACCAGGAGCACATCGCCGACGCGCAGATTCACTTTGCTGATATGGCTGGCCAGGCGCACCCCCGCACGATGGACGGCGGCCACGGCCATGCCGTACCGGTCAAGGAATCGGGCCTGCTTGATGGTCATGCCTGCCAGATGCGAACTGGCCGGTATCAATACTTCGGTCAGCAGCACGTCCTGGTTCTTGGCGTTGGCGGCCATCAGCTCATCCGCCAGGATCTCGATGCCGGCCTTGTCTTTAACGGCCAGCAGGGTGTCCACGTCGCCTTGCACCAGCACCACGTCGCCTTCGGTGTACCGCATGCCGCGGGTTCCGAATTGTTGGTGGCCATTGCGCTTTACGGACAGCACCTCGAAACCGCTGGCGGTGAGTTCGGACGCACCGACAGCCGTATCGATCAAGCTGCTGCCTGCCAGCACACGGATCTCGCTGGTGTAGAGCCTGCCCGCGCTTGTGGTGCCTTCATCGGGGGCCTCGCGCACCGGGGTGAGCCACCGCCCGACCGTGAGCATGTACACCAGAGTAACGGCCACCAGGACGAGCCCGATGCCGAAGAAGTCGAACATGCCGATGGTGGCGATGCCATGCTGCTCCAGATAGGCGGTTACCACGATGTTGGTACTGGTGCCGATCACGGTGCAAGTGCCGCCCACGATGCTGGAGAAGGCCAGGGCCATCAGTAGTTTGCTCGCGGGCAGCTTGGATCTCTTCGCCAACGCAAGCACCGGTGGAATGAGCAGCGCGGTGAGCGTGGTGTTGTTCATGAACGCGCTCATCAGCGCGGTGAAGGGCAGGAGCCAGAGCATGAGGCCGACGACTTTCGCCGGGCGGGATCGGCTCAAACGTGTGGCGACCTCATCCAGCACCCCTGACGTTTCCACGGCGTTGGTGATCACATAGATGGACGCCAGCATGATGATGAACTCCGTGCCGAAGGCCGCGAAGGCCTCGTTGGTGGTGATGATGCCGGTGAGCACCAGTACGATGAGCAGCAGACCGGTCACAACGTCCACACCGATGCGCTCCGTGCTGAACAGGATGATGGCGGCCACGAGCAGGCCGAGTACGAGCGCGATCTCCATGGCGATCAGGAAGGGCTGACCACCTTGGGCGGTGGCAAACTGGCACTATAGAACAGGTCCAATTGTCGTCGCAGGGTGTGGTAGCGATAGAGCCCGATCAACACGAAGAGCACACAGAGTACCAAGGAAAAGATCCCGGCCCAGCGAAGGTCACCATAGTCTTTCAATTGCAGCAAGGCGATGCCGCCGATCAGCAGGTACAGTGCCGAACGGATGTAGCTGAGCAAGGTGCGCTCGTTGGCCAGGCGGGTGCGTACCAACGCGAGGTGGTCGCGCAGGATCAGTTCATCGGTATTGGTGAAATCGCGGTCCCCCAACAAGAGGCTCTGCAACGCATTGGAAGAGAAACGCGTGTTCAGCATGGGATCTTTTGACCACTGCCGTCGCTGTTCGGCAGAACTATTTGGGCGGCCAAGGTACTTGCGGACGCCGCCGGTCTGATGGGGAAGGATCACCCCGTTTCCGATCGGAACCGCTTGTCCCTGTTGTTCCGGGAACGCGATGGTGGTGCCCGGAGAATGACGTTCACCCCAAGGCGATCATTGCCACGCTCACGGTCGCGGCGTTGCTTACCAGGTTCACCAGGTCGTTCGTCATCCACCGCAGTCCAGCCACCTGCCGCGTTCCCGCATCGCGCGGTCCGTCCCCGTCATCATACTTGGCTTGAAGTAGCGCTCCCAGGAGGCTGTCCAGCATCATGCCGCCCATGGCGAAGGCGGAATACAAGAGGGAAGCACCGAAGATGAGGACGGAGCTGATCACGGTGACGTGCCATCCGGGTTCCGGCGCTTCGCCCACCGTGAATGCACAGATGAAGATGGCCATTAGCATGGAACCGCCGAGGCCGCCCAGCGTGCCGGCCAGGCTGATGCCGCCCGAAAGCCCCGATGGCACCTTTCGGAACGTCGCGATGTTGATCGTGGGCCACCGCGCGTACATGCCGATCTCGCTTGCCCATGTGTCGCATAAGGCTGTGCAGATGGTGATGGCCATCCATACTTCAGCATGGAAGTCGTCTGCCACGGCGAGCAAGGCGTAGATACCTCCGTTGCAGAACACCTGCATCGCATCGCGGGGCTTTCCGTGCTTCGCATCCGAACGGCCGCTCTTGATCCCGGGGACTTGACCTGTGTTCAAGCGGCCGAGCAGCACGCCGCTCAGGAGGAACAGGAACAAGGGAGCCAACCACGCCCAGCCCTGCGATACCACCACGCCCACAGCGATGATCGCGGCCATCACGCATCCGCCTTTGGTGAGCACGCGCATCCGCAGGGCGAGCCAGGAGAAGGGCAGCGTGAGCGCGCCCAACAGAAGGAATTCCGTTAGCGTGGAGGTCATGTGCGCTGAGCCGTAGACATGTCGCGCAAGCACTTCGATCGGTCGTGCCGCATCAGTTGGACCATACGGCATACCCCTTTTTCCGGAGTTCGAGTGTGAGCCCCTTCTCCACGTCCAGCGCTTCCGCCCGGCTCATGGGGCCGATGTGCTGGTACAGGCTTGGTCGCAGGTATCGGCCATACTTCTCAACGATGTTCGCCGAGAGCTTCTGGCCTTTCGCGTTGCGGTATCCCGTCTTGTGCTGTTGGAAGCGCTCTTGCGGCGATTTGCTGGTCATACCGACATACAGGCATTCCAGTACGCCGTTGAACTGCGGGTTGGCTTCACGGAACTTCCGGTCCTCGGTAAAGACCCGTTTGGCGAGTTCGATGACGTAGACGCGATAGGCGGTGCGGGGCATCGCTGCGTTCGTTCTACAGCATCACAAAGCGTGACCTGGCCATCGAGGTCCCCATGGAGCAAGTGGCGAAATACACGCCACTGGAGAGCATCCCGAGATCCACGGTGATACCGTTTCCGATATCCATGTAGTTCAGGATGATGTTGCCCGTGGCATCGTGGATGGTGAGAAGATCGACCATCCGCGCTGTACTGAAGGTGACGATATCCGTTGCTGGATCCGGGAAGACGTTCAACCGCATGGCGATCCCGATCGGCGCCTGCACGGCATCCGTTGTGCAAACTGCCTCCACATTGACCGGTACGGTCGAAGTGGTTTCCGAGCCATTGCCAAGTTGACCGGAACTATTCAGTCCCCAGGTCCATAGCTCATCACCCTGCCCCACGCTGGCCATGGAATGCGAGAAGCCCGCAGCGATGTGACCGGGGTCCACGGACAGCAGTACCTCCACCGGTATGGGCGAGTCAGAGGAGGTCGAGTTCCCGAGTTGTCCGTCCATGTTCTTACCCCATGCCCAAACGGTTCCGTCCGTTTTGAGCGCCAACGAATGGCGATTGCCCGAAGCACAGGATATGATCCCATCCAGACCGGAGCATTGCACCGGTGAAGCCGACAGCACGTTGCTGCCATCGCCCAATTGACCATCCGTGTTGTCGCCGAACGCCCAGAGGCTTCCATCGGTCTTCACCGCGATGGAATGCCCAAAGCCTGCAGCGGTCGCTACCACATCGGTGATCGACACCTGGATGGGAATGTGCGACAACTCCGTGTTACCCGTGCCCAACTGGCCGGAGCCATTCCAGCCCCAACTCCAAAGTGTCCCATCGTCTTTGACAGCCAACGAGTGCATAAGCCCTGCAGCCACCTGGGTCACATTGGTCAGCCCAATCACTTGCACCGGTGCCGAGTGTGTGCTGTTGGTGCCATCACCGAGCTGCCCGACGGAATTCCAGCCCCACGCCCACACCTGGCCGTTGAGGTCGATGGCGAGTGCGTGGTTCACCCCCGCCGCGATCGCGGTACAATTCGGCAAACCGACGATCTGAGCAGGAACGGACTGCTCGGTGAAGGAGCCGATGCCGAGCTGGCCCAGATCATTGAGGCCCCATGACCAGACCGTTCCGTCATTCAGCAAGGCCAGCGAATAGTGGAGACCAGCGCCAACGGAAATGGCGTTCTGCAGCCCCGCCACCACCCCTGGTTCAAAGGTGTCCTGCGTGGAGCCATTGCCCAATTGACCGATATCGTTCTCGCCCCATGCGCGCACCGCGCCGTCCGCACAGATCGCAAGGGAGTGGCTTGCTCCGCCGGCGATCAACTGAGCTGAAGCAGACGCGCTGTTCAATGCGGCCAAGCCGGTGATCACGAAACCAAGCAGGTGGCGGTGCAACATCTGAAGTCGCAAAGTAGCGCATCGCCGTGCTACTACATCGGGTGCGCAGGGATCGCTGGGGCAGTTACTCCTTCGCCTTCGGCCCGGTCACCTTCCGATGGGTGAACTCCTCGAAGATGTGCCGCTTGGCGAAGCGCGTGTTGCCATCCGTGGCCACGAACTTGTTGTAGGTCTTGGGCGGCACGTTGTAGAACTCGAACACGCTGCCATCCCCGAAGGTGATGTGCAGGGTCATGTGCTTGTAGTCCCAGTTGCCGATGTTGGTGGCCACGGTCTTCTCGAACTCCGCCGCATTGATCGCATGCGTTTCCGGGTGGATGCTCTCCAGGAACTTGTAGCAATCGATCACGTGCTGGCTGGTGGCCTCGGCTTCTTTGCGCAGGGCATCATCCTGGAAACGGTCCGGGTGGTGCTGCTTCATGAGGCCCTTGTAGAGCGTGTTCAGTTCCTTGAGGGTGGTGGCGCTGGTGGCGCCCAAGAGCTTGCGGCTGTCGGAGATCTTCTTCATTGGTCGCGGCCCGGATCGTTGCTGCCGAGATACGTTCGGCCTTGCGAAAGGGGCGCGAATATGGCCCTTCGGCCGGGAATGGGGTTGTTGGACCTGTATATCCTTACCTCAGAACGGCTGGTCCATTCACTGATACAGGCTTGTGCGGAGCCTAGTTTCACCCTTGGTCCGACAACCGGGGTACGAGAACAGCGCCGTGTCCCCGGGAGTTCGGAACGTTCTGGAAAGGCGGGCCGCTTCGGAAGAGCGGCCCGTTCCTGTTCAGTCCCCGCGCCGGCTTGAGAGGGACTTCAATCGCGCATCGAACGTGATCTCTTCCACCGGTGAAACTACCTTCTCGAAGAGGGAGAGGTACTCCGCCGAATGCTCTTCCACCTTGTTCGTGCGGATGTTGAAATGCACGAAACCCATCCAGCAGAAGCTCTTCAGTGTGGTCTTCGTCTCATCCCACATGCGCATTTCCACTTCCACGTGCTTGCGGCCGGCGCGGATGAGCTGCGTTTCGATCAGCACTTTCTCCATCAGGAAAGCCGGGCGTAGGAAGGCCAGTTGGCTGGTGCTCACCACCCAACCCAAACCCGTTTCGCGGGCTATGCGGTAGATGTCCAACTGATAGTGCTCCAACAATTGGTCTTCCCGCGCGTTCAGGAAGTAGTCCACATAGCGGCCGTTGTTCAGGTGGTTGAAGGGGTCGCAGTCCTGGAAGCGGATGGTCATCAAACTGCTGGGGATCTTCACATGGTCGCTCATACAAGGCGGTGTTAGAGCGCGTGAAATTAGCCGCAGCGCAGGCCTATCCCGGTTCACGATCCGGGGTTCGTGGTTCCTACCGCACGATCAAAGCGCCAGTCGCCCAGCGCGCTCCTTGTGCTATCTGCACGCGGTACGCACCGGGAACGATCGCTGTCGGTAGTGTGATGCTGATCACGGAAGCGGCTGTTGAGGTCCGTAATGCGTGTGCGACCCTGCGTCCTGTGGCATCGAGCAGGTCTACGGTGATCAATGCCGATGGGTCGAACTGACCGACCGGTATGTTGATGACCTCCCCGTCGAGCGGATTCGGAAAAATGCCCGGAAGCGGAGTGACCTGATCTCCGGTCCCGGTGGATGGTGTGCCGAACAAGCGCGCGACGCGATCGCGGCCCGTACCGGCATAACTGGTCATATCACCGCCGATGAGGATGCCGCCATCAGGTTGCACCGCTGTCGCATACAGGTATCCGGGACTTCCCCCGGCGGGGTCGAAGGTGAGGTCGAGCGCGCCGTCGGGCAGCAGGCGGGCAACACGGCCGCGCGGAACATCGGAAACTTCACTGAAGTAGCCGACGATGACGATGCTCCCGTCGGGCTGCACGGCGATGTCGAACACGTTGCCATCAGGTCCATCGTCTACCATGAACCCCGTATCAACGCTGCCATCACTGTTCAAGCGGGCGATGCGGCCTGCAGCCTCCCCGTTGTAGATGGGCCAGTTGGACCCGAGCAGGATCTTGCCGTCCGGTTGGAGCACCACACGGTACGGTTGGTTGGTGTTGTTGCTGTTTCCGTGCGTGAATGTGGGATCCAACGATCCATCGGCATCTATCCGGGCCACACGACCGGCTGGCACACCATTGTAGCTGTCGAAATCGCCGACGAGAATTATCCGGCCATCCGGTTGAAGTGCGATATCAGCCACGGCCGATGCCCCCGTTCCCGGATCGAATGTCAGGTCCAATGTGCCGTCCGCGTTCAGGCGCGCGATGCCGTTTCGCGAGGTATTGCCCACGGCGGTGAAATTGCCCGCAATGATCACCTTCTCGTCCGCTTGAACGGCCAGAGCGTTCACCCAACCACCGGCGATGTCGTTCGGCTCGAACGCCAGGTCCAACTGTCCATCCGGCATCAAGCGCGCCAGGCCTGGGCGGGGTGTTTCTCCGTAGCGAACGAAAATGCCACCGATGAGGATGCGGCCATCGGGTTGAAGGCCGACCGTTTTCACGAAGCCGCCCGTGCCGGTTCCGGGATCGAAGTCGGGATCGGGAGACCCATCGTTCAGCGCACGTGTGATGCCACCGCAATAGCCACCATAGTATCCCCAGAAGGGCCCGGCCAACAGGATGCGGCCGTCGGGTTGCACCAGGATGCGGCTCACGCGCGCATTGGCCCCTGTGGCCTGGGCGAAAGCAGGGTCCACGGTGCCGTCAGAAGCCAATTGCGCCAGATGGCCGTAAGCCCTGTGCTGCATGCGCGAGAAGGCACCGGCCACCAGCACCTCATCGTCGGGTTGAATGGCGAGATCGTGGATCGCTCCGTTCGCACCGGTGCCCGGATCGAATGATGGATCAAGACTGCCATCGCTGAACAGTCGAGCAATGGAAACCACTGGTGTTCCATCGAAGTTGGTGAGGCTTCCCGCCAGCACGATCCGGCCATCGGCCAGCGTCTTCACCGCGAGGACGCCACCTTCCGCACCGGTACCTGGATCGAAGGAGGTATCCACCGATCCGTCGGTGTTCAAGCGTACGATGCCGTTGCTGGGTACGTCGTTGAAGGCGCTGAAGAACCCTGCGACCAGGATGCGTGCATCGGGTTGCAGGGCGATGTCCTTCACGAGGTATTGCGCGCCGTTGCCGGTAAGGAATGCCGGGTCCAGCTCGCCCGTAGTGAGAAGTCGCGCGATACGGATCTGCCCAGTACCGTTGAAGTTGTAGAAATGGCCGCCGATCAGGATGTTGCCATCGGGCTGCACCACCACGCAGGTGATATCCTGGTTCGCACCGGTGCCTGTATCGAAGCTCATATCGAGCGCACCATCAGGCTCCAGCCGAGCGATGCGGTTGAGCGGCACGCCATCGAACGCGGTGAAATCGCCGCACACGATGATCTTTCCGTCGGGTTGTAGTGCCACGGCGAGCACATCACCACCCGTGGCGCCCGCGCCGGTATCAAAGGAGGTATCCACCGAGCCATCATCATTCAGGCGACCGATGCCGCTGAACGGGGCACCGGCCAAGGTGGTGAACGCGCCGCAAACGATCACTTTGCCATCGGGTTGGAGGGCCAAGCAGGTCACTTCATCGTTCGTTCCGCCGCTCACGGTGAACCCGGGATGGATGTCGCCGTTCGCCTCCACGCAGGCCACGCCGCTGGCGATACTGCCGTTGTAGTAGTCCAACCACCCGCCGATCAGGACGCGCCCGTCAGATCGGAGCAGCACGGCGTTCAACGAGGCTTCCGCTCCGTCGCCGTAGGCGAAGCCCAGGTCGTTCGCGCCGAACGTCGGGTCCAACGTTCCGGGCTGGGCAAGCGCAGTGCTGGCGAACAGCAACGCGCAAACGGAGGTAGAAAATGCTCTCATGCGGATAGGGTCGGTGCGTTCGGGCCGCTGGCAAGGGAACGGTTCGAGCGTAACTGAACACAAGACGAAGCTAGGAGGGCAAGGCTGCCCTGCTCAGAGCCAGAAGAGCAGAACCAGGAGCACCAGGCTGCAGATGCCCATGCCCAAGGCGACCAGCACAGACCAGTCGCGGGGGTGTTCACCGCCATGGGTGCCTATTGCCCCGGAAGCGCTTCCGGGGCGTCGGGTGAGCGATGGTGCGGTAGCCGTTGAGCTTTTCACGCCGCGAAAGTCCAGGGTGCCCCAGTGCCGCGCCAGTCATATTCGACCATTGGCCCTGTGGATCCGGCGAACGGCCAATCGGCGTGCTATCGCTTCACGAAACGTGCGGTGAGCGGGCCAACGTCCGTGATGGCGCGCACCAGATACATGCCGGGAGCCAGCGCCTCTGTTCGGATGGTGAGGTTGCCCGGTGCGGAGGCTTGGGCCTGTATCGAAAGGATGCCGCCCGCCGCATCGAACACATCAACGCTGCGGATCGCGTGGATCCCGGCGGACACGTACAGCACCTGCTGCGCATCCAGGTAGGTGTGCAGGAGCACGGCCGTGGTGGGCATCCCCGTCGGGTCCGCGGGCATCAGCTCCAGTCCATCGAACCAGCCCGCGCCCATGAACCCGTTCCCGCTC
>JANOPI010000117.1:0-16187 GCA_031421755.1 Flavobacteriales bacterium | reverse complement strand
GGTCTTGATGACGGAGTAAAACTCAGCCTATTGGGATCAACGCCGAACGGCCTCCGCAAGGGGGCCGTTCGTGTACAGGGACACCGGCTTCCAGCCGGTGATCCGAGACGAATACCGGCTTCCGGCCGGTGTATCAGGGTTCATGGCCTACGGGCCGATGGTTCTCCCCGTGTAACTAAAGTTCCATCGCCTAGCGCCCATCAGTCGCTGTGCTTGCACGACCTTTCACACCTTGCTCGATACGATGAACCTTCTTTCCCGTTCCACAGGCATTGCACTGCTTCTCATCGGCTGCAATACACCCGGCACTGTACCTGGCACGGCAACAACGGCCGCATCCGAACCCACCGCGGACAACCCAACAGAAGTCCCCACGGCCCAGGACACCTCCACCACCGCGCAGTTCCCTGCTGCCAGCGAGCATGCCAACGCGGTGCTCACCTCCGCCATCATTGACGCGCCCAACGGCACCTTCGGGTACAACGTGTACAGCGATGGGCAGATGCTGCTGAACCAGACGAACATCCCCGGCCAGCCAGGTATTGAAGGCTGCAAAACCAAGGCCGACGCTGAAAAGCTCGCCGCCTTCGTGATCGAAAAGATCAAGAACGGGCAGATGCCGCCCACCGTGGAGACCGATGAGTTGAAGACCTTGGGCATCATCCACTGAGACGAACACACCATTCGAGAAAAAGACTCCCACATGAGTATCCGCAAGTCGCTTACCGCTCTTCTTCTATCCGCCTCTGCCATCGCCGTATCCGCCCAAGGGACATGGACGGCGAAAACCAACTTCGGGGGCGGTGCACGCTCCATGGGCGTGGCCTTCAGCATCGGCCACAAAGGCTACATCGGGTTGGGTTCCGTGAATGTGGCTCAAACGGGCGCAACAGACGACCTCTGGGAGTACGATCCCATCACCAATGCATGGTCACAGAAGGCACCCTTCCTTGGTGGTCAGCGCAAATTGGCCGTGGCCTTCGTGGTGAATGGCAAGGCATATGTGGGCACCGGACAGAATGCCAATTCGGTGGATGTGAACGACCTGTGGCAATACACGCCGAGCAGCAACTCGTGGATACAAAGAGCGGCCTTGGGCGGTGTTGCCCGCAACGGAGCCGTTGCCTTTTCGATCGGTGGGTTCGGGTATGTGGGCACGGGCAAGTCAGGCGTCACCTTACTGAGCGACTTCTGGCAGTACAATGCGGCCGTGAATACCTGGTCACCACGCACGAGCTTTGGTGGAGGACCGCGTGTAGCCGCTGCGGCCTTCGCAGTAAGTGGTGCCGGCTATGTGGGCACCGGCCAAGGCACGGGGAACGGGATCAAGAAGGACCTCTGGAAGTTCAACCCCATACAGAACACTTGGGAGCAAAAGCTCGCTCTCCCCAGCTTCGAACGGCTGGCCGCAGTTGGCTTCACGGTCGGCAACTTCGGATACTTCGGCACGGGCGTCGAATTCGGGCTCAGGCAGGACATCTGGCAGTACGATCCCGGCACGAACACATGGCTGCAGAAGGCCAACTTGCCCATCGCCGTGGGTTTCTCCTCGGCGTTCTCCCTCGCGGGCAGGGGGTATCTCGGCACCGGTGCCATATCGAACAGCATCACCGCGAACTTCTATGAGTTCGATCCCGGCAGTACGCAAGCCTCAGCCAACACATGGACGCAGAAGGCCAGCATTGGGAATACAACTCGCTTTCGGGCCGTTGGCTTCAGCATCGGTTCCAAGGGCTACATCGCCACGGGCCTTGCTAATGGGACCGCGAAGAAAGACTTCTGGCAATTCGACCCCAGCACGAATGCGTGGACGCAAATGGTGGATTTTGGCGGAGTTGCCCGATTTGAAGCGGTAGGCTTCAGCATAGGAACCAAAGGCTATATCGGAACAGGAGCAATTTCCAACAACATCTCATCGAACGACTTCTGGGCATTTGACCAAGCAGCCAATACTTGGACACAGAAGGCATCCTTTGGAGGATCCCCGAGGAGATCCGCTGTGGGTTTCAGCATCGGTACCAAGGGTTACATCGGCACCGGTTTCGATGGAACAAACCGCGGCGATTTTTGGGAATATAATCCGACCAGCGACACATGGTCATCGAAGGCCAATTTCGGTCCGGGACCTCGAACAGGAGCAGCAGGGTTCAGTATCGGATCGAAAGGTTATATCGGCACAGGAGACGACGGCGAGCACCAGAGGGATTTCTGGGAGTACAGCCCCACTGCCAACTCGTGGACGCAAAAGGCCGACTTCGGCGGAACAACGCGAACAGTGGCCGACGGATTCGCTGCGGGCATCAAGGGCTATCTCGGCATGGGTTATGATGGTTCGGCAAGGAACGACTACTGGGAATACGACCCTACGGATGATAGCTGGACCCAAAAGGCCAACTTTGGCGGACTGGCGAGCTTTACTGTATCCGGTTTCACTATCGGTAGTAAGGTCTATATAGACAACGGGTTTTCGAGCAATAACTTCTGGGAATACGAACCCGGCCCGGTAAACTGTGCGGCCAACCAGGTAACGATCAACCTCAGCACGGACAGGTTCAGTTCGGAGACCACTTGGGAGATCCTGCCCAGTGGCAGTCCCAACCCGGTGTGCAATGGCAATGGGTATGCGAGCAACAGCACCATCGCCATCACTTGCTGCCTTCCCAACGGCTGCTACGATCTGCGGGTGTTCGACAGCTTTGGCGATGGCATCCTTTCGCCCGGAGGGTACGACCTGCGTGACGCGAGCAACCAGCGCATCGTGGACAACAACGGCAACGGTTCCACCTTCACTACCCTGAGCCAGGTGACCAACGGCAATAGTTCGCCGTGGAGCTTCTGCGTGCCGCTCGGTACCGATGCGTTGGTAGCGGGTAGCTGCGACCAGGTGTTCACATTGAACAGTACGGTGACCATCCAAGTGCAGGAGAACCCCGCCGTAACCGCCCAACTTGCCGCAAGCCCGGATTCCAGTGGCTACCAGATCTGCATCTTCGACCCCAACGGCGGTTTCAGGCGCAACCTGTATCGGACATTCGATTCACCGGGCACAGCCTTCCCCGTGGGCACGCCGAACGCGTTGAAGCCGACCTTCTTCAACCTGAACTTCAGCCAAGCACCGTTCTTGCCGGTGAACAAGTTACTGAACGTGCGCGTGCGCGGCAGTGTGAACGGCGTGTTCTTCAATTGTGGTCCCGCTTGCCGTCTGGTAGTGGGCACACCACCATGTACCACCACGAAGCTCACCACCACGGCCACTCCGCAGGTCTCCTGCGGGGCAACGAAAAGCGTGAACGGTGGGCAGCTATTCTGCGATCTGGTAACGGGTGCCAACCGTTACCGGTTCCAATTCGCCGGGCCGAACAACTACGTGCGGAACGTGGTGGCACCGGCGGCGGCCGTGAACAGCCTCGCCGCGCGGACCCTCACACT
This sequence comes from Flavobacteriales bacterium, assembly GCA_031421755.1. Lineage (GTDB taxonomy): Bacteria > Bacteroidota > Bacteroidia > Flavobacteriales_F > PHOS-HE28 > PHOS-HE28. The sequence goes on along the minus strand of JANOPI010000117.1, from coordinate 12,758 downwards.
GGGTGTCTTCCAACAGCAACCCCTGCCCTGCGGTGTTCCGCTCACCGTGCGCGTACAGGCCAGCTTCGATGGTGGCGTCACCTTCTGTCCGCTGGGGCCTGCCTGCACGGTAACCGTTACTGGCTGCCCGGTACAGATGCGTTCGACGGAAGCGGAAGAGACCACCACAATGCGCGTATGGCCGAACCCCGCCGCCGGTGGCCGCTTGAACATTCAGCTCGAGGGCATCACGGCGGACAACGCCACGGTGGACCTTAGCGATGCGTTCGGGCGCTCGGTCCTGCGCCGCACCATCGCAGGCACAGGCAGCGGCCTCAACACGGTGCTGGAGCTTGGCAATGACGTGGCCGAGGGTCTGTACTTCGTGTCCATCACCGCCGGTGAGGAGATTTTCACGCGACGTGTGCTGATCACGCGATAGACACGGACGCGCACGTTCTGCGAACGGCCCCCGCAAGGGGGCTGTTCGTGTTTTGCGGCAACCATAACACGGCCACGCGTCTTCCATACCTTGAACATGTGTCCGCACGCGCGACCCAAACTCCCGGCTCCCATGGTTTTCTCCACACGCGATGCGCTTACGTTTCTCTGTACCGCCTTCAGCCTGCTGCTGTTCAACGATGCGTGTCGTTCGCAATTCACGCCGGGCAGGCTGGCGGTATTGGAATTGGAAACCGGCACTACTGCGGGGGGGGCATTGAAGATCCGTGAGTTCGGGGTGGACGGTACGCCGGGCATCATGCTCCCTGTGCCCTCCACCGGGCCGAACGCGATTGTTGGCGCGGTGAGTTCTGTGATCGCATCGCAGATGGTGCTGACGCCGGCGGGTGACCGGCTCGTGTTCGCCGGGTATGGTTCTTTCGGTCCGGCCGGAGTGTCCATTACTACCACCTCTTCAGCAGCGGTACCGCGAGTGATCGCATCGGTGGATGCCGGAGGCACGTTCAGCCGGGTAGCCACTACCAGTACTTTTTTCGATGCGGGTGCGATAAACGCGGTGGCCACCGATGGGGTCCACTACTGGGGAGCAGGGAGCAATAGCGGCGTTTGCTACCTGGGACCCGGCGCGGCCCAGGTGATCAACACGGAAGCCATCCCGATAAGCGCGCTCGGGAATTGCAATGGGCAGCTCTGGTCCACCACTGGCGGTGGTGCTTACCCGGTGGGCGCAGGAATGCCCACGATACCTTCGGCCTTAGGCTTGCCGATCCTTACCTCCATATGCCAGGATATCAGCGTAAGCCCAGATGGCAACACGGCCTATACCGCGCACTTCGCGAACCTGCGCAAGTGGAGCTGGAACGGAAGTACGTGGACGAACATCTACACCCTGAGCTGCGCACCCGGTGCATGGTTGACCAGGATCACGGTGGACTACTCCGCCGCGGCACCAGTGATCTATGGCATGCACAACGTCCCATCGAAGCTCGTGAAGTGGGTGGACAATGGCGCTGGGAGCACGGAGCAGCTCCTGTACATATCCACCGGACCCCAACGCTGGTACGGCATCGCCTTCACCCCTTCGGGATGCGAGCCGGGCACCGTATGCGATGATAACAACCCCGCGACCGGGAACGATGTGGTCGGAGCGAACTGCATCTGCGCGGGCCAGCCGGTGGACTGCAACGGTGTGTTCGGCGGCGGCGCGTGGGTAGGCACGCCATGCGACGATGGCAATACGCTGACCGGGAATGATACTTGGCTGTCGGGATGCGTATGCACGGGCCAAACGGTGCTGGTGAGCGCCAAGGTCATCCTGTCGGGCGCGCTGCCGGGTACAGGCTCCTTGATGAACGACCAATTGCGCTCCTTGCCGGCGTTCCCGCTCACGGAACCTTACACGGCAATGGGCCTGCCGACGGCGGCCGGCGGCACCAGCATCGCACAGTCCGTCCTGTCGGTCTCCGGATTGAACGCCATAGTCGATTGGGTCCTCCTGGAGTTACGCAGCCCTGCTACGCCTTCCACGGTATTGGTACGCAGGGCGGCTCTACTGCAGCGCGATGGCGATGTGGTGGACCTCGATGGCACCTCACCGGTCTCCTGCCCCATCGCCGTCGGCAGCTACCATGTGGCGATGCGGCACCGCAACCACTTGGGTGTGATGACCGCAGCGGCCTTCGCCCTCGGCCCCACAGCCACAGCGGTGGACCTGCGCTTCGCCAGCACACCCACGTACGGAACGGACGCTTTGCGCAACATGGGCACATTCATGGCCTTGTGGAGCGGAAACGCACAACTTGACGGCAAGGTGAGCTATACCGGAAGCGGCAACGACCGCGACCCGATACTGGTTTCTGTGGGCAGCACCACCCCGAACAACAGCCAGACGGGCCAATACTCCTTGCGCGACGTGAACTTGAACGGAACCGTCAGCTACGCCGGTACGGCCAACGATCGGGACCCGGTTCTGGTGGTTGTGGGCAGCACCGACCCCACGAACGTGCGGTTGGAGCAGTTGCCTTAGGGCTTGTGGTCGCAGACCAGGCTTGGACGAGTAGCGCGCGCCGCGAATTGGGAGCAAAGGAGCGCCTGACGCACTCATATGGATCGCAAGCCGATCTCAATATTGACTGAAGACGCCTTTCCTGACAGCCATCAAGATCTACCACGTGCGAACAGCGACATTCGTGGTGTACCTGTCCACTTGACGGTGAGCGAACACCGGATCAGAACTTTCGTCGAAATAAAGTAGTCATTCATCGAGCATGAACATAGATTCGTCGCCGAAACACTGCTACTTATGCGCCTTATCATCTACTCCGTCGTTTCTCTGATGGGTTTGAGCGCGCTGGCGCAAGCGGGCACATCGGACCCTGCCTTTGCCCCAATGGACCTGAGCGGTGGCGGTGCCAATGGCCTGAACGGCACCTGTTGGTCGATCGCGCTACAACCTGACGGGAAGATCCTGTTGGGGGGTGACTTCACCATGGTGAATGGGGTTGATCGCCAGCGCATCGCGCGTTTGAACGCAGACGGAAGTTTGGATCTGGAGTTTGACCCGGGCTATGGTGCCAACTCCGCCGTGCGCACCATCGCTGTTCAACCGGACGGCAAGGTGCTGATCGGGGGCACGTTCAGCTACTACAGTGGCGAGGCATGCGAACACATCGCCCGGCTGCTGCCGGATGGTTCAATGGATGCGGACTTCAACATGGGCAATGGGGTGGACGGCAACGTGAACGCGCTGCTGGTCCGGCAGGATGGGACTGTGCTCGTAGGTGGCGATTTCTTCCATTTGAACGGTTCCCCCTCCCGCGGCCTCGCCTGTCTGTTAGAGAATGGCAGCGCCGACCCCACGTTCGATGCGGGCGACATGGGCATCGTGTATTCGCTTGAACCGATGAGCGGCGACCGCATCCTGGTCGGCGGCTTGTTCAGTTTCGTAGGCGGGGTGGAACGCCGGTGCTTGGCCTCCTTGGAATCGGACGGTTCATTGGACATGTCATTCGCTCCATTCGGCTGGGGATCTTCTCCCGTGCTTTCAGTGGCTGAGCAGCCTGACGGGAAGATCCTGGCAGGGGGCATAATTCCGGGCAGCATCGCACGCATGGAATCGAACGGCGAGATCGATCCGTTCTTCGGCAGCGGGGCATCGAGCTTCGCTGGTTGGGATCCCTGGGTGTATGACATCGCCTTGCAAAGCGACGGGAAGATCCTGTGCGCTGGCCGATTTGAGAGCTACAACGGAACCGCTTGCAGGGGCATGGCCCGTTTGAATGCGGACGGCACCTTCGATGATTCCTTCCTGATGGGAACCGGATTCAACGCGGATGTCTTCACCATGGCGATGCAACCGGACGGTAAGGCGCTGGTAGGCGGATTCTTCAGCGACTTCAATGGCACGCCCCAGAACAGGATCGCCCGTCTGTTCGCTGAGGAATTCAGCACCGCGGTTCGTGGATCCGCCGCCCCTTTGCTGGAAGTATATCCGAATCCTTCCAATGGAATGGTATTCGTGAACATGCCTGAGCGTTTCTCCTCAAGCCTATCGGTGACCGGTCCTGACGGCCGGCTGGTGCGCTCGGCGGGATCGACGGCGACCGCGACGGCTCCACTGCGACTGGATCTGAGCGACTTTGCCAAAGGCATCTACTTGGTGCGGATCAGTGATGGTTCCACCTCCCGGACGGGACGGGTGTTGATCCAGTAAGGTCCGCCTGGGCAGGGGCGCGTTGCGGTAGCTGCACGCCACTGGTGCGTTGGATCTACTTTGCCCTTCGTGCGGAGCAAGAGAGCATGGTTCGCGGGGTTGTGGCTATCCGGTCAAGGCCTGTTGGCCCAACCGGTGGAAGTGAGCCGTTACGACCTGGAGCAAGGGCTGCCCCAGAGCATGGTGAACCATGTGGTGCAGGATGCTGACGGGTTCATCTGGCTGGGCACCGGCGATGGTATCGCGCGTTTCGATGGTTCGCGCTTCGTGGTGTACAAGCACGATCCGCGCGACAGCACGAGCATCGCGGACAACCGCATCTGGGGCATCGCTGAAGCGGGGCCGGACCACCTCTGGGTTGGCACACGCGGCAGCTTGGAACGCCTGGATCGCCGGACAGGCCGGTTCGAGCGCATGTGCGTCGGATCCCGGAACGGAGTGAACGGCTGTTGGCAACCGATCAGCACCGGACCGAACGGCTCCGTCTTCTATTCACCGTTGACGGCAGAAACGTTGACGATCTCCGGCGGCGATCATCATCGCCAACCGACCGGCCATGTGGCCTCGTACTGCATGCGCACGAGTGCGGATGGTCGCATACTCCACAGCATCTGCTATTCGGACAGCCTGATCACCACGGATCTGACAACAGGAGTCGAAAGCGTACAGCGCATACCGCTCGATCCCGGGGACAAGCTGATGGACATGATCGCCCACGGAAAGGGCTGGCTGTTCCTGACCGCGCGATCCGGTTGGATCCTCGATGAACAGGGCCGCCGGGCGGAATTGCCCGCTGCGCTGCGCCGCGCCGTGAACGGTGCGGGCCAGCGCAAGTACGTGCAACGGGACACGGCCGGTCGGTTGTGGATCGGCCTGAGCGGACGAGGCGTGCTCGTGGTCCGGCAAGACCTGTCGATCGATCGTACTTACGCGCTGCGTTCTTCGGGAACAGGAACGGTGGACATCACTACCATCCAGTTCGACAGGCAGGGCAACACCTGGGTGGGCACGGATGGCCAAGGCGTGTTCAAGATCGCGCCGCAGCGGATCAAGTTCGGCCGGTGCATGCCCGGCCTGGGCCTTCCGTGGGAACCCCCATCCTGGTTCGTGCGCGACTTCGTGCAATGGGACGATCACCGGCTGCTGGTATCGTTCCACCAGGGTGGTCTAGCGTGGTTCGATGAGCGCAGCAATGAGCTCGCTCCATACACGGTTCCCGGCCGAACGCCGGACATCAGCTGGACACGAATGCTCAACGACGCGTCAGGCCTGGTCTGGCTGAAGGACGAACGGGGCGTGGTGGCCGTGGATCCCCGGAATGGGATGGTCGTATCCGAGCCACCGGATACCAAGAATGCCATACTGATCCATGATAGCATCGGCAACGTTCTCCTTGTTAAAGGGGGCAGGGTCACCGCATGGGGGCCCGACCGGCCCGGGATGCCCGGTGCCCAGCGGACCGGGTCCGCAGCGCTCGCTGCGTTCGCTGGTCGTCCTGGTCGTTTCCATATCGATCCGTCCGGACAATGGTGGGCATCGGCCCACGAGCTTTCAATCAGCGTTTGGAAGAATGACCATCCGATCGCCATCACGGGAAAATATCCAGTGCCCGCAGCACGCATGATGAACCTCTTCCCCACCGGGGATGGGCGTGCGTGGATGACGACTGACGATGGCCTGCTCCGGTGGTCGCTGAGCCCGCCTGTCCTTCTGGAGCAGATCACCATTCACGAAGGCTTGCCGGACCAGTTCCTCTACGGCATGATCCCCGAAGGCGACGACTCCTGGTGGATCAGCAGCAACAACGGTCTTTCACGCTTCGATACCGAACGTGCGGTTTTCCGGAACTACACTGGATCGGACGGACTGCAAAGCCGCGAATTCAACGTGAACGCCTGGTTCCGTTCGCGCAGCGGCCGCATCTATTTCGGTGGTGTGAACGGTTTCAACCACTTCACCCCGGGAAGCGTGCAGGACGATCCGGACTCTGCGCTCGTTCATGTCATCGGCCTGGCGAACAAGGGCGGCGCGATCGCACTGCCCACAGGAGCGGGCCCTTCCGTGCTGCTGCCCTATCCGCGCAACGAGCTGCGCATCGATGTGGCCGTGCTGGAATTCACGGCACCTGATCGCAACACCATGAGATGGCGGCTGCGCGGCTACGATGCCGCGTGGACAGCGATCGCGGCGAACGTGCCGATCGAATTGAGCAATGTGCCGGACGGTGAATTCGTGCTGGAGGCCGTCGGCATCAACGGCGATGGCGTTGAGGGAGGAACGCGGGAATTGCTGCGGATCGTGGTGGAGCGGCCCTTTTGGGCGAACCCTTGGTCTATCGCGCTGCTCGTCGCCTTCCTCGTCTCGATCATCGCGTGGCTTTGGATGCGGGCCTCGCGTCGGCGCATGTTGCGCAGGTTGGCTGAATCCGAACGCGAGGTGCGTGAATTGCGTTTGCGGACCCGACTGGCCAAGGACATCCACGACGATGTGGGCAGCGGCCTCGCGCGCATGGCAGCGCTGTCCAGATCCACCAAACGGGGTATCGACCCGGAAGCGCGCTTCGAAAAGCTCGCTGGCATCAGTGGCGAACTTCTGGAGAACCTGCGCGATGTGGTGTGGATGAACGACCCGCGGAATGACACCCTCGATGCCGTGCTGTTGCGCATCCGTGAACACGCGAACGACCTCTTCGAGGAAAGCGGTGCCACGGTCCGGTGCGACTTCCCTGATCCGCTTCCCACGCGCACCATCCACGGCTCCTTCCGGCGCAACCTGTTCCTGATCGCCAAGGAGGCCTTGCACAACGCGCACAAGTACAGTGGAGCCCGTCACATCACGTTGCGATGGGAGGAAAACGCATCGGACTTCCTGTTCGAGTTGATAGACGATGGGGGTGGGATCACGGGAGGAATTCCGCAGGGAAGTGGCCACGGTACGGACAACATGCGCGAGCGCGCCGTGGAAATGGGTGCCCGGTATGAACGCCCGGCGACATCTGGGGGTGGTACCACCGTGCGCTTGACCAACCGACCTTAGCGCCATGAGCGTGGAGCAGCGGTTGCGGGTGGCGGTGGTCGAGGATGACGAGATCATGCGGGAAGCGTTCATCGAGGCATTGGAATTGGACAGCACGATCGTGGTACACGGTGCGTACGGCAACGCGGAGGAGTTCATTGGCGGACCTGGGGAACCGGTGCCTGACGTGGTCATTATGGACCTGAACCTTCCCGGGACGGGTGGGGTCGAGTGTACCCGACTTTCCAAAGCGCGATGGCCGAACATGCAGGTGCTCGTTTGCACCGTACAGGACGATGATGACAGCCTTTTCAATGCCTTGTGCGCCGGCGCCACGGGCTACCTGCTGAAGAACGCCGCTCCGAGCGAGGTGGTCGACGCGGTGAAGTCCATCGGTGCAGGCGGGTCGCCCATGAGCCCGGGTATCGCGCGGCGGGTGCTCCGTCGGCTCTTGGAACGACCACCCCCACGCCCGGAGATCCAGTTGCTCACCGAGCGGGAGCGGGAGGTGCTCGAGCAGCTTGGAAAAGGGCTTCGCTACAAAGAGATCGCGGACCGATCGGGCATGAGCATCCACACGGTGCGAACGCACATCCGGAACCTGTACGAGAAACTGCAGGTGAGCTCGCGTACGGACGCGTTGAACAAGCTGTTTCCGCGGTAGACCGGCGGCTGCCCTCGCATGAAATAGGTATTGACTTCGGGGTGATCCCCGGGTCACATTTGCCCACATTTTCGGACCAAGCTTCCACCTAGTTCCATCGTTCATTCACTTACTCTTTTAACCCATCGGCGCACAGGTGTCCGATGGTCAGCAACAGCCGATCCGAAAGCCTCTCCACCGGACCTACGCAAGCGAACCCTGACAACATGAAGACTCTCCTCTCCATCACAGGTACGATCCTTTTCGCCATGAACAGCATGGCCACGGTTCGCACCGTGAGCAACGCAGTGGGCCAACCGGCGCAGTACACGACGATCCAGCCCGCGATCACGGCATCAAGCCCAGGTGATACCGTGTATGTAATGGGGTCCGGCACGCAATACACCAGCATCACCTTGGACCGGCCGATCACGTTGATCGGTGCGGGCTACGCCCCGCCAGCACCAGCGTTCGGGACGAACATCTACACGGTCTATATCTACGCGGCCGGTGCCGGTTCGCGCATCATCGGCGTGGAGATCCCCTACATCTTCTATCTCTATGGCAACAACGTCACGGTTGAACGCTGCCGCATCGAACAGTTGCAGCTCACCGCCGGCACCTCGAACAATGTGGTCCGGCATTGCTACCTGAACTACGTGGATCTCTCCTTCCCGTTGAGCATCATGGTCTCCAACAACCTGGTCAGCGCGAACTACGGATACATGATCAATTCCGCCTCATCATCGGTGATCATCACGAACAACATCTTCATGGGAGCATCGGGATACGCGTTGAGCACCATCAGCAACGCGCTGATCACGAACAACATCTTCTGGGGCAGCACACCCGTTCAGCCGACCGTGACGAACTGCACGTTCAACAAGAACATCACCTACCTCACCTCGAACAACACGATCCCTTACGGCACGAACTCGGGCACAGGCAACCTGATCAACGTGAACCCCTACTTCACGAACGCACCGAACAACGCCATCAACTACACCTACAACTACGATCTGTTGGCGTTCTCGGCGGGGAACAACGCGGGAACGGACGGCACGGACATCGGCATCTACGGAGGCGTGGCACCGATACCCGGCTTGGGCGGTGTGCCGCGGATCCCACGTATCACCCAGTTCGACCTGCAGTACTCGGTCGTGCCGCAGGGTGGTTCCCTCAACGTACAAGTGAAGGCGAAAAAGATCGACTGAGCGTTCCGCCACCATCCTAAACGCGGAACACATGAACGCCATACGCACCCTGCTGTGCGGGCTTCTGCTCAGCCCTCTACTGGCCCACAGCCAGTCGATCGTGGCCGGCGAGTACTTCGTCGACATCGATCCCGGTCTCGGCAACGGTGTGGCGTTCCCCTCTGTTCCCGGAGACAGCACGAGCACTATGTTGAATATCAACCCCGGCTTCCTGACCGCGGGCTTCCACGCGCTGGGCATCCGGCACCGCGATGCGAACGGACATTGGGGCCATGCGGCAGCGCGGCGATTCTACGTGCATGACATCGGGTTCGCGAACCCTGCCGCTCCCGGTATCACCAGCGCGGAGTATTTTTTCGACACCGATCCCGGCACCGGCAATGGCACTGTGTTCCCGCTGAGCGCCGGCGACAGCACGTCCACCACGTTGGTGGTTCCCGCAGGTGTACTCACACCGGGCTTCCACACGCTGAGCGTACGCCACCGGAACGCGAACGGCACATGGAGCCTGGCGCTTGCCCAGCGCTTCTATGTACACGATATCCAGTTCGCGAACCCGCCCGCAGCGCAGCTGTTCGGGGGTGAGTACTATTTCGACACGGATCCCGGACCTGGCAATGGCACGGCCTTCGGTGTCAACTCCGGTGACAGCACCAACACCGCCGTACTGGCGGACATCAGCGCCCTGGCACCGGGTTTCCACGTGATGGGTATCCGGCAGCACGATTCCAATGGCCAATGGGGCCAGGCGCTCGCACAGCGGTTCTACATCCACGATGCCGATTTCGCGGACCCCGCGTCCGCCCCGATCATGAGCGGTGAGTATTTCTTTGACACCGACCCGGGCATCGGCAGTGCGACGAGCTTCACTGTTTCCAGTGGCGACAGCGTACACCTCGCCTTCACGGTGGACGCTTCCACCCTGGCCAACGGCTTCCACACCTTCGGCCTCCGGTTCCTCGACATGAACGGGCACTGGAGCCAAGCACCATCGCGACCGGTCTACATTCAGGACTCCGTCTTCATCGGTTCCGAAGCGGCCCCGATCGTGGCGGCGGAGTACTTCTATGACAACGACCCCGGCATCGGTTCGGCCACGGCATTGGCAACAGGCGCACCGGCGGATTCCATCGACATCAACACCGGCCTCCCTGTTGGCTTGCTGCTGAACGGTCCGCACACCGTGACTGTCCGCGTGCAGGATGCTGACGGAAACTGGAGCCCGCCAATGACGCGCCCTTTCACTGTTGTTGATGGTGGCGGTGCGTACCGCACGATCGCCAGTGGCACATGGTCCGATCCCGCGATCTGGGAACGTTATGACGGCGGCAGCTGGGTCACAACGATCACGGTGCCTTCATTCCTTGACAGCCTGATCACTGTGCGTGTTGGAGACACGGTCACCGTCAACACCGCCGTTACGGTGGATCAGGTAGTTGTGGAAGCAGGTGCAGCGCTGGTGAACAGCGCCTACGTGCTCGTAGCCGATGGACCGGGCACGGACATGGACGTGCAGGGCTCCATCACGCTGGGCACGGGTGGTTCGCTCGCGGGCTCCGGTCTGGTGCTCGTGAACGGGCAATACTACTGGACCGGTGGTTCCATTTTGGCCGGACTTACGATCGAGATCACAGCCACGGCCACGGCGCAGGTAAACTACCTCGGCACGCTCGTTCATTCGGGCATCATCAAGAACGCGGGCAGTTGGACCCATGTGAACGGCAACCTGCATGGCACTGGTGTCTTCAACAACCTGGTATCGGGCACACTGTTGTGGAACGGTACACAGAACCCGGACAACAGTTGGCAGTGCGCGCTGAACAACCAGGGCATCCTGCATGTGAACGTCACGGGATACGTTACCCACTCTGGGAACGGTTTCGCGAACATGACGGGCGGCTCCGTGGTGGTGGTCGCGGGCGAACTGCGGGTGAACGGCTTCACCAACGCTGGGAGCATCGTGTGCCAGGGCAGCAGCTTGTTCCGCATCCTGGGCGGCAACTTCGTACATAACGCGGGCAGTGACGTCAGCTTGGCGCGCATCATCCTGGCGGGCGGCACACTGGTGGTGAACGTGCAATTCGACATCGTGTACTTCATCTTCGAGGGCGGCACCATCAACGGTCCGCTGGCCGTGAACATCCTCAACGGCGGCACCTTCGTGTGGAACGGTGGCACCATCGGCGCCACGGCCATCCTGAACGTGAACGTGGGCGTGAACGTCACCGTCAATTCCGCGGGAACGGTGTACGCGTATGGCACGATCAACAACAGTGGAACGTGGGTGCATGCTGGCGGAAACATGCTTGGCACGGGCGTGTTCAACGTTTCGGTCACCGGTGTGGTGAACGTTACCGGCACAGGAACCTGGCAACCCTCGGTGTACAACCTCGGCGGTTTCAACCAGCTCTGTGCTTGCACCTTCACGCACACCGGCTTCTTCTCCAACCTCGGCGGGGGCACCGTGTACGTTGGGGTCGGCCAGTTCTGGACCTCGGGTGGGTTCACCAACGCGGGCCTCATCAGCACATCAGTCACGGCGTACTTCAGTGTGCAGGGCGGGACTTTCACAAACGACCCGGGCGGTGATGCTTCCGGAGCGCAAGTAGTGATCGCGGGCGGCAACGTGATCGTGAACGCCACCTTCAATGTCACTTACATCCACATCTCGGGAGGAACCATCAATGGTCCCCTCGCGGTGAACATCCTGAACGGCGGCACCATGCTCTGGACCGGCGGCATCATCGGCGCTACGGCCATCGTGAACGTGAACATCGGTGTGAATGTCACCGTCAACTCCGCGGGTACGGTGTACGCGTACGGCACGATCAACAACAGTGGCACTTGGGTTCATGCGAGCGGCAACCTCTGGGGCACGGGCGTTTTCAACAACCTGCTTTCCGGTAGCGTGGACATCACGGGCGTACTGACCCCGACCAATGGCTGGCAGTGCGCGGTGTGGAACCAAGGCAGCGTCTCGGTAAACGTGACCGGCGTGTTCGGCTTCACCGGTTCCGTATTCGCCAACCAGACCGGTGGCACCGTATCCGTAGTGAACGGCGAATTGCAAGTGAACGGATTCGTCAACGCAGGCACGATCACCAGTTCGTTGACCTCCGTGCTCCGCATCACGGGCGGCACCTTCACGAACGATACCGGCGGTGATGCCAGCACAGGCACCATCATCCTTTCCGCGGGCACCATGGTGCTGAACGTACAGTTGAACATCCTTCACTTCACGATCGAGGGCGGTACAGTGAACGGACCACTTGCCGTGAACATCCTCAACGGCGGCAGCTTCGTTTGGACCGGTGGCACGATCGGTTCCACGGCCATCGTCAACATCAACGTGGGTGTGGTTGTCACCTTCGATCCAAGCGTCACCGCGTACTGTTACGGTTTAGTCAACAACTACGGCACGTGGAATTTCGACGGCGGCGACCTGCAGGGCACAGGCACCTTCTACAACTTCATCGGTGGAGTGGTCAACATCAACGCGGTGCTGAACGTCGACCTCTCCTGGCAGCTGGTGTTCTACAACAGCGGTATTGTGAACAAAGTGGTCCCGGGCCTGTTCACCCACTACGGCTCGATCTTCCACAACCTCACCGGCGGTGTGGTGAAAGTACTCGCAGGTGAGTACCGCTTCAAAGGCGGCTTCATCAACGCCGGCACCATCACCAGTACAGGCACGGCATTCCTGTGCCATCATTCGGGCACCTTCACCAACAAC
>JANOPI010000116.1:0-6535 GCA_031421755.1 Flavobacteriales bacterium | reverse complement strand
TACCGCCGGTCAGTTCACGGACCTCACCCTTGCGCGGAGCTTGCCTGCGGGCAGCTACGGCGTTCGGGTAGACCATGCCTCGGGCACGGATGTGCTGCGTCTGCAGATCCGCTGAGTTCAGGGCTTAAGAGGGTCGCTCTTGGCTTAATGAACCTTCTTTCATTCAAGGGCCGGGAACATTTTGGCTATCGTCATCATCGAAGATCAGAATACCCCGTTCTCGCGTCCAATTACCCAGCAACCCTCATCTTGATCTTCATGAAGTACATCACTGTGTGCCTGTTGGCTTTTACAGTTTCTGCGATGGATGCCCAACCGGGATCTGTTGATCTGAGCTTCAATCCGGGTTCTGGACCGAACGCGCCTGTGGAAGTAGCGGCTATCCAACCAGACCAGAAGGTCGTCATTGGAGGTTCCTTCACCTCATACAATGGCACCACGATCTACCGTATCGCACGGTTGAACACGGATGGTTCATTGGACATGACCTTCGGTATCGGGAATGGCTTTAACGGAACGGTCCGTGCCATCGCCATACAGAATGACGGCAAGATCCTTGTCGGCGGGGACTTCGGAGGTTACGACAATACTCCCGGTGTGAGTTTGCGATTCCGCATTGCCAGGTTGAACAGCAATGGCACGTTGGACGGAACTTTCAGTGCGTCGACAACCGACCTCACAGGAGCTGTGGCGGTTTACTCCATTGCTGTACAATCGGACGGCAAGATCCTGATCGGTGGGACATTCAACAAAGCGATCAGAAGGTTGAATCCCGCTACGGGATCAACAGACAACACGTTCGCAATTGGCGCGGGGTACACAGGTTCGACGCCGAACGTGAGATCGATCGTCGTTCAACCGGACGGAAAGATCCTGGTCGGAGGTGAGTACACCACGTTCAATGGCTTCGCAGCCAACCGCATGTCCCGGATCCTCGCCACGGGAGCCTCATTGGATGGCACCTTCCTCACCGGTGGTGGTATCGGGCCGAATGGTACTGTGAATGCGCTTGCACTGCGACCAGATGGTCGCGTTATCGTGGCAGGCATCTTCAACCAATACAATGGGTTTCCTTTGAACGGAGTTGGTCAACTGTCATCCACAGGTGTTTTGGATGGCGCATTCCCACCTCCCTTGGCCATGCAGAGCAGCCAAGCTTGTTTGGTGCAACCGGATGGCATCGTGGTGGCCGGTGGCGCGAATCAGCCAAGAAGGCTGGACGCTACTGGAAGCATTGTCGGTTCTTTTCTTCCTAGCTTTCTAAGTGGTGGGTCGCCCCTGATCAAGGGCATGGTGCGCTATAACGATGGCGACTTGTTCTTCGCTGGACGGTATATTTCAGTCAATGGTGTCAATCGGAATTGCGTGGCCAGGATCAATGGTCAATAAGCGGATGTGATGCCTTTTCTGTGCGATCGGTGGTGAACTTGGTCTTGGACACTCGGAAATTGATATCGGGAGAATGACTCCGGTGAAGTGCTTGCTTCAGGCAGCGAACGCTCCGACTTTATGTCCAATGGGCCGTTGATTGTTTTCCATGATGAACAACGTGGCCTGGTGGCCACATTCAGAACGACTTAAACCTTGAGTACGATGAGAATGTCTTCAACGCTCCTTTCGATCAGTGCGCTTTTGGCGGGCCTGTCTTTTTCCGTGGTAACAGAAGCCCAGAGCAAGTCAGCTCCTCGGACCCCATCGGCCACATTCCGTCGTATTGGAACACCGCCCATTGACGGGTTATTGAGGCTTGGACAGCGATCGCTGGAGCCCTTGCACAACCGGATCCCAGGCGAGCCCATGTCTGATCAGACCCGTGGTTCCAGCGAACTGCGGGGGACGGCACCGGCGAATGACCTTTGCTCCAGCGCGATCCCTGTTGACCTCGAGGTGGGAAGCCCGGTGAGCTTCAGCGGCACTACGGTGGATGCCACGAGTACGGGCGACTTTGTTCCCGGCAGCGGCCTGGATGTGGGCGGCGATACAGTGACCGTATGGCATGCGTTCACCACCACGGAATGTACGGACCTGGCGGTGAGCTACTGCGGAACGGATCCCCTGCCCTTGTCCTACTGGGCCTTCCTGTCCCAGGACTGCCCCACAGGGGATGATATCCTGTCGTTCGATGCGGGCAACTTCACCGATTGCGTGGATGAGAACGCGACGATCTTCTTCCTCAATGTACCTGCAGGCACGTATTACCTGCCCGTGCGCGGCGAGCCTTCTACGGCCGGACCTTACCTGATTGAGGTTACAGCCACGGCCTGTGCAAATGCGGGACCTTATTGTGACGCGGGTGCCGCGGTCACCGGCTTTGAAACGATCGGGAACGTCACCTTCGCTGGCTTGGACAACACGTCTGCGGGCATCGCGGGGTATGAGGACTTCACCTCACAGACCGCCGTGGTCACACAGGGCCAGTCGTATCCGATGGACATCGTGGTGGATGGTGGATTCCCTGAAGACGAGGCGCTGGTCTGGATCGATTTTGACCAGAGTGATTCGTTCGAACCCGGTGAACTCGTCTTCACGTCCGCGCTCGGAGAAGGGCCTTACGGCGGCAACATCGTGATCCCTTCCGATGCGGCTATCGGGCAGACACGCATGCGCATCCGCCTGCATGATACACATGATGGAACGGACTACCAGAACACCCCGAACCCTACGCCCTGCGACACCTCGACCTATGGCCAGGTAGAGGATTACACGGTGAACGTGCTTGGCGGTGGTGATCCTCCGGAGAATGACCAGTGCGGTAGTATCACGGCAGAAGCACTCAATGTCGGTGGGTCGCTCACCTTCAATGGGGACAATACCGGCGCTACGATCGATGGGGACTATGAGCCAGGATCGGTCCTTGAGGCTGAGGGCATGGCCAGTGTGTGGCATGCCTTCACGACCACGGAATGTGCGAACGTGTCAGTGAGCTACTGTGGCATCGATCCGGCGTTCCTGAACTTCTGGATCATCCTGGCCACGAGCTGCCCGGCGAGCGATGAGCTGGTCTTCAACTCCTCGTTCAACACCACCGAGTGCGGCGATGGCAACGCGACGATCTTCTACAACAACCTGCCTGCGGGCACTTGGTATCTGCCGGTACTTATGGATATGACCGTAGGCGCGTTGGCTGTTGGACCATACACCGTTGAAGTAGCGGCATCAGCTTGCCAGCCAGGCCCGATCAATGATGAGTGCGCGGGTGCTATCGTGCTGGACGTGAACCTGGACTGCCAGCCCGTGCAGGGTACGGTGCAGGATGGCACGGAGTCGCTGCCGGCGCTCGAGTGCAACAGCTTCGAAGGCATCGCCAATGATGACGTGTGGTACGCCTTTGTGGCCACGGGTCCGAACCAGACGATCACCGTGGACGGTACCGATACGTTGGACGCGGTGATCGAGCTCTTCGAAGGCACCTGCGTCGGTCTCAACAGTTTGGATTGCGCGGATGCCAGCTTGGGCGGGGATGTTGAGCAGATCGTAACTACCGACCTGGTGGAAGGCACCACCTATTACGTCCGTGTTTATGACTACTACAACGGCTACCCCATTGAGCCGACCTTCGACATCTGTGTGACCGGAGACGTGGGAACTGCGGTTGCCGAGGAAGAGCCGAACACCTTCAGCTTGCGCCCGAATCCGACGGAGGGATCCGTGAGCATCGACCTCAGCGGAGCCACGGGCAAGGTGCAGGTAGAGATCCTGGACATGGCCGGCCGTATGGTGCAAAGCGAACAGCATGTGCTGAACCAGGGCGGGTCGATCGTGCTCGATCTGTCGGGCCGTGTATCTGCAGGCATCTACACAGTGCGGGTAACATCTGCGGACATGCGCGCCGAACAGCGTTTGCTGGTGAAGTAGATCGCACAGATCATTTCGGCTACAGGGCCGCTTCCCACGCGGGAGGCGGCCCTGCCTGTTTTGGCAACCTTCCAGCAGGGAATAGGGTACAACGGACGCGAAAACGACCGTGCCATGACCAAACGCGCCCTCTCCGGCCCTAGGACCCTGTTGATCTGCGTGTTGTGTATGGCTACGGCCGCCATGGCACAAGACGATTATGCGCGGGACATGGGACCCATGCGGGTTGACGGCCGCATTACGGATGGCGAGAACAAGCTGGCGGGCGCCGAAGTGGTGGTCTACAAAGGGAATGAGGTGGCCGAGACGGTAACAACCGACAAGGGTGGCCGCTTCAAGGTGGACGTGGACATGAACGAGAGCTATGCGTTCGAATTCCGCCATACCGCTTTTGTGGCCAAGCGGATCGCGCTGGATACCCACATGCCCAAGCCGAAGCCTGGGCAGGAATTCGAGCTCGTTCCATTGGATCTCACCATCAGCCTGCTGGAGAAAGCGCGCTACGATGGTGCCCCGACGGATGATCTGGATTTCCCCTTCGCCTTCATCAAGTTCAACAAGCGCACACTCACCTTCGAACAGGACGCAGAGTACACCATGGGCATGCAGCGCACGAATGGTGCATTGCTCCTGATGGCCGCACGCGCTGACAAACACTGATCACATGGAGCGACGGACGCTTACGCTTTTCGCCCTGCTTGGGCTATTGATCGGTTCACCCCGGATCGCGGTCGCGCAACTGGGTACCTCGTCCTATCTGTTACGCATCATGGGCAAAGTGGTGGATACGGAGGACAAATTGATCAGCAACGCCACCATCACCATCGACACGAACGGTACCGCCCTGGCCGAGTACCATGCGGATCCCAGAGGCAAGTTCGCCTTCGATCTGGACATCGGCGGCTTCTACGGGGTTACTGTGAACCGTGAAGGTTTCGTACGTAAGCGGTTCATTGTTGACGCGCGCACCGAGGAGCCCGCCAAGGTGATCACCGGTCCGTTCTCCGCCGAGGTCACCCTCACGCTCGAGGCTGAATTCGCGGACATGGACATCACGGACCTTTACTATCCCTACGCGTTGGTCTCGTACTCCAAGAAGGACAAGGCCTTCATTGCCGACCCGGACTACATCGCTGAGCGCCAGCAGGTGGAAGCTGCGCTGAGGCTGGGAGCCGCGCGCATCCGCAAGCGCCAGGGCAAGTAGGCGAGCGCGCGGGTCGCTTACTTTGCCGGACCGGTTCAACGCCCCCGAGCGCAACCGGTGCATCACATGGCCATCAAGCGTCCCTTCAACCTCAAAGGCTGGATCGCCGACCACCGCGACCTGCTCAAGCCGCCCGTGGGCAACAAGAATCTGTATGCGGACGCGGGCGACTACATCGTGATGGTGGTCGGCGGCCCGAACGCGCGCAAAGACTACCACTTCAACGAGACCGAAGAGCTCTTCTACCAGATCGAAGGGGACATCGAGGTAGGCATCCAAGAAGACGGAAAGGCCGTTACGATCCCGATACGGGAAGGGGAGATGTTCCTGCTGCCGGCGAACACGCCGCACCAACCGCGCCGCGGCGCGAACACCGTCGGCCTTGTGATCGAATGCAAGCGTGACGACCGCGACATGGAGGACGGCTTGCAGTGGTACTGTGAGAATTGCAACCATAAACTGCACGAATACCGCTTCGTACTGCACAACATCGAGAAGGATTTCCTGCCGCGATTCAGGGAGTTCTACGGCAATGAGGAACTGCGCACCTGTGCGGAGTGCGGCCATGTTATGGAAGCCGACAAGCGCTTCGTTTGATCCACCCCGATCCCTCTCCCAAAGAGAGGGGCGCACCAGAATGGAGCTCTTCACGATAGACATACACACGCACATCCTTCCGGCGAACATCCCGGATTTCGGTCGGCGTTACGGATACCGGGGCTTCATCCATCTGGACCATCACAAGCCGGGCTGTGCGCGGATGATGATGGACGACAAGTTTTTCCGGGAGGTGGAAGCGAATTGTTGGGACCCCATTGTGCGCATCGGCGAATGCGACACGCACCGGGTACACGCGCAGGTGCTCAGCACGGTGCCCGTCATGTTCAGCTATTGGGCCAAGCCGCAGGACACCTTGGACCTGTCGATGTTCCTGAACGATCACATCGCGGACATCGTGCGGGCGCATCCGAAACGGTTCATCGGCCTGGGAACGGTGCCCATGCAGGATCCGGAACTCGCCGTGAAGGAACTGGAGCGTTGCAAGCGCATCGGACTGGTCGGCATCCAGGTGGGCACGCATGTGGAAGGTGTCAACCTGGGTGAGCCGAAGTTGCTCCAGGTTTTCCAGGCATGTGAAGAGCTCGACATGTGCGTGTTCGTACACCCTTGGGACATGGTGGGCAAGGAGCGCATGGACAAGTACTGGTTGCCTTGGCTGGTGGGCATGCCGGTGGAAACGACGCTGGCCATCACAAGCATGATCTTCAGCGGGCTCTTCGAAAAACTACCGAAACTCCGTGTTGCCTTCGCCCATGGAGGCGGTTCCTTCCCGTCCACGGTGGCCCGGATCCAGCACGGCTTCGAGATGCGGCCGGACCTTTGCGCGGTGGACAACAACGTGCCTCCGAAGGAATACCTCGGCCGCTTCTGGCTCGATTCATTGGTACACGATCCGGTGATGCTCCACTACCTCGT
>JANOPI010000115.1:0-20433 GCA_031421755.1 Flavobacteriales bacterium | reverse complement strand
AGTAGCGCTCCAGCAGGTCGATCGCGGGGATAGTGTCGGTGCCCGTGAAATAGAGCAGATGCGCAGCGCTGGAGATCTTCGCGGCTCCCACAGCGCCCATACCACGCATGGAGAAATCGTGGCCTTGCCAATCCACGAAGGCCGGTGCGCTCGACGTGCGATCAGCGTAGCCCTGCAAAATGCGCCTGTACTGCCGCGCGATGGTAGCGCTCGTACACGCCTGCCAGATGGTGGTGCTCAGCAGCGTCTCGAAGTAGTTGGTGAGCCAGAAGAAGTCCGGCAACGTGTTGTACATGGTGATCATCGGCACGCGCAAGGGCACCGCATTACCCTCCGGCACCGCCTTCAGCACCATGGGCAAGTAGCCCAAGTCGTGCAAGTCCGCCACATGATCGATACCTACATCATTCGGACCGAGGTAGTTGTCGATGCGCCGTTTGTACGCCTTGAGCAACGCGTCTTTCGGTCGATCGAAGAAGTCCTGCTCGAAAGCGCCGATCAGGTAGCGCTTCACGAAGTACTGAAGTCCGAAGAGGACCACTTCATCAATACCGTCCATCCGGGATTTTCGCGGCGTCCAGTTGGAGTAGACGAGCGTTGTGCCATCAGGATACTGGCGACGATGGTCAACCTTGTAGCCGTCAGTGAGCAATAGTGGGTTCATCATGGATCAGAGTTGGATGATCTCGCACAAGCGCACCTGGCTCATACCCGGCATAAGCGTTCCCGTGAAGGAATCCGTTGTGTGGATGGACCTGAACGCAGCAGCGATAGCCTCGGTACCCTTGCTGAAAATGCCGTGGCTCACCGCCAAATGCAGGTCGCCCGCACCGCGCTCCTTCAGCACTCCGGCCAGACCGACGAACGTGCCACCTCCGTCGCAGATGTCATCCACCACCAGGCACGTCCTGCCCTCAAGGTCGCCGTGATGTACGCGGAAACCGGACAGGGCACCGGTGCGCACATCGCGCGACTTGCCGCACTCCACCACCTCTATTCCACCGAGCGCCTTGGACAAGCCGTGGACCTTCTTCAGTGCGCCTGCATCCGGTGAAACCAGCAATGGTCTTTCGCCCAACGTGCTGACCACGCGTTCGATGAACAGGTGGTTCGATACGGCTCGGCAGCGATCGAGCACGGCCGCCGTAACATCCGAGTGCGGATCGAAGACGATGACTTCCCGCAGATCCAGCGCGTTCAACAGGTCCGCGTATACATTCACCGTGAGCGCTTCGCCCGGAACCATCACGCGGTCCTGTCGTGCAGCCGGGAAGTAGGGCAAGAAGACGCTGATCGCTCCTGCACCGGCCCGCCGTAACGCATCAATGGCCACGAGCAGCAGGCCCATGTCATTGAACGAACGGATGCGGTGCGCGACAAGCACTGGCCCGTCGCGCTCCAACGTGTCGAACAGGCGGAAATGCGGTTCGCCACCGGGGAAAACCGAATGTTCGAAACGGAGCGATCCGCCGCTCGGCCCCAAGAGATCGCCGCTGAGATCAAGGGTATTTTGTGTCATTTCAACGCAAATATGAGCGATCCCATGATCCGCTCCAAATCCGGGCCTTCATCAGACCACGTCGAGATCGAGATACAAGCCTTTCTTCCGGAGCTGTTCGTAGCGCTTCCGGTCGAAGCGGAACAGCTCGGCAGGCCGCCCACGCCCCTGGGACCGGACCGCGCCCGTGGGTTTCAAGATACCGAGCGCCATCACCTTCTTGCGGAAGTTGCGCCGGTCGATGTCTCTGCCGAGGATGGTCGCATACAGCGTCTCCAGATCAGAGAACGGGAATACTGGAGTCAACAACTCGAAACCGACGGGCTGGTAGGTGAGCTTTCCGCGCAAGCGCGAAAGGCCTGCATCGATGATCACGCGATGATCGAAGGCCACCCGTGGGAGAGCCCTTGTAGAGAACCAGCGAGCGTCCTCAGCATCGGTGGAAGCCATAGGGACCATGCCGTCCGGATCCACAAGCGCGACGTAGGCGACGGACACTACCCGGTACCGCGGATCACGATCCACGTCATCGCCGAACGTGTACAACTGCTCCAGGTAATTCACGGTGATCCCAGTCTCTTCGAGCAGTTCCCTGCGCACCGCATCGGACAAGCCTTCGTCTTCTATTACGAACCCGCCCGGCAAAGCCCACTGCCCTTTCTGCTCGCCGAACTTGCGCTTCACCAACAGGATGGACAAGTCACCGTTCGAGTAACCGAAGACGATAGCATCAACAGCCAAGCGGATCGTAGGGCGGGCCATGGGAACAGCCGGCAAAGTAGACCGGCCGGGAAAATGTCAGGGCCGGTCGTACCTTTTGTCTCCTTTTGAACGAACTTTGAAGAAGGACGAACCACCACCACATGCCAACGATCCGCAACGACGACAAGGTCCATATCGACCTGGACCTCGAACACGGCCAGCTGATCAGCACATGGGGTCGATCCATGCGCAGTGAAGAATACCGCCTTGCGCTGTGGCACGTGCATGACCTTATCCGGGACCACCATCTGGTTCTGTGGTTGTCCGATACCCGCGCCATGGGAGCTATACTCCACAGCGATGAGAAGTGGTCCATCGAGGTCTTCATGCCGGAGATCATCAAGCTCGGCCTGCGGCGTGTGGCAGTGGTCCGTGGCGAGGACTACTTCACGCACACCGCCACGGAGCGCATGGTGGAGGCCACTTCGGTCGTAGCGCCATTCAAGGTGGAATTGTTCGCGGATGTTGCGAAAGCGGAGCGTTGGCTGTTGAAGGAGCAGGAGGCGTTCGCCTGAACTCCTGAATCTCGGTCGCTCAGAGACGCAGGGGTCAAAGGCCCGGCCAAGTCCGGAATTCCTTACCGCGCATGTTTCGCTCAATGAGCCGTTCGATCAGCCATCCGGTCCGTTCCGGCGAGCGCACGTGAACGTATGTGCGCGAATAGCGGAAGCGCTAGAACTCGGCTCCATTCTTCTTCCGAAGCACCAGGTCGTCTCCTTCGAACGCGAACTGTCCGGTCTCCACCTTCAAACACCAACAGGCCGAGGGTCTGCCTTTTACCCAGAAATACGAACTGTCCGCATTGCGAAAGTCGATCCGGATCATCCTGCGCGTCGGATCATTCAGGTGCTTTCCCCAGTATACACTGATCGTATCCGAATGGCCGATCTGCGCCGATAGGGTTCCGACCGCACAACTGACGATCAACATACCAACGACCATTCTAAACTTTCGCGTTGCCACGCCCCTAATTTCGCGCTCCCCTCCGAAACCATGCCCATCACCCAAGAAGCCATCGGCACCGCGCTTTCCCGCGTAGTGGAGCCCGACCTGAAGAAAGACATCGTGGAACTCGACCTCGTGCGCGAGGTGGTGGTTGACGAGAACACCGTGCATATCACCGTGGAAGTCAGCAACCCGGCCATGCACAGCCGCAAGCGCATGGAGGAGGCCGTCACTTTCCAATTGAAGAAGGAACTCGGAAACGACGTGGGCGTGGTGGTGACCGTGAATCCAATGAGCGGTGAGCGCGCCAACGTGCGCAAGGTGCTGCCGAAGGTGAAGCACATCATCGCCGTAGCCAGTGGCAAGGGCGGCGTAGGCAAGAGCACGATCACCGCAAACCTCGCTGTTGGTCTGGCACAACGCGGCTTCAGCGTGGGCCTGGTGGACGCCGACATCTACGGACCCAGTATGCCGCTGATGTTCGACATGGTGCATGAGCGACCGACCGTGCGGAAGGAGGGCGAGAAGAACCTCATCGTTCCAGTTGAGAGCCATGGCGTGAAACTGCTCAGCATCGGCTTCTTCGCTGATCCCAACCAGGCCATCGTGTGGCGCGGCCCCATGGCCAGCAAGGCGCTCGACCAGCTCTTCAAGGACGCCGACTGGGGCGAGCTCGACGTGATGCTCGTGGACCTTCCACCGGGAACGGGCGACATCCATCTTTCGCTTGTGCAGGCGATCCCGCTTACCGGCGCGATCATCGTGAGCACGCCGCAACCCGTGGCCGTTGCCGATGCGCGCAAGGGCGTGGGCTTCTTCCAACTGCCCAGCGTGAATGTGCGCGTGCTCGGCATCGTGGAGAACATGGCGTGGTTCACGCCTGCTGAGCTGCCGAACAACAAGTACTACATCTTCGGGCAGGGCGGAGCGCGCGGCCTTGCCGAAGAACTGAAGGTGCCGTTCCTGGCGGAAGTGCCGCTGGTGCAGAGCATCCGCGAAGCCGCTGACGTTGGGCGACCTGCCGTGCTTCAGGGGGACACACCCGCCGCTGATGCCTTCCGCCCCTTGGTGGAATCCGTGGTGCGCACCTTGATGAACACGCCTTCGCCCCTCGGTTCTCCTTTGAAGCCCGTAGCTTCGGCCCACTCATGAAGCTCACCCGCGAACAGCGCGATTCCGTTACGCTCCGCGCACAGAAGGCGCTGGATGACCTGCGTCCGTTTTTGGAAGCGGATGGTGGTGACATCTCCTTGGAAGAGATCACGGCGGACGGCATCGCTCGCGTGAAACTGCACGGTGCGTGCTGCGGCTGCGCCATGAGCCCCATGACCATGAAGGCCGGCGTGGAAGAGGCGATCAAACGCGTGGCACCGGAGATCCACAGTGTGGAGGCGGTGAACATCGGGGTGGTGGCCTAGCGACCTGGCATTTGGCTCATGGGCCTTTTCAAACGGATCTTCGGAAGGAAGAAGAGAGAATTCTCGCAAGCCGAGTCTGAGCGTTACGATCAGTTGAAGGAGCGCGCACTGGAGGGCATCTTGGGAAGGATGCATAACAGAGTTCTCCACGCGATCATCCCCTTTGACATTGGTGGGGCGTTCGACCTGTACTACTTCCTCGAACACCTTTCAGGTACCGGCGTTGCAACGATGGAACTGATCGACCCGGATGGTCATGGGCCAAGACCGAACGACCGCGGCACGTTCGAACTTGTTGCGTTCACAAAACTGTCCTACTCAGAGGAGAGAGAGGAGCCCTATGCCGCGATGGAATATCAACTCAGCAGCATGCTTTCAACCGTCGGCCATTTCTCGCGACAGGCTGTGCTGAAACCAGGGGATACATGCGAGCTCCCCCAGGATGATCATGACGATCGCTGCATCCTCTTGAGCGCATATGAACCGGACGGTCGGACTTTCACCATCGATGGCCGGGATCATCACTTGATGCTATGCATGGAAGTGCACCGAAGTGAGATGGAGTATTCAAGACAAGAGGGAAGCGCGGCACTGCTAGAGCGGCTGAAGTGTGCTGGTTTCTACCCATATAGCGACCTGGACAGGACGCCCGTAGTATAACGTTCAGCACGTACGAAGCGCTCCAGATCCCCTTTGTTCGCCCCGTACCTTCGCGCCACAATTCAATGTCCACGACCACCCAGAAGCCCAAGCCCGTCGAGACCCGCCAGAAGGTGGTGATCCTCTTCGCGGGCGACAGCGCAGGAGTTCAGCCATGATCTGCAATACCTTCGACCGGTGAAACTCGTACTCTAATGACCGCCATCCGGATCAGCGTTTCCACACAGATGGACGGTGTAACCTACAGCATCGCCCCTGGCTTCAAAGAACTGTTGCGTAAGCTGTTCCCGAAAGCCAGGCCGGCAAACACGCTGTTCGTTTCGTACGACACCTCCAGTGATTTCGAGAAAAGCATGGGCAAGATGGAGCCGCATATCGTTCCGGCATTGCTCGGTGTGAGCGATGCGGAGGCTCATGCGAAGATCGATGTGATCGAGTTCGTGGATCCGGTGACGGACAAGGTGCTCCGCAAAGTGCAGCCGTGAGCGCACGCTTCAACACCTACATCGGTAAGGCCGGACATTTGGCCGTTATGGCCGAGTTCCTTATGCGCGGATGGAACGTCGCTATCCCCGAGGTCGATGTCGGTGACGACATCTTCGTGGTAAAGGACGATACCGGAACGCTCCGGCGCGTGCAGGTGAAAACAGCCCGCACTTCGTTGAAAGGAGCCGGATCCCCGGTAACCTTCTCTCTCAAAGCTCGTCAACTCTTCACGAACTCCCCGATCCTTGTACACTACGTCTTTGTTGTCAGGATCGATGATCAGTGGGGACCACTTGTGATCATCCGCCAGGACATGCTCCAGCGGTTGGTCGCTGAAAAAGGCAGGACGCGATCGGCGAACATTACACTACGTCTGCTGTTCATGGGCCGCAAAGTGATGCTCGGCCAAACAGACATCACCAATTCGATCAGGGACTTCGCCGATTTCCCGATCATCGCACACTGATGCGACCATGACCACATCGACCAGAAAAAAGCCCGTAGAGACCCGCCAGAACGTGGTGATCCTCTTCGCGGGCGACAGCGGCGACGGCATCCAGCTTACCGGCAGCCAATTCACCGATACCAACGCGCTGTTCGGAAACGACGTCAGCACCTTCCCGAATTTCCCCGCCGAGATCCGCGCACCGCAGGGAACCCTCGCCGGTGTGAGCGGCTACCAGTTGCACTTCGGCAGCGTGGAGATCTTCACGCCCGGCGACCATGCCGATGTGCTCGTGGTGATGAATGCCGCCGCGCTGAAGGCCAACCTCGACAAACTCAAGAAAGGCGGCACCATCATCGCCAACAGCGACGGCTTCGACAAGAAGAACCTGCGCCTCGCCGGTATACCTGAGGACAAGGATCCGCTCACGGATGGTTCACTCGCGAATTTCCAGTTGCACAGCGTGGACGTGACCAAGCTCACGCGCACCGCACTGGAGGGCAGCACCCTCGGTATGAAGGAGAAGGACCGCTGCAAGAACATGTTCGTGCTCGGCTTCATCAACTGGATGTACAGCCGCGAGAACGCGCTCACCGAAGGCTTCCTCCAACGCAAGTTCAGCAAGAAGCCCGATGTGCTGGACGCGAACATGAAGGCGCTGGTGGCAGGCTACAACTACGGCGAAACCAGCGAGACCTTCACCACACGCTTCGAGGTGAAGGCCGCACCGATGCCGAAGGGGACGTACCGCAGCATCACCGGCAACCAGGGCACTGCGCTCGGCCTGATCGCCGGTGCGCAGAAAGCCAAGCTCGACCTGTTCTACGGTAGTTATCCGATCACGCCAGCGAGCGACATCCTGCACGAGCTCAGTCGCCACAAGAACTTCGGTGTGATCACCTTCCAGGCGGAAGATGAGATCGCCGCCATCAGCAGCGCCATTGGTGCCAGCTACGGTGGTGCGCTCGGAATTACCGCCAGCAGCGGCCCCGGCATCGCTTTGAAGACCGAAGCCATGGGCCTCGCCTTCATGTTGGAGATCCCGCTTGTGATCGTGAACGTGCAGCGCGGAGGACCCAGCACCGGACTTCCAACACGCACTGAACAAGCCGATCTCTGGCAAGCCGTCCATGGCCGCAACGGCGAAGCGCCGATCCCGGTGATCGCCGCCAGCACGCCGATCGATTGCTTCGACATGGCCTTCGAAGCCGTGCAGATCGCACTGGAGCATATGACGCCGGTGATACTGCTCACGGACGGCTATATCGCGAACGGATCCGAGCCATGGCGCTTCCCCGCATCCAAAGATCTGCCGGAGATCAAACCGCCTTTCGTGTCTGTCACCCCGAGCGCAGTCGAGGGGCAGACACAACCCTTCCTCCCCTATGTACGCGACGAGCGCGGCGTGCGCCCGTGGGCGTTGCCGGGCCAACCGGGATTGCAGCACCGTATCGGCGGCATCGAAAAGCAGGACAAGACCGGCAACATCAGCTACGACCCGCTGAACCACGAGAAGATGGTGCGCCTGCGCGCAGAGAAAATCGCGCGGATCGCAGATCGCTACAAACCCATCCGGCTTGACAGTGGACCACCTGAGGGTGAGTTGCTCATCGTTGGCTGGGGTTCCACCTACGGGGCGATCCGTACGGCCGCACTTCAATTGCAACAAGAAGGACAGAGCGTGGCGCATGTCCACATCCGGCACATGTTCCCCTTCAACAAAGGCTTGGGGCCATTGATGAAGAACTACAAAAAAGTACTGGTCCCGGAGATGAACAGCGGACAACTCCGCCAGATGCTTCGGGGGGAGTACCTCGTGGACGCACAAGGCCTGAACAAGATCCAAGGCATGCCGTTCACGAGCGAGGAGATCCGCGAGGGAGTGCTTAATCAGTTGAAAGCATGAGCACGACGAACGGGATCCCCGCGATTCCGGCTCAAGGCCGGAATGACAAGCCTGATTTTAGTAGCGACCAGGAAGTGCGCTGGTGCCCCGGCTGCGGCGACTACAGCATCCTGAAGCAGGTGCAGACGCTGCTCGAACAGAGCGGCAAGAAGAAGGAGGATGTGGTCTTCATCAGCGGCATCGGCTGCAGCTCGCGCTTCCCGTACTACCTCGATACGTATGGCCTGCACGGTATCCACGGCCGCGCACCGGCGATCGTGAGCGGCTTGCGCAGCGTGCGTCCCGAACTGAGCGTGTGGATGATCACCGGCGACGGCGATTCGTTGAGCATCGGCGGCAACCACTTCATCCACTTGCTCCGCCGCAACGTGGACGTGAACGTGCTGCTCTTCAACAACGAGATCTACGGGCTCACCAAAGGCCAGTATTCCCCGACCAGTCCGGAAGGTTCCGTTACACGCAGCACGCCCATGGGCAGCACGGACCATCCGTTCAATCCGCTCGCGTTGGTGAAAGGCGCTGATGGCACCTTCATCGCCCGCAGCATGGACCGCGATCCGAAGCACATGCGCGAAGTGCTCGCGCGCGCGGATGCGCACCGGGGCACTTCATTGATCGAGATCTACCAGAACTGCAACGTGTTCAACGATGGCGCTTTCGAGGTCTTCACGGAGAAGGCGAACAAGCCGCTGAACACCATCTTCGTTGAGCACGGCAAGCCGCTCACCTTCGCCAACGGTACACGCGGCATCAAGCTGAACGGCATGACGCCCGTGATCGTGGACACTTACGCCGGGGGCACCAGTCTCGATGATCTCTGGATCCACGACGAGCGCGACCCGTTCAAGGCCAGCATCCTCGTGCGTCTCTTCGACGATCCGCGCTTGGAAGGCGCGATGCCGAGACCCTTTGGCGTTTTCTATCTGAACGAACGGCCTACGCACGAAGCGAAGTTGACGGCGCAAGTCGCGCTGGCGAAAGAAAGGAAGGGCGCCGGTGACCTGGACGCATTGCTCAAGGGCGAGCATACGTGGACCATCGGGTGAGGATAATACACGCTATCCTGCGTTCATGATGCCTTGATAACTACGAGAGGCAAAAGCAGAAGTTGGCTATCAGCCTATGCTAGTTCCGCATGCGCATGAGAACGCAATGTTGATCAGCGTACGGTCAGCGTTGTGCGGTCCAATTCAACAAGGCCACCGTCGGTGAGCGTTTCACACAGGCGATCGAGCACGCTCATGAAAAGGAAGATGAGTTCGCTGTTGCGAATGTTGCCCGTGGAAACGAATACAAGGCGGGCTGGAACACCACGCAGCTCATAGGAGTCAAGGAAATCGCCGTCTTTGGTCACGACCACACATCCCTCCAATGTGGACAGGTCGCGTATCCTTTCATCGGAGGTTGTGCTGCCGGTCGGCAGTTCGGATGTATGGATGGCCTGATGACCGCGCTTCTTCAACGCTGTACACAACGAATGCGGCAGTTGGTTATCGACCAACCACTTCACGGCACCAATTTGTAGATGCTCTTCACCTCGGACAACTTGGCGGCATAGGTGAGGCACGCCAGAAAATCGTCTGGTTCCAACTCCGGGTGATCGGCAATGATCTCCTCATTGGTCATGCCGGAAGCCATCAGTTCAAGCACGTTCTGCACTGGCCAGCGCATGCCCCGAATGATCGGCTTGCCGTGGCAAATGGCAGGGTCAACGGTGATGCGCTTGAGGAGGTCCGGTTCCATGGGGTTCGGCTTGGTCGTTCAAAGGTAGGCCTTGCCAGGTGCGTTGCTCTAGGGCGAGCATACGTGGACCATCTGACCGGGACACCGGCTTCCAGCCGGTGCATGCCGTGGAGCACCTTTGTGATCAAGCAGATATGGACCCGATCCCATACATCCTCTACGACCCGTTCTTCGAGGAAGACGGTGAGATCACGGAAAGGCGCCGCAACCTCCCGCATTGGTTCCAGGATGGAAAACTCTACTTTCTTACTTGGCGATTGGCCGACAGTCTGCCCCAAGAAATGCTGGAGCAACTCGCTGCCGATCGCGATGCTTGGACCCGACGGCACGGGGACAAACCACTGAGCGGAATGGAGCTTCCGCTGAAGCATGAATGGTACCGCTTGTTCCTTCGCCGCGTACAGGATTGGCTCGACGCTGGTCATGGCTCATGTGCCTTGCGCGGGCCAAAAGAGCAGCGCATCATGGTCGATGCGCTCCACTATTTCCACGGCCAGCGCTAAACCTTGGGCAGCTTCGCCATAGCGGGGAACCACATGCATGTTCTCGTTGCCCCCTTGCCGGGATTTGCGCTTTCCGGCGTGCTGCATAGCTGGAAATCCTTTATGCCAACGCGATCAACAAGGCGCTCGGTCGTAGTGGAAGACTTTGGATGGATGAGTATTTCGACAAGCTGGTGCGGGATCGCGCTCATCTCCTGCGTATCGAAGAGTACATCGCGGAGCATGCGAAGCAAGGTGCGCTCGTAGAACGGCGTGATCTGTTCGGCGGATAATCGGGACACCGGCTTCCAGCCGGTGCCACATCAGTCACCGGCTGGAAACCGGTGTCCCGATAGCGCGTTGCTCAAGAATGGGCATCCGTGGGCGATCCGGTAGGCACCCAGCGCCGTCTGGATCACTTGGCCCATTGCGGTCGGCTCAACCATCACCGCTCCCCCACCAGGTTCACCGCAAGTCGCATGGTGTTGCTGATCGCCTCGTCACCCAACCCGCTGAAGAAGGAGGATGAGCCGTACTTCACGCCAAAGGCCGTGCGGTCAAGCACCAGCGTACCGCTTACAGTGCAACCGTCACCTTGACGTGCTACGCGAGCGGAAAAACGCACCGGCTTTGTAACGCCACGGATGGACAGGTCGCCCAGCACGCTGCACGTGTCGTTCACCAAGGGGGTTGCCGAGGTGATCGTGAAGCGCGCTTGTGGAAAGCGATCGACGGCGAAGAAGTCGTTGTTCTTCAGGTGCTCCACAAGCTGCGCGTTGTCATGCGCTAGACTGCGCATGTCCACAACGAGTTCGCCGGCACTTATGCCGTTGCTATCCATCCGGACATAACCCGAGCCGACGGTGAGCATACCCGAAAGGCTGTATTCACCCACTTCGCCATAGCCGGTCCATCGCAACAAGGAGCGGCTCGGCTGGAAGGTGAAGGTTCCGCTGTCGCGAACAACAGGCTCCAAAACGGGTTCTGTCTCCACCAGGGCGGTTCCTTTCCAGCGCTTGCCTTTGTCATCCTCCACGATGTAATACCAAAGGGCGTCACCACCGGCGAGGGTCTCTTGACGGCGCCAGCTGGCGGGGTCGCTATAAATGACATTGGCCTTCAGCTTCGCCCCTGGGCAGTTGTAGTTCGTCTCGAAGTTCTGCGGCGTGTCGGCCAAGCGATGGTACCACCCCTCATCTGTCCAAACGAAGCTGCCGAACTCCACCAGCTTCACATCGCCTACCAGTGACCGTATGGTCGTGTTGTGCTTCCATACATACATGCCGTCTTCGAAGACCGCGTTGACCGGGTTGGGATCGTGAGCGCCGACCAGCCCTACCGGCAAGCCACGGAGCAGCTTCGGCAGAAGACGATCGGCCTCGGTGTCTTCAACCTTGTTCGAGGGTTCTGTGGCAGGGGTCGGCCTGTTCTTCTGTTCGCATGCGACCAGGAAGAGAATGGGCAAAAGGGTCACCAAGAGGAGGTCGGAAGTGCGCATGTTGTTCGTTTTTTGTTGATGCAAAACAGCCGTATCGGGAGGCCCTTATCGCCCCGGAACCGGTTGTGGCACCTGATCACTAACACGCTGCGGATCAGAAGGTCAGAAGAAAGTGGGCCGAGCCCGATCAGGCGCTGGTACCCGACGGTGTTGAACCGCTGCCAGCAGACCGCTCCACCCATTCGCTCGGGGAGCATCCTTCACGATCCCGGAAGGCCCGGTTGAAGGTGGACTTGGCATTGAAGCCCGCATCGAGCGCGACGCCTAACAGGCTCTTGGCTTGGTGTTCGCCGGCAGCAATGGCCACCTTTACCGCTTCCACGCGGTAGCCGTTCACCCAAGAGAGGAAGGTGCGATCGGTTCCGCCGTTGATCGTGGCGGAAACCAACTTGGCCGGCAGTTTCACCGCTTGGGACAGGTCGACCAGCGTGAGGTCAGGCTGCCGGTAAAGTGCCTTTTCCCGCATCACGTTCGTGATCCGCCTAAGCAGCTCCGGATCGAACTTTGCGGCTGTGGGCTGCTCTGGAAGGTCCATGACCTCCACGGGTGCTGGTGGTGCCTGCACTTCTGCCATTCCGGCCGGCTCGCCAGATGGCCCGCTGGCGATGGCCGACGGTTCCGGTTCCCTCATACGGACCACTTCCACCTGCCGATAGCCCTGCCAGCCCACCGCACACACGATCATCAGCTTCATCACATCCGTGGGCAACACGTTGCCCGTTCGGTTGAACGCGTCCGGCACGAACCCCAGGGTGATCGCCACCGCTGCGAACACGGCGAAGAGCAGCACCAAACGGTGCAACCAGCGCATCGCCACCGGCCGTGTATCCGAGAATTGCGCTTCGGTGATGTCCCGCCACTGCTCCAACCTCCGATGCGCCATGAACAAGTAGACCACCAAAACGAAATGCCCGGTCCAGAAGAACAGGGGCTTGAGCCACGGCTCGTAGGTGGCCGACCAGAAGCGGTACTTGGCATCGCCATCCAGCAAGAAAGCACACGCATGAACGGTGAGTTGAACCAGCCCTGGCGCGAGATGCACTACGCGCTTCGGCCACCCGGGCAGGCGATGATCCAGCATACGCGATACATAGAACCAGAGCAGCGGCCCCACGAGCAATTGTCCATTGATGGGGATGAAGTAGAGCCACTGGTCGCGGTCGTACACGCCGGTCTCGAGCATGAGATTGTGCGTGAGCGAACCGAGAAAGACCAGCACGAGCGCGGCCAGCCAGCCATTCGCCTGCCGGTGCGCGCGCTGCGCGAGCAGGATGCCGAGGGTGAGTACACCCGCCACCAAGGCCAGAGAGAGGAGCGCGGTCGCCAACTGCTTGTTCCGTTCAGGGGTGGAACTTACGCGCCCGGCGCACAGGTCGATGGCGTCCATGCTTCCTTTGCGGGATGCGCGCGCTCTTCTTGCTGATGCTGATGGCCTCTATGCATGCATCCCTGTCCGCACAGACCTTCGACCTCGATCAGTTCGACCAACTCTTCCGGCCGCGCTTGCGCGTGGAAGGCCGTTGGCTGCCACCGGTCGCGCTGGAGAAGGTTCCTGGCACGTACGAAGACCGAGCCTCGCTGGCCGTGCTCACCTTCCCGATCCACAGCACGTTCAATGTGAACGCCAAACTGGACCTCACAGCGGACAACATCGTCGAACTCCTGAAGAACGGTGTGCGGGTGCGCGCTTCGCAAGTGATGGGTAACGTGCGATACGGCACGCGCCAGGTACGCTTCGATGAAGCCTTGGGTGAAGCGCGCATGTTGCACAGCGCATCCGTTGGTGCTTTGGGCGTGAGCCTCACGAAAAAATACCGCATCCTGTTCTGGAGCCTCAACGTGAACGTGAGCGAGGAAGACAAGACCTTCGACAAGGCTGTTCTCCGCTTTGGCGGTGTGATCGGCAAGATGAAAGTGAAAGGACTGCGCAAGCAGTTCTTCTACGGACTCGCGGCGAGCTCTAGCGACGGGCTCATGCTGCCCGTGCCGTTCATCGGTGGGTCAGCGCCCATCGGCAAGAAGTGGTCGTTCAACTACGTGCTGCCGTTGCAGGCTTCCTTGGGTTGGAAAGTGAGCAACTCCACCCGGCTGAACTTCGGTGCGGGGCTTGAAGGGAACCGCTCGGGGCTTGAGCTGGACGACCGCCGGTACAACCTCAACTATACGGGCTTGCGCGTATTCGCCTCGGCGCGTCACAAGTTGAGCACGCATTTCGCGTTACGCGCAGAGGTCGGCTACATGCCGCGCCATCGTGCCGCTTTCGCCAGCAAAGGCGTGGACGATCCGCTACCCGCTTTCCAGCTACAACCCGGGATGCACTGCATGGTGGGTGTGAACGTGCTCTTCGGCACCAGCATCCTGGATCGGCTACTTGACGAGGTCCTGCGGCTGGGCACTCCCTGAATTCCGCCTCCCCTCCTTCTTTTCCCGCCCTGGGAAACGTACCGGGACTTCCACACGGCTCTTCACGGGACGATCGCCGAGCCGCGAAGCCTCCCACATCGGCAGGCTCGAAACGACCCGTATCGCCTCCGCATCAAATAAGCGGCCCAACCCGCGCACCACCTCCACGTTCACCACCTCCCCCTTCTTGTTCACGGTGAATCCGACCATGACCATCCCGGCCTTCCTGCTGCCGCGCGGCTGCACAACATGCGTATCCAGGAAGCGCTGCATCCCCTCCATACCTCCCGGGTATACCGGCTTTGTGGCATTCTCCAAGTGCTCCACGCGCGCTAGAAGTTCCTTCCGCTCTTGCTCCGGAGCACAGGCGGAATCGGCTACTGCGTCCCGCCTCCATTGTTCCACAGCATTGTACTCACGGGCAGTCGCCGTGTTGGGACTCTCCGCTACCGAGTGTTCGGCCCCCGCATCAGCAAGAACCACCGGCTCCTGCGTCGTTGGCCGCCTTGATCCATCGTCCATGATCAGATGGGTGACCACCCTCCCTTCACCACCTATCGTATCGTGGAAGTCCTGGGGCCAAACCTTCGACCGGACGAAAACCGACTCCACCTGGATGTCCGACCCCTCCACCGCGAGCGCGGTATCCGAAGGTATCGCATGGCCAACTTGCGGGATCTCCAAAATGGGCATTGCCATAGGCACCGCCGCCTGCTCCACCCCACTATGCCTTGAGGACATGACCCAATACCCACCGAAAAGTATTACCACTCCCGCGATCACCCATGGAATCCAACGCTGGATGGCCCAAGTGCGATGGGCCGATGCCAGCGCATGCCGCAATTGCACGCGGTGCAAACCTTCGCGCAGCGCGCGCTGCTCGTTCACCAGACCCTGCAGCTCGCCGTTCATCCGCATACGTTCTTCGAAGGCCGCACCCTCGGCCGCGCCCATCCCGCCATCGAGGTAGCGGTCCACCAGTTCCATGAGGTGCAGTTCGTCACGCATGTGCTTCACTCCGACTTGTCGGCAGTTGATGGTGGATCGGATCGGTGTGCTTCGCCAGTTCGCGGAAACGCTTGCGGGCTTCCTCCAGGCATTTGTACTTGCGCGTTTTCGCAGCGCCTTCACCGGCGAAACCGAGCGACCGTGCGATGTCAATGAGCGATTCCTTCGCGATGTAGAAGCGCTTCAGCACTTCCAGGCATTTGTCACCGAGCGATCGCAACGCGTGCTCAGCGGTGGAATACTCGCCTTCGCGCGCGAGCATCGCCGCCAGTTCCACGGGTTCCTCCGGTACATCTTCGACCTCCCACCGGGACATCGCCTTGTTCCGCCTGCGCAATTCCTCTCGCCACAGGTTCCTGCACACACTGAAAAGGTAGGTGCTGATGCTGCTGGTGAGCGTGAAATCCGTCGAACGCGCTTTCCGGTGGAAGATGATGAGCGCGTCTTGGAACACGTCCTTGGCATCTTCGCTTGAACCGCTGTTGTCGCGCACCAGCCTGCGCACCTTCGGGAAGTGCGTGTAGAGCCTGGCGAAGGCCCGCTCATCGCGGCCTTGGCGGATCAGTTCGAGGATGTCCGTATCGGGACCGCCGGACTCCTGTCCGGCCCGTGCGGACCGATAGTCCTGAACCGTATCGCCTTTAGCGCCCATTCACTCGTGAAAGTACCCCTTGATGAGAGGAACGCGGAAAGGTGACCCCACGATACGCGAGTAACCGCTCAGGTCAGTTCAATAGGCGGCTCGATCAGCTCAGCGATCAATGGCTCTTTGGGCTGCACATGGCTGGGGCTGGCGTCCCCGGCCGACCGGTCGCGCCAATGGCGGGGTACGCGCTCGACCTTGATGGGGTAGATGGTGAGCCTACCGTCCTTGGCGATGCGGAGCCGCAGAAAGTGCTTGTAGTCCTGGATGCGCAGGGCACTGAACGCTTCCTCGCTGTGCCTGCCGAACACATTGATGGAAATGAGCAGGTAGATGCCGAGGATCATCGTGCCGATCACCCAACCACCACCGAAGATGAGCGTGCCTGCACCGACGGCCCGCAGGAAAGGATGGCCGTGCAGCGCCATATCCGACAGGCTCCACGCACCCCAGCCGATGTAGAACAACGCCATCCAATGCGCCGCACAATGGGCCAACCCGCCGAGCACACGGTATACCTTGCTGTGCGTATCGGTGAAAGCCAGAAAGGCGGCCACACACGCGATGGACCAGAGGGCGAGGCCCGGATGACCGCCGAATGCGTCGCCCGTCAACTTCAGCGCGTGGCCCGGATGGCGCGGCACCGCATCGCCGATCGCGGCACCTGCCAGCCAAGCGGTCACCAGATATAGGATCGCAGGCACGATGCCCGCACGCGGATTCTTGAAGAAGAAGAACAAATTACCCCAAGCGAGCCTTGAAGACGTGCGCGCACCCGGATAGCTCTTGCGCAGCGTGAAGGTCTTTGTCTCCGCCGCGGGGTCCTCGGTGCTTTCATGCAGCACAGAAAGGTCTTCCTCGTGCGTGGGGTGAAGGAAGGCTCCACCTCCGCCCGCCGTGATCTTCTGCACAGGTGAACCCGACCCTGTCGGTCGGCCTGCCTCCTCATGCCGCCGATAGTGGTGAAGGTCGCCAGTGAGGAACACCTTTACCTCCACGCCCTCACGGCCGAGCACTTCATCGCGCAGGTAGAGCAGGTCCGTCTCATCGAACTCCCGGCCCATGCCCCGGTACTTGTGGGCATACGTCCATACGGGTAATGACAGGCAGAGCAGCACCTTGTCGCCGCTCTTCATCCGGTTCCGCGCGATCGAACGGAAGTACTCGATCTGCCCCGTGTCCAGATCGCTCTGCAATTGACCGTCGCTACCGAGCAACCACCAGTTGCCCGGCAATTTCAACGCGAAGTAGCTGCGTTGCTGAACCGTGTCCCAACCACCGAATCGCCGACCACCCACATCGCTGCAGAACAGGCGCGTGAACGCGTTGAGCCCATCGTACCAATCGTGGTTCCCGGGTATGGCGAACACATGTGGGCGCGTACCCGGCACTTCTTCGCCAAAGGCCTTGGAGAACGGGACTACAAGCCGGCGCTGGTACTCTTCGCGGCTCGGGGTCGGGTACACTTCATCGCCGCCGAAGAGCAGCACATCGGCACGGGGTAACCCAAGCAGTGAGCCTCCGTCATTTTTCACGGTCAATCGCGGCTGGCTGGCGGCGTAGGCGATCGCGTAGGTCGGGTTCCATCCGTCGCCCGTGTCGCAGATGAAATCCAGCCAGAGCTCGTCACGTTCTTCATCAGCGCCCGTTCTCGAGTAGTCGTAAAAGCGGTCCTCTTTGGAGGAAAGCGCGAGCATCAACCGCCGGTCGCTACGTTCACCTACCACCAAGGAGAACAACGTTTTCATACCCGTTGACAGCAACTGGCCGGGATCGAACCAGCCCACCATCGGCATCCGCTCGCTTTTCAGGCGGGAACGCCAGAAGCCGCTCCCAAAAGGCAATGCCTTGGCGATCTGCTTGACGATAGGTAGCGCCGCCGCTTCTTCCGCGCCGCTGCCTTTCGCGCCTTCCTGCTTGCCCGCTTCCATGCACGCAAGGTATCCGCGTTCGTGCTACGACTTAAGGCCCGGTGGGATCACACAGATCGGGATCGGCAACACTTTATGGCGGTTCGCCGTACGCCTGCGATCGAAAATGACAAGCACTTTCCGCTGACGTTCGGTCAAGTCAAGTGCATCCACATCGATCCCCCGATCGCGCAGGTCCATCGCCCACTCGAGCTCCGGATAACTCGCACCGATCTGGTCCTCATCCGTGCGGCTATCGCCGAACAGCCCATCGGTAGGGGCGGCCTTCATGATGCTGTCCACGATGCCGAGCGCCCGCGCCACCTCGTACACTTCACGCTTGGTAAGGTCCGCGATCGGCGAAAGATCCACGCCACCATCGCCGTACTTGGTGAAGAAGCCTACTCCGAAGTCTTCCACCTTGTTGCCGGTGCCCGCCACCAGATGCCCGTGGAGTCCGGCGAGGTAGTACAGTGTTGTCATCCGCAAGCGCGCACGCGTGTTCGCCAATGAGAGGTCCACTGAAGCCTGTGGTGCTTCCGCGGGCAACGCGGCACGGATGGCTTCGAACGCCGGCGTCAGGTCCACCCGCTCAAGTGTTACGTTGGTGTGCCGCTCCTTCAACCGCGCCACATGCTCCAATGCGCGATCCACGTGGCTCGTTGCCTGGTGGATCGGCATTTCTACACAGACCGTCGGAAAGCCGGTGCGCGCGCACAATGCGCTGGTGACCGCACTGTCGATGCCACCGCTTACGCCGACCACGAAGCCCTTTTGGTGATTCGACGTGCAATAGTCACGCAACCATTCCGCTATGTGGTCGATGACCTTCCTGGTGTTCATGCGCCAAATGTGCGAAGCCCCGTCCACATCGGTGAACGGGGCTCCCAAATCCGTATGTACTGATCAGAACAGCGCGCCGACCGTCACCTCCAAGTAATGGAGCTTCGCCTTCGGCTGCTCCTCGTCCTCTACCTTGTCCTTGCCCACATTCGTGAAGGCATTGCTGTATTTGATGCCCAGCAGTGCGGAGGTGTTCCCGCTGAAGTTGTACTCCACTCCACCACCCACCGCCAGCGCGATGCGCAAGGGATAGGCGAAGTCCTTTGCGTCCTCGAAATCACCACCCTCCGGCTTGACCTTTGCCGCGGTGAGGAAACCGACGTCAAAACCGAGTTGGCCGAAGTAGGTCATGTAGCCGATCTCGTTCGTCTTCAACTTGATCGATATGGGCAGTTCCACATACTGGAACTTGCTCTCGAACTTGCTCGTAGACGCCGGGAAGGAATCCACCGCAGCCGTTGTCACCTTCGACTTCGCGCCCACGTTGTTCAGGAACAGCCCGGTGCTGAAAAAATAGTTCGCGTTCGATCCGAGCTGGATGTCGCTGAGCAGGCCGAAGCGGAAGCCGAGACGCGATCCATCGCTCTCATACCCTTTTGAATCCGTCGCTATCCAGCCCATGTTCGGGCACAACTCCAGCCCCAGCCGGAATTTCTTCGTGTCCTGTGCGTGAGCCGTCATTCCGCCCAACAGGGCGAATACGGCAAGTGCGGAAGCCTTCTTCATAGTTTCGCGGTCGTTTTTCAATGGTCAAAAGTAATTCCTCGTTGCGCCCCGAGCCGATCCCGGCGCTTTTCATTTCAACGATCCTGCTGGTGACGGCATGCGGCGATGGAAGTCACACGGCCGTGGTGCCTTCCACCGACCTGGACCTGCGGATCGAACGACTGGACCTGGACCTGTTCAACAGCGCCAACGACACCTCCGGCAACTTCAATCTGATGCTCTACGCCACCTACGGCGCATTCTACAAGGAGTACGTGGAGCGCATCCTGCAAGCCGCGCCGGTGGAAGACCCCCGTCTGCCGATCGCGCTGACCCAATTCACCCTGAACCCGGATTGGATGGCCCTGCAACTGCGCGCTGACAGCCTGTTGGGCGATATGGAACCGCAGCGGGCGGAGTTCGAGCACGCGTTCGAGCGTCTTCTGACCCTCTTCCCGGACAGCCTCGCACCGCGCATCGTCGTGTTCAACAGCGGTTTCAACTACGGCGTAACGCCCACGGACAGCGTGCTCGGTATCGGGGTGGAATGGTTCGTGGCGCAAGGCTCGCGTGTGGAGGCCATGCTGGCGCCGGACATTTTCCCGCAGTACATGAAGGAGCGCATGCGCCCGGAAATGCTCGTGCCCAGCGCGGTGAAAGGCTGGCTCCAGGTCCACTACACCAAGGACGTGGGCGGCGAAGACCTGCTCACCAACCTCGTTGAGATCGGCAAGGTGATGTACCTGCTCGACGCCTTGCTAGCCGAAACGAACCCAGCGTTCAAGTTCGCCTTCACCGGTGACCAATTGAAGTGGTGCGAGGACCATGAGTTCAACATCTGGAAAGAGCTGATCGCCAAGGAACTGTTGTACAGCAAAAAGTCCGAAGACATCGACCGCCTGCTGAACGACGGTCCTTTCACCAACGGCTTCCCGCGCGAAAGCCCAGGGCACATCGGCGAATGGATCGGATTCCGCATGGTGAAGGGCTACATGGATGACCATAACGAAGTGTCCATGGCGCAACTGTTCGGAAACACCGATCCGCGCAGCGTGTTGAAGAGCTATAAGCCGAGGTG
>JANOPI010000114.1:0-3031 GCA_031421755.1 Flavobacteriales bacterium | reverse complement strand
GACCGCGTTTCGGGTAAACTACTGGCATAGCTTGGCAGGTTCGGTTGCGGTCCAGAGCTTCTTGTAGAGCTCTTGCGGCAAATGATGATCGTTCGTAATGCTCATGGTCGCTTCATCCGCGCTGAAAGTAGGTGCGGAGGGCC
This sequence comes from Flavobacteriales bacterium, assembly GCA_031421755.1. Classification (GTDB taxonomy): domain Bacteria; phylum Bacteroidota; class Bacteroidia; order Flavobacteriales_F; family PHOS-HE28; genus PHOS-HE28. The sequence goes on along the minus strand of JANOPI010000114.1, from coordinate 2,888 downwards.
TTGCCGGTGCAGGGCGGGTGGCTTGGGATATGTACGCACGAGTGGTCCTCATTACTGAAGCCACCCTGTGCTGAAGCCGGAGCAGAACCTCAACGGCAGGGAAGTGGTCCAATATAGCCGTGCGGTCGATCCACCGTGCGGGCTGTGCAAAACCCGGCTACCGATGGATGAATGAACGGGTGGCGCGTGCGAAGACTGTCGGTCGCCTTACAAGGATTATTGCGACATAGGCCCGCATGCAGCCATGGAATGGCAACGCAAGAAGTGTCCGCAGATGCCGCAGATGTCACCGAAGGAGCGCTCGTGCTATGATCGTTCGAAGCGCCTATGGCGCTATCTGTGACATCTGTGCCATCTGTGGACAGTAGGCGAGCTTCATTCATGATCCCCGGTCCATGTACCAAGCCCGGATAGCCGCCGCTCACCTCACAACCCCAATACCCCCTGCGCCGGATCTTCCACCGCGCTCAGTTGTAACTCCAGCGCCGGTAATTGACGTTCCTGTTCCGGCATGGGCAGTGGTTGCACCACGATGCTGAGCAGTTCCCGCGTGCGCAGGTCGCAGGTGGCGCGCAGGTGCAGGTGGCCTTCCTTCCACGCCACATGCACGGGCTCGCTGTCTTCGGTGGGTGTCGACCCATCCGCCCGGTAATCGCGGATGCGTTTCAACTGCAACGCGTAGCTGAGAATGCTTGGCCGCATGCGGTCCAACACGGTAAGCAGCTTGTGGTAGGGGTCGGTGATGGGGGATTCCATTGCGGCGACTTGTGATCGACGTATATTCTGGCGATCTGTTGGTGGATAATATAGCAGAATGTCAAGAAGCGCGATCGGGTCCACGTAGGTCGATCGGCCGGCGGGGGTGGGTGAACGCCAACGTGGGGATCTCCAACGTGCTCCATCGGAACCTCGGTGCGCGTGCCTGGTGAAGCGATCACTCGGTTCCGCGCTTCCTCGTGGTTGTGAGCGGGCCAACAGCCTTCCAGCCTGGGTGGGCCTCATTTTCGGATCACAGGAACTGATCACCGCAACACGGCTCAACCGATGTGGATCAGGCAGCTTCCAGTGAACAACACCCTTGTTCCTCTGTGTCCTGCTTCTGGTGCTTTTGGCGGCATGCTCACGGCAAAACTGAACCCGGCCTGTTCAGAATTGAACCCGGGTCCCACCGTCCTCATCACCACATTCTTCGTTCCGCAACCTTCATGTACCGATGAACGTTCCGGTGTCTCGAACACGGAACACCTGCACCCCAATGCTCGCGATCAACATCAACCATGTCATGCGCCTTCGGGGAATCCGCAACCCCTACACGTTCTTGACCGCCAACGGCTTTTCGCACCACACAGCCTATCGATTGGCCCATGACAAATGCAAGTCGTTGCATCTCGGCCACCTCGAGAAGCTGTGCCGCATCCTGCGGTGTGAACCGCATGACCTGCTCGCTTACACCGCGCAGCCCAATGCGCCGGTCGGCATGCAGGATCACCTCGCATTCTTGACCCGCACCGAAGCGCCCGTGATCGACCTGGACAGCATCATGCGCAGTCTGCCACTGGCCGAGGCGATCACCTTGGGCAAGCAACTCGCTGAACGGCTCTCAAGGCCTTCGGCCTGAAACCGGGTCCGGACCTTGCAGCGCTCAATGGAGTCCTGAAACGAGCGCACGCCGAGCGGCCTTCCCAGCCCGCCTTGTTCACAACTGCGAGCACCGCGTCCGGCCTGCGGCCATACACCCCGGTAGTTTCGCACGTTGGTAAATAGGCCACGGCCCACATCTTGTCCGTAGGTCTCCCTGAATGAAGCGCTACCTCACCGTTATCACCATCATCGCCTTGGCCGTGCTCTCCGTGGGCAGCGGCTCCGGCGGCCGTGCCACGCGCGGCGACGTGCCCGCCTTCCTGGAGGGCCCGGCCCCATGGGCGGACAGTGTGCTGGCTACCTTGAGCCTGGACGACCGCATCGCGCAGCTGATGATGGTGGCGGCGTACAGCAATAAAGGGCGCGAGCACGTGCGCGGCATCGAGGACCTCATCCGCCAGCGCAACATCGGCGGCCTTATCTTCTTCAAGGGCGGCCCGGTGCGCCAAGCCGAGCTCACCAACCATTACCAGAAGCTCGCCCGCACACCCTTGCTGCTGGGCATGGATCTGGAGTGGGGCCTGGCCATGCGCCTGGACAGCACCGTGCGCTTCCCCAAGCAGATGACGCTCGGTGCCCTGCAGGACGACGCGGGCATCGTGGCCATGGGCCGCGAGATCGCCCGCGAAATGCAACGCCTCGGCGTGCAGGTGAGTTTCAGCCCCTGCGCGGACGTGAACAACAACCCGGCGAACCCGGTGATCAACGACCGCAGCTTCGGCGAGGACCGCGAACTGGTGGCCCGCAAAGCCATCGCTTACATGAAGGGGCTGCAGGATGGTGGGGTGATCGCCACGGCGAAACACTTCCCCGGCCACGGTGATACGGACGTGGACAGCCACCTCGGCTTGCCGCTGATCGCCCACACCCGCGCCCGATTGGATTCCTTGGAATTGTACCCCTTTGAGCGGATGGTACACGAGGGCCTCGCCGCGGTGATGGTCGCCCACTTGGAAGTGCCCGCGCTCGACTCCGCCAAGGGTGTGCCCAGCACCCTTAGCAGGCCCATCGTGAGCGATCTGCTCGAAAAAGAACTCGGCTTCAAGGGCCTCATCTTTACCGATGCCCTCAATATGAAGGGCGTGGCCAAGGCCGACAAGCCCGGGGAGATCGAACTGCGCGCACTCCTCGCCGGCAATGATGTGCTCCTCTTCCCGCAGGATCCCGTGAAAGCCATCGAACGCATACGCCAAGCCGTGGATAGCGGACTGGTGCCGCGCGAGATGATCGATCATAAGTGCCTGAAG
>JANOPI010000113.1:0-1598 GCA_031421755.1 Flavobacteriales bacterium | reverse complement strand
TCGCAGCCTAGTTCGCATAGTCATGAAGTTCCAAACCGGCATCATCCACCCGGTTCAACTCAACCGCTTCAGGGTCGCCGGTCATGTCCGACGATTTGACCAGTTGGATGTCATAATGACGAAGCCGCCACGCGAGGTGTTCTGCTACCCACTCGACAGCGCGATTACGCTTTCCCGTGCTCGCATCGTTCAATGCTTTCAGGATGTCAGATGGAGCAACCATGAAGGTTGCGTCGAGATGGTCGTTCAGTTCGCGCTGGGATGTCGTTTTCATAGATTGAGGTTAGAACAAATATAGAACGAAATATCAAGTCCCGTTCTCATAGTTCGTCCATTTTTGCCGTGACTTTCTGGCCATCTGATGGCAGCTTTTCCGTATAAACTAGGAAATACATATAGTTATGATTATAGGATACGCACGAACTTCGACGGCAGAACAAATAGCAGGGCTGGAAGGCCAAGAGCGTGACCTGCTTGCAACGGGTTGCAAAAAGATAATGAGCGAACAGGTCTCGTCGGTCGCACAACGGACAGAATTGGAAGCTGCAATCGGCTTCGCCCGTGACGGCGATACCTTAGTGGTCACCCGTTTGGACAGGCTCGCAAGAAGCACGACGGACCTTCTCGACATTGTCGGTCAGCTAGAACGCAAAGGGGTTGCACTCCGTGTCCTCGACTTCGGCGGGCAGCCGATAGATACCCAATCGCCATCGGGAAAGCTGATACTCACAATTTTTGCGGCTGTTGCGCAATTTGAACGCGAGCTTCTTCTGGTCCGGCAACGGGAGGGAATAGCTAAGGCCCGCGCAGAGGGGCGCTATAGAGGCAGGGTTCCGACAGCGCGGCGTCAAGCCTGCAAAGTTGCCGAGATGCGCGCCAGTGGGCTTAAACCGTGTGAAATCGCACAACAGTGCAGGATGTCCCGGTCATCGGTTTACCGTATCTTAGCGGACACCACCCCATGACCGAGCGGTCATACCGGCCTTGGGAGACATGGTATAATGGGACGGATTGGCCTTCGAGGTGCGCGGTGACGCCGATCCAGAACGCCCTGATACGCAGTGGAAGACTTATTCGGCCTACAATGTGCTCCATTTGCTTGGACGACCGACACGAAAGACCGCAGGGCAGGGATTATAGGTTCCTCCACCTTGAGGACTACTCAAATCCGCTAGCGATTTACCCATGCTGTAAGTTCTGCCACGCGGCACTCCACGCGCGGTTTCGTGACCCAGAACGCTGGACGCGACTGGTTCGCAGGCATGGCAGGGCGGGGGAGTGGTTCACGCTGCTATCGCTCGATGCTGCATCTCAATGGCGACCGTTTCAGGAAACATACCCCGTTGGGCTGCCGCCTCCAAAATTGAGCAGCATGATGCTTGTTTGACGACGCGTTCACCGGCATAACGACCAATAACGAACTGAAGAGGACTTATGGTTATGGGAACAAAATCAGCATGGACGCCCGAACGAAGAGCTAGGCAGGCGCAAATCATCCGGCAGACGTCGCCTTGGAAGTTTTCTACTGGACCGAGAACCACCGCCGGAAAGGCTGTCAGTTCTCGAAACGCTTACGCTGGAGATTGGTATCACGAAGC
>JANOPI010000112.1:0-6580 GCA_031421755.1 Flavobacteriales bacterium | reverse complement strand
GCTGCCCAAGTAACCGGGGATGCACAGGATACCGTAGTTGTCACGCAGGTCCAAGCGGTCAAAACAATCCTTGAACTCCGCCTCCACCGCATCGATGAACGTGGTGTTGTCCAGGTCCTGAAGCACGTCCATGGACGCGTTCATGATGTTCACGTTCTTCAGCTTGTCGCTCTCGGTGTTCTTGTAGAACAGGGCAACGCTGCGGTAGGAACGCTCGAGTTCACCGGTAGACTCCAGGGCGCTCTTCATGTTCTGGCGATACACACGCTCGGTGGTCTCGCTCTTCTCCTCGCAATTGCGGATGATGTCCGTCACATTGTCCGAGGCGCTCAGCGTGTCGATCCAGAGCTGCAGCTTGTCCATCAGCTGGCCACGCTCGGCGGCGTAGTTGTTCTCGCCCAAGAAGATCTTGCGGCGTGCCTTGCTTTCGGGGTTCACGTTCTGGATACCGTCCACGACGCTCTCGAACAGGTCGAATCCGCCGAAGCGGGTGAGCACGTCGAGTTTCTCCTTTACGCCTTCACGGATCTTCTCCGAGGTGCGTACCTCCTTTTGGGTTTCTTCGCTCATGGGGTTGGGGATGCTTGTTTGTTCACCGGGGAGTTTCAGCCTTTCTGTGCCGTTTCGATCTCAGCCACAAGATCCTTGAGCACCTCGACGAATGCCGCTTTGGCCGCCGGGTCCTGCATGGCCGTCACGAAGCGCTTGTTCGATCGCAATTGCTTGACGATCTTGTTCATCTCGCCCTGTTTCATGTTGAGCCCCTGGAGGAAATTGCTCTGTTTGGTGAGGCCCTTGGACCCGAAATCGCCGAGGTTCTTGAAGGCGAGGTTCTCCTTTACTGTGCCTCCGTCCTCCCCCTGGAATTCCATATCCACTTTCGGCTTGAAGTGCTCGAAAACAGCTTCCACATTGGTGAGGCCTTTGGCGATCTGTGGCTTGGCCGCGCCATCGGCGGTGAGCTTTTGGATCATCAAGGTCTTGTTCTGAGGGAGGTCAGCGAAAGCTTCGCTGGCATCCGTTGGCCGTTCGGTACCTCCGAGGCCGTATTCGAATTCTGCCATGGTGCGTGGGTGTTATTGGTTTTCGACGTTCAGTTCCAGTTCGCCTTCGTTCATGTGCGCTACCACCTTCTGCCCTTTGATCACTTGCTGGCTGATGATCATGCGGGAGATGGGGCGGCGCAGCCTGTTGCGGATAACGGCTCGCAAGGGGCGCGCGCCGTAACGCGGCGTGAACCCTTCCAATGCCAAGGCCCGGCGTGTGCCTTCCGTAAGTTCCAATCGGATGTCCTGCTTTTCCAATGCCTTCTCCAACTGCTTCAACTGCAGGTTGAAGATCGATTCCACCGTCTCCTCATTGATCGGCCGGAACGGCAGGATCTCCGTGAGGCGGCCCAGGAATTCAGGCCGGAAGTGCGCCCCCATGATCTCCAACAGATCACTTGACTTGGGTATGCGCCCCACGGCGAACTCCTCGATGATGTGCTCGCTGCCGATGTTGCTGGTGAACAGGATCACCGCGTTCGAGAAGTCCCCTTCTCGACCCAACCGATCGTGCAGTTTGCCCTCGTCCAGGATCTGCAGGAACAGGTCGAATACCGACGGGTGGGCCTTTTCGATCTCATCGAACAACACGATGGCGTATGGCTGCTGTCGGATCTTGGTGACGAGCAGGCCGCCTTCCTCATAACCGACGTAGCCCGGGGGCGCGCCGTAGAGCAGGGCCGCGCTATGTTCCTCCTTGAACTCGCTCATGTCGAAGCGGATCAGGCTGTTCTCATCAGCGAACAGGAACTCGGCCAGCGCCTTGGCCAGTTCGGTCTTGCCCGTACCCGTGGGGCCCAGAAAGAAGAACGAACCGATCGGCGTGCCCGCCTTGTTCAGGCCGGAGCGGCTTTCCAGGATGGCGTCGCCAAGGATCTTGATGGCGTGGTCCTGCCCCACCACCCGCTTCTTCAGCGTCTCATCGATACCGAGCAGTCGCTCCTTCTCCTGGGTCTGCACCTTGCCGATCGGGATACCCGTCTTGTAAGCGACCACCGCAGCGATGTCCTCCTTGTCGACCACCTCCTTCTTCACCCCGGCATGGGTAGTGAGCCCTTCCAGCATCTTGGCGATGTGCGCCCGCAACAAGGGGCCGGCCTCGATGGTCTCCACGTCCACCTCATCGTTCAATTGCCCGAGCAACACCGGACTCAACGTGCCCAGAAGCTCGCTGTGCAGGTAGCGCAGGTCCTCCATCTGCACGGCTTCATCCTCGGCGAGCACCTCGCTCAATTTCGTCTGGAAGCGGATGATGTCCGACGATGAGGTATCATTCATCATGCGGATCGAGGCGAGCGTGCGGTCGATAAGGTCGATGGCCGCATCCGGCAACCGACGCTCCTTCAGGTAGCGGCGTGAGAGGCGGATGGCCTCCTCTATGGCCTTCTCTTCCACCTTCAATGCGTGGTGCTTCTCGTAGATCGGCACTACGGTCTGGAGCATCTTCTTGCACACGCGGTCGTTGGGCTCTTCCACGGTGATCAGCTCGAAGCGCCGCATGAAGGCGGTCTCGGCCTCAAGGAATTCGCGGTATTCATCGCGCGTGGTGGCACCGATCACGGTGAGTTCCCCGCGGGCGAGTTCAGGCTTCAACAGATCGGCGCAACCGGAAAGCCCGCGTGCATCATCCATCAGCGCGTGGATCTCATCAATAAAGAGGATGGCCTTGTCGAAACTCTTGATGGCGGTCATCACCTTCTTGATGCGGTCCTCTACTTCCCCTTTATAGGAAGCACCAGCAACGAGCGAACCGAGGTCCAGCTCGAAGAGGCGGGTGCCCTTGAGCCGCTCGGGGACCTCCCCGTTGTGGATGTTCAGTGCGAACCCTTCCACCAGGGCCGTTTTGCCTACGCCCGGCTCGCCCAGTATGATCACGTTCGGTTTGCTGCGGCGGCCCAGGATCTCGGTCATCATGCGCACCTCCCGGTCGCGCCCCACGATCGGGTCGATCTTGCCGCGTGCGGCCAATTCCGTCTTGTCCACGCAGTACGAGCCGATCGCCTTCTGATCCACTGCACCGCCTTTCGCGGCTTCATTCAGACCGCTCGCGACCGCACCACCATCGCCCGCCTGCTTGGGCGCATCGATGTGGTCCATGATCTCCTGCCGGGTGAGCGGGAAGGACTTGAGCTGCTCATAACTGAAGCCGACACCCGGGGTACACAACGCCGTTAGCAGGCAGTAGGAGTCCACACTGCTTCGTCCGAAGGTCATGCGCACGAACTCGGCTTCGCGCAGAACGGAGTCCACTTGCTTGTCCGGCGCAGGGGATGATTGGGGATTGGGCGCTTTCGGGTAGGCCTCGATGCGCATATCGGCCCACTCCCGCATGTAGCCCACATCCTTCACCATGCTGTCCAGGAAGGGCACCAGGCCCATGTCCTTGTTCAGCACCGCGCGCAGCAGGTGGCATGAAGAGTAGGTCGCGTGCATGTATTCGCGGGCGATGCCCCGGGCCATGTCGACCGTTTCGGTCAGCGTATCCATGATGGTTTCGTTCTCCATGTGTGGGATCGGTGGTGGTTCAGTGGCCGTGGGCGAGCAGTGAAGATAGCCCTCGGACCGGTGTAAGGATGAGTACCGCGCGTGGCTGCTCCTCCTGGGGCTCGGTCAACCCGGGTTGTGCGAAAAATAACAAGAGGTCCTCATACAGCCGGTGCAGCTCGCGCACTGTTTTCTGCACTTCGGGATCGCGACGCTCTTCGAAAACAAGGCGGAATTTGAAGCGGCGAATGCTCTGGTCGAACCGCCCAAGGTCCTCGTGGGCCACGGCTAGCGGGGCTTTGGGCAGCTCCTTGGCCGCGGTGTAGCGCATCTCTGACCGGACCTGGCCCACCATGCGGGATATTTCCTGTAGCGCTACCATCGGTTCAGATGCCCATAAGTAAGGAGAATTCCTTTCGGCGACTCCGCCCGATGGGGATCAATTTATCGTTGGTCATCAGGACGTGCCCCCCTTCGGTCTTCACCATGGAGCGGATGAACTCCAGGTTAAGGATGTAACTCTTGTGGATCCGGAAGAAGCGCGTGCTGCTGAGCCGTGCCTCGAAATACTTCAGGTGCTTGCTGATGAGGTAGGTGCCGCTGCCGGTGGTTATGCGGGTGTACTCTTCATCGCCCTGGCAATACATGATATCGTTCGGCTCTACGAATATGTACCCCGTCGAGGTGGGCAAGGCCAGCTTGCCGAACACGAACTCCTCGCTGCGGGACAGTGGTGTGCTCACCTGGCTTAACGGCTGCAGGTGGTTGTCCACCAGCCGGTTCAAGGTGCGGCGAAGGTCCGCCGGGGCGATCGGCTTCAGCAGGCAATCATACCGGCTGCTCTTGATCGACTGATGCACATAGCTGCTCTCCTTGGCCAGGAAAATGAGCTTGGTCGGCCGCCCTGAAGTGACTCCCAGCATCTCCCGCCCGGTGAAGAACGGCATGCTCACGTCCAAGAAGATCACCTGCGGAGGGACCTTCTGCGCGCGCTGGATTCCTTCCTTGTAGCAGGTATGCACCCCGTCCAGGTCGAACTGCTCTGGCCGCTTGCGCAACTCCGCCCCCAGAACATGGTTCGAGCGGTCATCATCGTCGATGATCAGACACGATATGGGGCGGCCGGGAGACAAGCGGATGAAATGTAGGCGTAAGCACCGAATGTCCGCTGCGATTACCCCTAAGTGGGTACACCGATGAGCATCTGGCGGCGTTCGGTGATCAACTGGTGCTTATCTGGTCGTCCGGACGGAACCCCAGTTCACCGCCGGCTCATCCATGGCCACCATTTGCTCGTTGGTGGCAGCGCTCCGGAACAGGATGGTGGAACTTGCATGGCGGTATCGCTCACTTCGTGTCCCCCTTCAAACACGCACTATATGTCAGACTATCTCTACTCAGGTTACAGCAGCCCCATTTGGGCCCCGGCAGGAACCCCACCCCCGACCAGCGGCGGCCTCCGCTATGAGGTTCCCGGTATGCGCCTGATCACGCAGGACAAGTCCATGTCCTGTTGGTTCGCCAGCGCACAGATGATCACCGAATGGCGGATCCGCCGGAACGGCCACTCGCTATTCGGCCTCTATTCGGACCCCTCAGAGATCGAGCGATGGCGAAAGCTCTATACCGACAATGTGGGCATCACCAATGGCAAGATCCTGGACTTCGCCCGCGATATCGGTCTGAAGGCCATACCGCCCATGAGCCCGTCGGTGCGTGGACTGCAAAGCTGGCTGATGACCTATGGGCCGCTATGGGTCAATGGCGTCCAGCACATCACGGTGATCGCGGGTATCCGCGACTGGATGGGCGAAACGCAGGTCCTTGTCTTTGATCCCGCCCGCCCACAGAGCCCTGCCGGTGAATGGCGGAGCATGAGCCTTTGGTATGCTTGGGACAGCTTCAGCGGCAGGGACACAGGTGCCGCGGTAAGGGCCGTGTTCCTCTATGCGCCCTGATACGCCAAGGGTCACACGTTGAACAGGAAGTGCATCACGTCCCCGTCCTTCACCACATACTCCTTCCCTTCCACGCGGAGCTTGCCGGCGGCGCGGCAAGCGGCCTCGCTCGCCAACTCGGTGAAGTCACGGTAGGACATCACCTCCGCCCGGATGTAGCCTTTCTCGAAATCGCTGTGGATCACCCCGGCCGCCTTCGGTCCGGTATCGCCTTGGTGGATCGTCCATGCCCGCACCTCCTGCACCCCGGCGGTGAAATAGGTCTGGAGCTTCAATAGATGGTAGGCCGCATGGATCAGCTTGTTCACGCCGGGTTCTGAAAGGCCCAGATCCTGCAGGAACATCGTGCGCTCCTCCAGCGTTTCCAACGAGGCGATCTCCGCTTCGATCGCGGCGGTTACGAAGATCACCTCCGCGTTCTCATCCGCTACGGCGGCCTTCACTTTCTCCACGTAGGCGTTACCGTTGATCGCGCTCTTCTCGTCCACATTGCACACGTACATCACGGGCTTCGTGGTGAGCAATTGGAACTCGCTCAACAAGGCCGGATCGTCGTTCGCGGTTACCACGGCGCGCGCGCTCACCCCTTTGAGCAACGCTGTGCGGATGCGGTCCAGCAGGTCGAAGCGGCGTTTGGATTCCTTGTCCCCGATCTGCGCTTGCTTCTCCACCTTCTTGATGCGCGCTTCTACCGTCTCCAGATCTTTCAACTGCAACTCGATGTCGATCACCTCCTTGTCGCGCACAGGGTCCACCTTGCCGTCCACATGGATCACGTTCGGGTCGTCGAAGCAGCGCAGCACGTGCAGGATCGCATCGCACTCGCGGATGTTCCCGAGGAACTGGTTCCCCAAGCCTTCCCCCTTGCTCGCCCCTTTCACCAATCCGGCAATGTCCACGATCTCCACCGTGGTGGGAATGATGCGCTGGGGCTTCACCAGCTCGGCCAGCTTGTTCAAGCGCTCATCCGGGACCGTGATGGTGCCCACGTTCGGCTCGATGGTACAGAACGGGAAGTTCGCCGCCTGCGCCTTGGCGTTGCTCAGGCAGTTGAACAAGGTGCTCTTGCCCACATTGGGCAGGCCGACGATA
>JANOPI010000111.1:0-1965 GCA_031421755.1 Flavobacteriales bacterium | reverse complement strand
TGTGCCATTATGAACGAGTATTCCGCGTGAGCGATTGCAGCGGAAAGCCCACAGCGCGGTAATCCGCGCGAGGACTTGCAGCGGAAAGCGCGACCCGAGGCTTTGCGAGGGGCACGCCCAGACAACTATCACGCTTCTCTTCCATCAGTTGAGCAACTCAAAAACACTCGCCGCCCCCTGCCCGGTCCCCACGCACATCGTCACCATCCCGTACTTCTGCTTGCGGCGGCGCATCTCGTTGAAGAGTTGCACCGTCAGCTTCGCACCCGTGCACCCCAGCGGATGCCCCAGCGCGATGGCGCCGCCGTTCACGTTCACGATGTTCGGGTCCAGCCCCAGCTCGCGGATCACGGCGAGGCTCTGGCTGGCGAAGGCCTCGTTCAGCTCCACCAGCTCGATGTCCTTCAACTTCAGGCCGGCCTTCTCCACGGCCTTCGGCACCGCGGCCACCGGACCGATGCCCATGATGCGCGGCTCCACGCCGGCCACGTGGTAGGAGAGGAGGCGGGCGATCGGTTTCACGTTCAGTTCCTTCAGCATGCGCTCGCTCACCACCAGCACGAAGGCCGCGCCGTCGCTCGTCTGGCTGCTGTTGCCGGCCGTCACGCTGCCCTTCGCATCGAACACCGGTTTCAGTTTCGCCAGCCCTTCCAAGGTGCTCGCGCGCGGACCTTCATCGGTGTCCACCACGTACTTCTTCACCTGGCGTTTCTCCTTCTCATCCAGGTACACTTGTTCCACTTCCACCGGCACGATGTCGTCCTTGAAACGCCCGGCGGCGATGGCGGCCAGCGCCTTCTCGTGGCTGTGCAGGCTGAACGCGTCCTGGTCCTCGCGGCTCACTGAAAAGTCGCGCGCCACGGCCTCGGCGGTGAGGCCCATGCCCCAGTAGTAGGTGGGGTTCACCTTGCTCACCTCGTAGTTGGGCACGATGCGCCAGCCGCCGAAGGGGATCGGGCTCATGCACTCCACGCCGCCGGCGATGATCATGTCGCTGAGGCCGCTGTGGATCTTGCTGCTCGCGATGGCGATCGTCTCGCTGCCGCTGCTGCAATAGCGGTTCACCGTCATGCCCGGCACCTTGTCCGTGTTCAGGCCCATCAGGCTGATCATGCGGCCCACGTTCAGGCCCTGCTCGGCCTCCGGCGTGGCGTTGCCCACGATCACATCCTCGATGCGGTTCACATCCAGGTTGGGCACGCTCTTCACGAGGTGTTGCACCACGTTGGCGGCAAGGTCGTCCGGACGCGTGAAACGGAACTTGCCGCGCGGGGCTTTGCCCACGGCACTGCGGAAACCGGCGATGATGTATGCGTTCATGGGTGCTGTGTTGTTTGTTGTTTGGGCGTGCCCCCTCGCAAAGCCTCGGGGTCGGGCTTTCCCCTCCAAGTCCTCAGCCGGATTACCGGCTTCCGGGCTTTCCGGTACAATCCCTCACGCGGGGCTTCCTGTGAGCTTGTGCCAATAGACTTTGAGGACGACTTTTCCCGTTTAGGGAGTAGAATGGACACTTGGGTAGACGAAAGACTACTGATTTTCAAGGTGTAACGCCAGTCTCGGGTTAGGCATGTGATTGGCTCATTGACAAGAAGCTGTTTGAACTTGCTTTTGCAACTCTTATCAACGATAGATCGTTCGATCCCTAACTTTGCCCCCTGAACATGAGTAAGCACTTCATCTCCTTCCTCTCGCACACCTGCAAGGCCATTCCGATGGTCTTCGCGGGACGGTACGAACGCGGGAACGCTGAGTACTCGAGGCGTGTTGCGCACTACTATCCTGCTGACGGGGTGATCGACATTGGTAGTTTCAGCTACGACTTCGCTAGCTATCTTGGCGACTACGGGCTGGTGTTCAAGCTCTACAAGAGGAACACCACCCGTGCGATAGTCAAGAGCACTACTACAAGTATCGATCATGGCGAAGCAGCACAGGAGGTTGAGAGGCGGAGGGCAGCACTTTGAA
>JANOPI010000110.1:0-7813 GCA_031421755.1 Flavobacteriales bacterium | reverse complement strand
TAAAGAAGTGAAACAACATCTCTGGCGCCGCGCGATCAACCAGCTGCCCACGCCCGCACCGTCCGATCATCCCCAGCACTCAGCAAGGTGCCATTCGAACTCCAGAGCACAGCGTTCACACTGTGGGTGTGGCCGCCTTGCTTCAATTCCAAGCGGTCCATGGGTTCGAACGTTTCCGCATCCCAGAGTTTCACGGATTTGTCGCGGCTGGCGGTGGCGCACAACCGCCCGTCCGGGCTGAAAGCGATGCCATAGATGTTCGCCCGGTGCGATGGGAGCGCATGCAGGGGCTCGAAGCCGTTCCCGCTGTGCCAGAAACGGAGGTAACCATCGCGCCCGCCGGTGATGAGGATCGGTTTCGCCGGATGCCAGCACACGCTCGCGGCCCCGCGTTCATGCGCAACGATCGTTTGGCGAGCATTCAACTCCTTCGTGTCCAGGACATGCACACGACCGTCCAGCCCGGCGATGGCGAGCAGCGAACCATCGGCGCTTACGGCAAGGCCACGTACCTTCTCATCGCTCAAAGCCACTTGGCGCTCCATTTCCATGGACGGGATCTTCCACACGCTGATCGAACCATCTCCGCCGGAGCAGATGATGCGGTCCTTGCCCAAGGGTACGATGCGGAAGATCCCCAGCCGGTGGGCCACCAGATGGCGCAACTCTTCGCCTTCCCGGATGTCCACCATGTGCAGCCCCCCTTCGCTGTTGCCGATGAACAAAAGCTTACGATCCTGATCGTAGTGGATCGCGTAGATGGCCTTCAACGCATCCGCTACTTGTTCACCTTGATCCGGCTCACGTACGTCCCAGCGCACCACTTTGCCATCACCGCTGGCGCTGAGGAAAACGTTGGAGTTGCCAGTACCCTGCAGCGCGTAGACCGCGCCGCGATGTCCCGTGAACAGCGCTTTTCGTTGCCAACCCATTCTTCCCGTTCGTAGTGTTCAACGAAGGGAACAGCTTGATCCGCGCCCAACGCACCCCTAGACGCTAGGAAAGATGACAGGGATGCCTGCGGTCCGCTAACGGAATGTTCACACCAACCTGTTGGTCTGCGCCGCGGCTTGGCGTTTGGGGTTGCTTGGCATGGTGCCGAACACATGGTCCCACAGCGGGCTGCTCACACCGAACGCGCCATCATCGCCCACGAAGTGGTGGAGGTTGTGGTGCTTCCAGATGAGGGACAGGAAGTTCTTGGGCGGCTTGTACATGTGGATCGCGTAGTGCGCCGCCAGGTAGGTGCTGTAGCCGAACAGGAAACCACCGCCGAAAGCATAGCCCGAGGGTCCCATTACCAAACGGAACAACGCGATGAACAGCACGGCCAGCACCAGGCTTACCACCGGCGGCAAGGCCAAGCGGCTCTTGTCCCGCGGATGATCGTGATGCACGCCGTGGATGGTGTATTGGAATTTCTTGCGCTTCTCAGTGGGAGCGGGGATGTGGTAGAGGTAGCGGTGCATCACGTATTCGATCAACGTGAAGAACAGCGTGCCCACCAGGAAGAACAAGGCCGCGTTCATCCACGATAGGTCCAGCTTCACGATGGAATACCAGAGCGTGAGGGCACCGGCGCTCCAGAACAGCGTGAGCGGCACGGCGATGTGCGTCTTGGTGAGCGCCTCGAGGAAAGGATTTTCAAAGATCTTGCCCGGACCGGGTTTCGGGTTGCCCATGTATGTGCCTTAGCGGCCGCGAAACTAATCAGCTTGTCCCCCCTTCAGATCATTGATCGTCACTCGGATCCCGAAGTAGAGGCTGCGACCGGGGGCAGGGTTGAAATAGCGCTGGCCCGGGTCGTTCACGTGGATCCAACCGGAGTACCGGGCGTCGAACAGGTTTTCACAGTGAAGAAAGATCGAGAAGTCGGCTCCACGCGGGTGGAACAGGTAAGCTAAACGAACATGCTCCACATGCTTGTCTGTAATGTTGGAACCGCCGGTGGGCGTGCTGCCAATGAGCCGGGAGCCGACCTCCAGTCCGAGTCCCTTCACGCCGATACCGCTCGTGCGCGCGATGAGCCCCGCTGTGAGCAGGGGGATCCCGGGGATATCACCCAAACTTTTCTTCCCCGCCGTAGGGTCCGTGCTGTGCAGGTCCGTTGCGGTTATCGCCATCGATGCCAACAGGTCTAAACGCCGCACTCCTGTTTGGTACAGTGGCCCTCGCACCAGCAATTCCCAGCCCGCGACAAGCGCCACGTCCTGGTTTTCGTACGCTGTACGCCCGTCGATCAGCTGCCTCTGTGTGATGAGGTCCTTCACGAGCCGATGGTAGACGGTGACGTCCGCTCGCACAGCCGACCCGGTCAGTTCATTAGAAGCCCCGAATTCCCACTCCCGGACCTGTTCGCCGCGTAGATCATCGTTGAATTGCCCTGAACTGCCCAAGAGTTCCCACACCGTGGACCGGCTCACGCTTTCCGCGTACCGGAGATGGAGCGTGCAGCCAGCACCCAGCACATGCTCCACACCAACGTACGGCAACGCTCTAGGGTCCGTGCGGAGCTTGCATCGGGTATCCACCAATTTGTCGGTATGGTCATACAAGGTCCGCTCAAGACCTGCACCAGCAAAAAGGGTGGATCTTGGGCCGATCCGCGTCACAGTTGTAACGAAGGCGTTCATGTTCGCCACGCGTGTTTCCCCGTCAACTTTGCGGTCCCCGATCGTTCCGTCCACATAAGAACGCTCGCGTAAGCGGTCACGTTCGGTCAAGGCTTCCAAACCCACATCCCAGGTCGTGGGTCCTGAGAACAATTTGCTACCTCCGATGGAGAGCCGTCCCCCGATAGCCCGGATCGACTCTTCCTTGTACCCGCAATTCGCCGCCGTCGTACCGTAAGGGTTGATCTTGTCGATGAGCTGGCCATGGATGGTGCTGCGCACAGTAATGTCCTCACCGATCCTCAGCTCGTTTGCGAGACCGCCCAAGACCTGTTCCTTGGCGATGTGCGCGTCCAACAACTCCGAGTAGGGTCGGGCCGCACGTGGATCATCTTCGGCGGTGCGTTCATCTACGCTGCCCGGCAGGTCCCATGAGGCTTTCTGCCACGTGAGGAATATCTGCGTCACGCTCTTTTTGATCGTGAAAGACGAGGCTATGAACGCTTGATCGCGCGCACTGGATTCTTGCGCGCGGTAGCCGCCGTTCCGTTGGTGTACCAGGCCAGCCGTGAAGAGTTTCCCATTCCTGTTGGAGCGGCTGATCGCACCGAGCCGGTAGTACCCCCATGAGCCTCCGGTCCCTTCCACAGCAGCATCGGTGCCCACCGTGCTTCGGAAAGGTCCATTTGCGAGCAATAGACCGCTCGGTGCGCTTCCGTACATCGGGCTGCCTACGCTGCGAATGATGTCCAGGGATCCGACAAGCAATGGATCCAGGACCTCCAGCGGCGTGCTGCCATCGGCTAGTGTGAGGGGAAATGGCCCCCAATACACCTTCACGCCGCGCACTCCAAAGGGTGATCTGAGCAAGCTCCCCCGGATGCTCAGACGCGCGCTGCCGCCGTGGCCGCGTTCATCCCATTGCACGCCAGGCGTCCATTGAGCAGCGCTCCGCAACGATGCGCGCTCGAATCCTGCGATCAGCGTACTATCCAAGGTGGCCGTGGCAGCCAACGCCTGACGGTCCCGTTTGCGCGGCCAGTGCTCGATCACCACTTCTTTCAAGAGCGTGCTCTCCGCAGATCGGATGCCTACTGAACCCCGTTTTTGCGCCGCTGTTACCAACGCACAGGCGGTCTGGTATCCGACCTTTTCGATCCGCACTGAATCGCAGGGCAGGGGCAGGCATACCAGACCGTCAGGTGCCGTGTACCATGGACCTTCCCCGGAGGTACACCAGACCGTGCATTCGCTGAGGCCATCGCCCGTGTCCTCTTCCACCACCCGGAAACAGGACTGGCCGCTCCCCGAAAGGGCAGCGGCCAGCGCCATCAGCGCGACAAGGGGTCGCATCATCTACCGCACAAAATAGCGGCATATCGCGCGCCGGTCGAACATACACTGCCCGATCGTTGCATGGCTGTGACGAATGCGCGCGGATGACGCGAAACGAAGAGGACGTACCCTACTTTTTCTGGAAGGCCAACGAAACGGAGTTCATACAGTATCGCAGGCCGGTCGGGGCGGGTCCATCATCGAAGACATGGCCCAAGTGCCCACCGCACCTGCTGCACACTACTTCCGTGCGTTTCATGCCGAAGGTGCTGTCCGTGTGCTCTGTTACCGCGGATCTCTCAAGTGGCAGGTAGAAGCTTGGCCAACCGGTGCCGCTCTCGAACTTGGTTCCACTACTGAACAACGCTTGACCACAGGCGGCACAGTGGTACGTTCCGCGTTCGTGATGATCCCAGTAGGTACCGGTAAACGCCCGCTCAGTGCCGGCTTCACGCAGCACGCGATATTGCTCGGGGGTGAGTTGTGCTTTCCATTCTTCCTCGGTCTTCAGGGGTGTTCGGTCGGGCATAGGGGCGTTGGCGTTCACAGGGTCGGGGTGTTGACCGCAAGCCGAGACGAAGTTGGCCAGCGCTGCGACAAGTGGCAGCATTTTGGGTATTTTCATAGGGCAATAGGAGAGTCTGTACACTAACGCTGTTACCCCGGTTATCGTTCGTTCCGATCTACGAGACCGGTCGCCGGGTGGATCATTTTGCCACGCCGGTTACATTCGCGCCCCGTTCTTCGATTCGGGACGCTTAGCTCAGCTGGTTCAGAGCACTACTTTGACAGAGTAGGGGTCACTGGTTCGAATCCAGTAGCGTCCACATCAGCCTGCCTCACGGCGCCTCTCCAGCCCGCGGTCCGGTCTCCTTTCATGGACCGCAATACCATCCTCGCCGTTTCCGCCCTCGTAGGCGTGTTTGTGCTCTTGGTCCGCCAGAACAACATGGCCAAGGAATTGAGCGCGATCGCCAAACCTTCAGCGGGCATCACCATCACACAAGCCACACCGGTCGCAGTTGGGCATGTAGAAGTGGCGCACCACATGGCGCGCATTCAACAACACGCGGAAAAACTCTGGTGGGCCGGGCAAGCGGAAAATCTCGAGCTGGCCAAATTCTATCGGCACGAGATCAAGGAAGAAATGGAAGCTGTAGCCGACGGCAGCATCGTTGATGACGGGATACCGGTGAGCGATCACATGAAGACCTACGGCATCCGCGCCATTGATGCATTCAAGGAGCAATTGGCCACCGACGGGCTGAATGACTTCAACGACCGCTACGAGGCGCTTATCCTTTCCTGCAACTCCTGCCACCGGGTTACCGGGAAGCCCCAACTCGTTATGCGCATACCCATCGAGAACCGCTTCAGCGGGCAGGATTTCTCGGTTCATAAGTGAAACTGTGACCTACAAGGAACTCTCCCGTCCTAAGGTCACCAACTGTCCACCCAGTTGTTCAAAAGCAGGGCGAAGAAAGATCAGTCGTTGACCGACGAGGAGTTGGTGTCCCTGCTTCAGAAGGAGATGGATACTGAACGCTTTGCCGTGCTTTACGATCGCTATTCCATAAAGGTGTTCCAGAAGTGCGTGGGAATGACGCGCGATCGTGATCTGGCCAAGGACCTCACACACGACATCTTCCTCAAGATATTCCTGAATCTGGCCAAATTCGACCATCGCAGCAAGTTCGGTACCTGGGTATACAGCGTTACCTACAACTATTGCTTGGACACCTTGCGCAAAAGCCAGCGCCATAGGGAGGACGATATCGATGACCACTCCTTCGGTGGTCCTGAGGATGACGTCAGCGAGGCTGTGCTCATGGGATTGCGCGCCGAACGCTTGGACAAGGTTCTGCAGGAGCTCGAACCATCGGACCGGGCGCTACTGCTGATGAAGTACGACGACGAGCTGGCCGTAAGCGAGATCCAGGATGCCTTCAGCCTGAGCGAGAGTGCCGTGAAAATGCGCCTGCTGCGCGCTCGGGAACGTGCCGTGGCGAAATACCGTTCACTTTACCCAGGGGAGCCATGAGCCAGAATCCCTTCAAGCTCATACGTTCCACGGACGAACCGCCACCTCAGCTCCGCAACGAGGTGGTGGGTAGCGTGAAGTTCGTCATGCTCCTCATGCGATTCGCCCAACTCTTCATGGCCGACTATGCCTTGACCCTTTTCAACAACGTGCGCATCATCGGGGAAGATGGTGAGCGACGCCCACCCAAGAAGACCTGACCCCACCACCCACCATGGATCTCTCCTACTTCTCTGAGCGCATCAAGCAAGCTTTCAACGAATATCTCGGCGGAATTCTACAAGCCCTTCCCGCTATCGGCGCGGGCCTGCTCCTGCTGCTTGTGGGATGGGGGCTTGCCCGGTTGCTGCGCAGGCTGATCGACAGGATCTTCAAACGGACCGGCCTGCATGGGGCGGCCGAGCGCAGCGGTGTGGACAAGGTCTTCAGCCGACTTGGCGGGATCACCGTGGTGGTCAGTACGATGGTGTACTGGTTCGTTCAGTTGTTCTTCATCCTGGCCTCGGCCAAGGTGATGGATCTGGGGATCATTACCGAGGCCATCCACCGCTTCTTCGCCTATGTGCCCGTGCTTCTTACTTCCGTCGGTATTTTCGTTTTCGGGGTATGGTTGGGTGAGCGGGTGCAGCATCTGGCCACCAACCTCAGTGGGAGCGTGGGGTTGGTCGGCGGCAGGATACTCGGCCGCATCTTTTTCGCGGTGATCGTGCTCTTCATGTCCATCACTTCGCTCAATATGGCCGGTGTGGATACCACCTTGATCACGTCCAACATCCTGCTGCTCGTCGGCGGTATCCTCGTGGCTTTCAGCGTGGCCTACGGAATGGCATCGCGCGATATCCTGGCGAACATGCTGGGCAGCTACTACGGAAAGGAGCGCTTCAAACCCGGAATGCGACTGCGCATAGGCACTGATGAAGGAATCATCGAAAAGATCGACAGTGTGAGCATCGCCCTCCGGACTTCCGACCGTTTGGTGCTGCTCCCTACACGCCAACTGATGACCGAACGCATCGAGTTGCTCGGTACCGCAGAAGAAGAGTAAGGATCGTGCGCAGATCAAGCACGATCTTCACCGCCTCACACCACCAACTCATGGAAGATCAAGTAGAAAAGATGAATTCCTATGGCCAGAAGGCCATGGATATGCTTTGGGAATACGGACCGAAAGTGATCATGGCGCTCTTGGTCCTCTGGATCGGGTCCATGCTCATTCGCGCCTTGGCCGGCATGCTGGGCAAGGTGCTGGATCGGCGCGGGGTGGAACCCACCCTGAAACGCTTCCTGCACAGCCTGGTCACCATTTCCCTGCGTATCCTGCTGTTCATCACCTGCATCCAGATGATGGGCGTGCAAACCACCAGCTTCGTGGCCATCATCGGTGCGGCAGGCCTGGCCGTTGGACTCGCTTTGCAGGGTACGCTCGCCAACTTCGCCGGTGGTACCCTTATCCTGCTCTTCAAACCGTACAAGCTTGGTGACCTCATCGAGGCACAGGGAGTACTTGGCAACGTGAAGGAGATCCAGATCTTCACCACTATCCTGCTCACCCCGGAGAATAAGACAGCCATCATCCCCAACGGGGCCATGGCCAACGGCAACATCATCAACTACAGCGCTGACGGTAAGATGCGCGTGGATCTTTCTTTCATGGTGAACAACGATGAGTCCATCACCAAGGTACGTGAGGTGCTCATCGCTTCCATGGCCGCCAACCCGCTTGTGCTGAAAGACCCCGCACCTTCCGTTACGGTGAACAAGCTCACCATGGAAGGTGTTGATCTCGCCGTTCGCCCCTGGTGCGATCCAGTTCACTACTGGGATG
>JANOPI010000109.1:0-9469 GCA_031421755.1 Flavobacteriales bacterium | reverse complement strand
GCTCGCTCTCGGCATCAAATTCAGGGAACTCTCAGAGGTTCAAGCCGCCCAGGAGACCCGCCGGTTGATGGCGGCATTCGCCCAACAGCACGACTGAGATCCAGGCTCAGGCCCGAAAGAGCGCCTCCACGAACGCTTGCTTGTCGAAGACCTGCAGGTGTCCAACGCCTTCGCCTACGCCGAGGTACTTGATGGGCATTTGGAACTGGTCGCTGATGCCGATCGCAACACCGCCTTTCGCCGTGCCGTCCAATTTGGTCAACACCAACGCAGTGACTTCGGTAGCTTTTGTGAACTGGCGTGCTTGCTCGATCGCGTTCTGTCCGGTGGAGGCATCCAATACGAGCAGCACCTCGTGCGGTGCGTCCGGTATCACTTTGCGCATCACCTGTTTCACTTTGGTGAGCTCGTTCATCAGGTTGATCTTGTTGTGCAAGCGACCGGCCGTATCGATGATGACCACGTCAGCCCCCTTGGCCTTGGCACTCTCCACACTGTCATAGGCCACAGCTGCGGGATCAGCACCCATGCCTTGGGATACGATCGGAACGCCGACGCGCTCGCTCCAGATGGTGAGCTGGTCCACGGCGGCCGCGCGAAAGGTGTCCGCAGCACCCAACAACACGCTGTTGCCCGCCTCCTTGTAAGCACTGGCCAGTTTACCGATGGTCGTGGTCTTGCCCACACCGTTCACGCCAACCACCATGATGACGTGCGGCTTGTTCACCGGTTTGAAGGCCGTTCCCGGGTCAGGCCCGTCCTTCATCAACGAAGCGATCTCCGCGCGAAGGATGCCGTTCAGTTCAGACGTACCCACGTATTTGTCGCGGGCCACCCGTTGCTGGATGCGGTCGATGATCTTCAATGTGGTCTCCACCCCGACATCGCTCTGCACAAGGGTCTCTTCCAGTTGGTCGAGCACTTCATCATCTACTGTGCTTTTGCCCGCGATCGCGCGCGTGAGCTTTCCCAGGAAACTGGTGCGCGAGCGATCCAGGCCCTTGTCAAGGTCTTCCTTCTTCTCCTTGCTGAACAGGCCGAAAAACGCCATGCTTGACTATGGAATGCGAAGGGCTTCCCAATGCAGGGAAGCCCTTCCAATGCGTGCGCTCAGTATCACTTCTTGCCGGCGAGGGCCTTGTCGGCATCCTCTTGGGCCATGATCTGCTCCGAGAACATGTAACCGCCGGTGCGGTCGTTCTTCACCATGCGGATCACTTTGACGAACACCTTGGCGTCCGCCTTTTTCAGGGTTGCAACTACCTTCTTTGCCATGTTTCATGCGCCGAAGCGCTGGATTTGGTGATGCGCGAAGGCGCGGCTTACTTGATCTCTTTGTGAACGGTCATCTTGCGCAGGATCGGGTTGAATTTCTTCAACTCCATCCGCTCAGTGGTGTTCTTACGGTTCTTCATGGTGATGTACCTGCTGGTGCCGGGCTGCCCGGAGGTCTTGTGCTCGGTACACTCCAGGATCACTTGTACGCGGTTCCCTTTCTTGGCCATTGTTCAGCGTGTTGCGGGGTTCAAGCTTTGTAGAATCCCTTCGCCTTCGCGCGCTTCAGGGCTTCGGCCAGGCCGATCTTGTTGATGGTGCGCATACCATTGGCGCTCACGCGTAACGACACCCACTTCTTTCCCTCGGCCAGGAAAAATTTACGGTCCTGGAGGTTCGGAGCGAAGGTGCGCTTGGTTTTGATGTTGGAGTGGCTCACGCTGTGGCCTACCATCACTTTCTTGCCGGTGATCTGACAGATACGGGACATGGCTTTTCCGGATTCGGGCCGCGAAGATGCGGAAAATCCCGGCCCGTTGTATCCCGCCTTCCTTGTTTGTCCACTACAACCTGTGGGATCAACCGCCAGAGGGCCTATCCGTTGGTCACCAACCGCCCCTCTAACGCGGGAGGAGGCATTTGCGCAGCATGTTCAACCCGCTCATGGCGGCCCGCTCGATCACCAGGTCCCGTGTGCCGGGAAACCCGCCGAGCCGGGAGATGACTCCATTGGGGCCGGCCACAGCGATCCATACCGTGCCCACAGGCTTGTCCGGGGTGCCACCGTCAGGGCCGGCGATGCCCGTGGTGGCGATGGCCCAATCACTCCGCAATGCGGCACGCACCCCCTGAGCCATGCGCTCCACTACCGGCTGGCTCACCGCGCCGTTCAGTTCAAGCATGTCGCTAGGGATGCCGAGTTCTTCCATTTTCACGGCGTTGGCGTAACTGACAACACCACCGATATAGTACGCCGAGCTTCCGGGGACCGAGGTGACCAAGTGGCTGAGGTATCCACCGGTGCAGCTTTCGGCAAGCGCCAAGGTCTGCCCGCGTTCCTTGAGCAGTCGGCCGATGGCCTGCTCCAAGCTCACATCACCCTCCCCGAAGATCAGCTCCGGGATCAGTTTGTAGAGCGCCTCCGCCTGGCCGTCCACGCGTGCCCTGGCTTCTGTAGCATCCTTGTTGGCATAGGCTGAAAGACGCAGCTTCACCATTCCGGGTGATGGCAGGTACGCCAGTTTGATGCCCACTGGTGCGAGGCCGTCCTCCCACCCTTCAATACGCTGGGCCAGGTGGCTTTCCCCCAAGCCCGCCGTCAGGATCGTGCGGTGTACGATCACGGGCGGGTTGAACCGCTTCCGCAGCATGGGCAGCACGTGCTCGCTCATGATGCCCTTCATTTCGTAGGGTACCCCGGGCATACTCACGAACACACGACCATCACGATCGAACCACATACCACTGGCCGTGCCGCGCGCATTGAAAACGACCGTACATGCTTCCGGGAGGTCGGCTTGCGCACGATTCACTTCCAGCACATCCTTCGGGTCGCGGCCCATGCGCACGAACATCGAAACGATGTGCTCCTCGATCTCCGGATGCCGCACCAATCGAGTGTTGAAGTACTCGCACAGGGTGTGTTTGGTGATGTCGTCCTTGGTGGGACCGAGCCCCCCGGTGATGAGCACCACGTCCGCAACACAGTTGCGGAGCGCGTCGAGGATCTCGCCCTTGTCGTCTCCGATCACCCGTGTACGTAGCGGCCGGATGCCGATCAGCCCCAACTCCGCTCCCATCCAGCCGGCGTTCGTGTTCATCGTTTGTCCGATGAGCAGTTCATCCCCGATGCTGAGCACTTCAGCCGTGATCTCCTTCATGGATCAGCCGTGCATGGTGGGCGTGCGCCCGTAGTTGGTGATCAGTTCCGCTTCGAAGGCCAGAAATTCCTGCCAGCGCGCATCTACATCGATCCCTTCGCCGGATGCGCGGGCGAAACCGATGAAAGTGGTGTAATGCCCGGCCTCGGAGATCATCAGATCGCGGTAGAACGCGCGGAGGTCCTCATCGCCGATGCGCTCGCTCAGCATCTTGAACCGCTCGCAACTGCGCGCTTCTATCATAGCTGAAAAGAGCAACCGGTCCACGAGCCGTTCCGCCTTCGACCCATCCTTGCGGATGAAGGTGAGCAACTGGTTCACATAATGATCCTTGCGCTCAGGTTCCAACGGAAGGCCGCGCTCCTTGATGCGCTCCACCACCATGCCGAAGTGCGTGATCTCCTCCTGTGCGATGCGCGTGAGTTCTTCCACTAGTTGGATGTTCTCCGGATACCGCACGATCATGGAGATGGCGTTGCTCGCCGCTTTCTGCTCGCACCATGCGTGGTCGCTGAGGATAGCTCCCAGATCCTTGTCCACAAGTTCGGCCCAGCGCGGGTCGGTCGAGAGCTTCAGGCCGAGCATGACAGATCAGCGCGCGATCACCAAAGATGTGGTGGAGACCACCGTTCCATCCAGCGCCTGGCAACGCACAGCATAGGAGCCGACGGGCAATGCGGCCACGTCAATGACGAGTTGTTTCCCTCCCACGGCCCACGGACCGGTCAGCACGGTGCGGCCCATCGCGTCGAACAAACGGACGGTCCACGCCTGATCCGATACTGCACGCTCGATGGTCACCTGATCCTTCGCAGGTTGTGGGAACACGGCGATGCGGCCCTCGCCCGCCTCGTTCAAGCCGGAAACAGTCAACGCCAAAGTGTCCGAATAGAGGTTGCACGGAGACCCGAAGTTCACGCGTACCTGATAGTTGCCTGAGATGGCAGCCGGCCAGGTCATCGAGTTCGCACCGCTGATGGCCACGCCGTTCAGGTACCATTGGTAGGAATCTCCTTCCGTGGCCGTGAGCAGATCACCGGCGGCGGTGATCGTTGGATCCGTCATGGGGCACGGATCGTAGATCTTCTTCACCTGCCCGTTCAACTGGTTCACCACATACAACTGACCGTTCAGATCCTCCCCAAAACCGGAGTAGCCTGAAGTGGTGGTCATCAACATCGTGTCCACGTCCACGTTGGTCGGGTCGTTGATGGAGAGGAAATCACCTGAGCAATAGTCTGTGAAGATGTAGTGGCCGTAGTGGTGCGGATACCAGGTTCCCCGGTACACGAAACCGCCGATGCTGGAACAGCAGTCACCTCCGTTGCCTACGTTAGGGAAAACGGCGATCGGGGGTATGTAGGCAGCAGCGCCCAAGCAACCGGACTGGCTTACGCCCGGCGTGGCCACCAGACCTTCACGGCAACGCCATCCGAAATTCGGGCAGCTATTGTCCCCCGCGGGCCAGAAGTCGAATTCTTCCCATGCATTCTGTCCAACATCGCCGATCCACACATTACCGGTGAGCCGATCGAAGCTCCAACGGAATGGATTGCGCAGGCCCGTGGCCCACGTTTCCGGAAGCGTATCGGAATCGACCAGGTCCGCGAACGGATTGTCAGCCGGAATGAGGTAGGTGCTGTCGTGCGCGCTCACGTCGATGCGGATCATTCCGCCGAGCGGCTCCTCATAGTCTTGGCCGTTGTGCTCCGGATCATTGCCTGAGCCCCCATCGCCAAGGCTCAGGTAGAGATAGCCCTGCTGATCGAAGTGGAGATCACCACCGTTGTGGTTGGAGAACGGCTGCGGGTGTTCCCAAAGGACCACTTCACTGGCGGTATCCGCCGAATCCGGATCACTGGACACGCGGAAGCGGGAAATGCGGCTGTTCCCTTCGCCGCTTCCCACGATGTAGTACACGTAGAAATAGCCTGTTTCCAAGAAGTTCGGCTCGAAGGCCATGCTCAGCAGACCTTGCTCACCGCCACCGCTCTGGACGGGGCCGCTGATATCAAGGAACGGCTGACCCACCACCGTCATGCTATCACTGACGATCTTGATACGACCGTCCCGTTCCACAACGAACATGCGGCTGTCCCCGCAATGGGTGATCAGCACCGGCTCATCCAGTCCAGTGGCCCAGTTGTGCAGGGCAATTTTCGGTTTGTTGATGACTTGGGCGCTCAGTATGGTGGGGAACGCCAACAGGGAGAGCAGTACTGATCGGTTCATACGGATCTTGTTTGAAAGGGCCGCGAAGCTAGGCAAGGGGGGTATTCGCGGGGACGCCGTCGCCGGTCGATCAATATGAGCAACGAGGAGACCTGCCGCCTGAGAAACCCGATCGCTTGATCACCGCCTACTTTCGCGGGGACTTTCAGCATGAACGACCAACCAGAACCGCAGGCCCCAGTGCTTGCCGCCGACTTCAATTCATTGGGTTTGCACGAAGGATTGCTCCACGGCCTCGCGGCCATGGGCATCACCAAGCCCACCCCTATCCAAGCCCAAGCCATCCCTGCGGTGATCGAGGGCCGCGACCTGATCGCCTGCGCCCAGACCGGGACAGGCAAGACGGCGGCATTCCTGCTCCCCATTATCGACGTGATCCACTCCTACCGCCCGAAGGTGGACGGGAGCATCCGCGCGCTCATCATAGTGCCCACGCGCGAGTTGGCGCTGCAGATCGACCAGCAGATGCAGGCTATCGGGTACTACACACCGATCAACAGCATGCCGGTGTACGGCGGTAGTGACGGGCAATCGTTCGATCAGCAGAAGTCCGCGCTCACCGGCGGCACCGAGGTGATCGTGGCCACGCCGGGCAAGTTGCTCAGCCATCTGAATCTGGGCTATGTCTCCCTCCAGGGCCTTGAATTCCTGGTGATGGACGAAGCCGACCGGATGCTGGACATGGGCTTTATCGATGACATCAACCGCATCATCTCCTTTCTGCCCAAGGATCGGCAGACGCTGATGTTCAGCGCAACGATGGCACCGGAGATCCGCACCTTGGCGAAGCAAGTGCTGCATGACCCGATCGAGATCAGTATCGCCCTGAGCAAGCCCGCGGAAGGCGTAAAGCAAGAGGCCTACGTGATCTGGGAGGCGCAGAAGGCGAACATCCTGGAGCACATCCTGCGCACGAACGAAGCCACCAGCATCGTGATCTTCGCTGGCAAGAAGGTGGAGGTGCGCAACCTCGCGCGGCACCTCCACAAGCGCGGGTTCAACGCGCAAGGCATGCACAGCGACCTGGAGCAGAGCGAGCGCGAACAGGTGATGCTCGACTTCCGGAACCGCAAGCTGCGCATCTTGGTAGCCACCAACGTGGTAAGCCGCGGCATCGACATTGACGACATCGACCTGGTGATCAACTACGATGTGCCGCGCGATCCGGAGGACTACGTACACCGTGTGGGCCGTACGGCGCGCGCCGCCAAAAAGGGTCAGGCCGTCACCTTCGTGAATGACCAGGACATGCGCGAGTTCGCCCGCATCGAGAAGCTCATCGGTTACGAGGTCCCAAAGATGCCCGTGCCCGAAGCACTTGGCCCCGCACCCGAGTATCGGCCTGATATGCGACCCAGCAGATCAGCCGGAAACAGCGACCGCCGCCACGGTGGTCGTAGCGGCGGTCGTCCGAGTGGTGGCGGTGGCCGTCCTTCGCAGAGTAGCGGAGGTGGAGGCCGCAGGCGTTAGCGCGTCAAGAATTTCGCCTTGTTCGCTTCGAGCACTTTCTTGGCATCAAAGGCTTGTGCGTCCGTGCCCACGGCTTCGATCTTCACGCTGTTCATCACGTCACCGCCAGCGATCGTGTCCACTACATCCTGACCGCTGACCACGTAGCCGAACACGGCGTGGTTGCCGTCCAGATGCGGGGTTGCCCGGTGGGTGATGAAGAACTGGCTGCCGTTGGAATACGGACCGGCGTTGGCCATGCTCAACGTACCCGGGCGGTCGTGCTTCAGTGAGCGATCGATCTCATCCGGGAACCGATATCCTGGTCCACCTGCACCTGTGCCCGTGGGATCCCCGCCTTGGATCATGAAGTCGGCGATCACCCGGTGGAACTTGATGCCATCGTAGTACGGTGAGCCTTCAGGCTTCGCCGTGTTGCGCATCTTGCCTTCTGCCAACGCCACGAAGCTGGCAACGGTCATGGGCACCTTCTGGTATTCGAGCTTCAGTTTAATGGCGCCTTTGGCCGTGCTGATCGTTGCGAATAGACCTTCACTATTGTCGTTTTCTTGCACTGTGTTCTGGTTGTTGGAGCGTTCGTGGGGCTAGTCCGTTGGGCGGATCAGCGCGCTTGGAATTTGGCTTTGTTGGCTTCGAGGACTTTCACGGCATCGAAGGCTTTGGCCGCCTTGCCGATCGCCTCGATCTTCACCGTCATGCTCACATCCTCATTGGGCTTGTCGCGCGGTCCGCGGGGAGTGGTGGCAATGGCATCCACGGTTTCTTGTCCGGATACGACCTTCCCGAAAAGGGAGTAGCTGTACGGAAGTGATCCGTCCGTGTGCATAATGAAGAATTGCGAACCGTTGGTGTTCGGTCCTGAATTCGCCATGGCCATGGCTCCACGGGAATATCCAGCCTTGTACAGTTCGCTAGCAGGATCGAACTCATCACTGAACTTGTAGCCAGGACCGCCCATGCCCGTACCGGTGGGATCACCACCCTGGATCATGAAGCCGGAGATGACGCGGTGGAAAATGGTACCATCGTAGAAGGGCGTTCCATCCGGCTTCGCGCTATTGTGCTGCTTGCCTTGGGCCAGTGCCACGAAGTTGGCCACGGTTACCGGGGCCGCCTGATAGTCCAGCTTGCATATGATCACGCCGAGTCGCGTGGTAATAGTGGCGAACAATCCATCTCCATTGTTGGCGGCTGGTGCCGGTTTCTGGGCCTCCGTGGGTTGCTCGGCCGGAAGCACCGGTGGTGCGGTCGAAGCGGTGTTTTCGCCACCTGTGCTCGGGGCGGCTCCGCAAGCGAGAAGCGCTCCTGCGAGCGCCACGGTGTAAAGTGATCGTTGCAGCATGTTGGTATGGTTGTCGGTTGTCAATTGTTGGTTTTCAGGCTCGGTGGCCGGGGGCCCTGAGGGAATGAGGGCGCGAATTTATCCTTGAGCCTTCCTCGCTGTGCCGGTTCCTTCGGTCACTTTTCAAGCGCCTCTTCAAGCGCGTCAAGTTTGTCCACGTTATAGGCACCTTTCTCCATGTGCTTGCGCTTACCATCAGGGCCGATGACGAAGAACCAGGGTTCATCCCTGTTGCTGATGCCCAACGCGTCCAAGAGCGAGGCTGCGTCATCCTTCACGAAAACGACGTGCTGGGCGATGTCCGGATCAGCCTCCTGCTTCAACCGCTCCATGCTCGGGCCATAGGCGGCCTTGTTCAGACCTGTGAATACCGGCACGAGCCAGAGATCACATTCCACATCACTGACCATAAGACCCTGCTTGGCCACGAACCGCATGTAGGCCGGCTCGTACCATTCTTGCAGAAGAGGTTCCGCTTTCTTGCTGGCCGCGATGGCAATAATGCAATGCCTGCCCGCAGAGGCCTGCGGCAGGCTCACCGCTCGCCCTTCCACAGTTTCGCCTGTGATCCGGACATCCTGGGCCATAGCCTCTTGGAATGCACCCAACGTGATAAGGGCGGCGATCGGAACAAGACGCATGGATCGTTTCTGAATTGTAAGGCACGCTTTCGCCAAGGATGATGCCATGATCAACTATCCGGCCTTGGGCCTGTTCCTTCCGCTGAACCGTTTGAAGTAGTCTACCATCCAAGCGATGTCCTTCTCCATGTCATCCGTTACACGGAACGGTTCGCGGAAGATGACCTCTTTGCGCGCGTAATCGAAAGACGTGAGGATCAACGGTACGTCGGCTCCTTTGGCGATGCGCCAGAAACCGGTCTTCCAACGCTTCACCTGCTTGCGCGTGCCTTCCGGGGTGATGCCGATACTGAACGCGGGAATGGTCCTGAAGTATCTCACCACCTGGTCCGTAACGTTCGAGTTCTTGCCCCTGTCCACAGGGAATCCACCCGTGATCTGAAAGAACCAGCCGATCGGCCAAGCGAAGAGCTGCTTTTTGGCCAGGTACTTCGTGTTCCTCAACCGACCGATGCTGCGTGCGCACACGCCGATCAGGAAGTCCCAGTTGCTCGTGTGTGGGGCCACTACGTAAATGCATTGCCCCATTGGCTGGGGGCGATGGTCGATCACCTTCCAACCCCAGAGTTTGAAAATGAGCTGGGCGATGGGTCGGAACATGGGGGCGTAAACGTAGGAGTGAGAAAGTG
>JANOPI010000108.1:0-3511 GCA_031421755.1 Flavobacteriales bacterium | reverse complement strand
GTGAACGTTCTTGCCGATCTGCGCGCAGCTGCCCACCGTGGCCCAGGTATCCACCATGGTGTTCTCATCCACATACGCACCGATGTTCACGTAGCTCGGCATCAGGATCACGCCGCGCGCCAGGAAGGCACCGTAGCGCGCCACCGCATGTGGCACCACGCGAACGCCGAGCTGTGCGTAGCCGTGCTTCAGCTTCATCTTGTCATGGAACTCGAATGGCCCCAGCTCGATCGTGTGCATCTGGCGGATGGGGAAGTACATGATCACCGCCTTCTTCACCCAGTCGTTCACTTGCCAAGTACCCACTGTCACGCCGAGCGCAGTCAAGGCGGGCTCAGCCACGCGGATCTCGCCCCGATCCAGCTTCTCGATCACCGTTTCGATGTGCGCCACCACGTCCGCATCGCGCAGCAGGTTGCGGTCGTTCCAGGCCAGTTCGATCATTTCATGCATGTGGCAAAGATGCCACGGCGATCCGTCCGTTATTTGCCCCGTTATGCGTGTTCTGGCGATCGACTTCGGGATCAAGCGTTGCGGACTGGCCGTCACGGATCCGTCTCGCATCATCGCCAGCGCGTTGGAAACCGTGGCTGCGAACGAGCTGTTCGGGTATTTGCAGCTATATGTGGGGAAGGAGAAGGTGGAGGGTTTCGTGGTCGGCCTGCCGGTGAATCTGAATGGCGCGGACACCGATGCGACCCCGCATGTCCGGGCCTTCATCGTCGAGTTGAAGAAGCGGTTCCCCGCGCAGTGGGTGGAAACCGTGGACGAACGGCTGACCAGTCGAATGGCCCAGCAAACGATGCTCGCCAGTGGCAAGGGCAAGCAGGCCCGCCGGGATAAAGGCGCCCTGGATCGGATCAGCGCCACGATCATCCTGCAGGGTTGGCTTGAGCAACGGTCAGCACGAAGGTGACCCGGCGGCTATTTTCGCGCCCGTTCGCCCGAGCGGTAGCGCGAAGGCGGAGCTTACACCATGGTACTTCCCATCCGAGCTTTTGGCGATCCGGTCCTGAAAAAGGTGGCCGCCGACATCGAGCCGGGCCATCCCGGCCTTGCCAAGCTGATCAAGGACATGTTCGAAACGATGTACGCGGCGAACGGCGTGGGCCTCGCGGCTCCGCAGATCGGGCAGAGCATCCGCCTGTTCATCGTGGACGCGTCCCCCTTCGCCGAGGACGAGGACGGCCAGCCCACTGAGGATGCGCACTTGAAAGACTTCAAGAAGGTCTTCATCAACCCATATATCGTGGAGGAGGAAGGGGAGGAATGGGGATTCGAGGAAGGTTGCCTGAGCATTCCCGGCATCCGCGAGGAAGTGGAGCGCCAGCCGCGCATCGTATTGCAGTATCAGGATGAGCACTTCAAGGAGCACGAAGAGGAATTCGACGGCTACGCGGCCCGCGTGATCCAGCACGAACACGACCACTTGGACGGCGTGCTTTTCACAGACCACCTGCCGCCGATGCGCAAGCGCATGCTGAAGGGCAAGCTCCGCGACATCAGCCTGGGCAAGACCGATGCGAAATATGCCATGCGTTTTCCCCCACAGAAATAGCCAGAACATGAAAGCAGCACACCTTATTCTCCTCGCGGCGATCGCCCTGTTCGCCTCCTGTGGTGGCGGCCAAACGCCGGAAGCCGCGCAGACCCCGCTGCCCGAGAACCTCGATGCGCAACAGCGGATCAGGACCATGGAGGACAGCTTGTCCGCCAAGGCCGTTTTCGATCGCCGGCGCGTAATGGAGCTGCGCGATGTCTACCTCGCGTACGTGCAGCGTTTTCCGTTGGACAGCCTTTCCCCTGACATGCTGCGCAAATCCGCGTCCACCACCGGAGACCTAGGCGAGCACGAAAAGGCCATCACCTTATGGGACCGCTTGATCAAGGACTACCCACAATGGCCGCGCACACCGGACGCGCACTACTTCCGCGCCTTCGCCATCGAGAACGGCTTGGGAAGAAAGGGCGAAGCGAAGACCGCCTATGAGGAATTCATAGCCAAGTATCCTGACAATCAGTTCGCCGATGATGCCGTGAAAATGATCGAGTACATGAACTTCACGGACGAAGAGCTGATCGAAATGTTCAAGAAGAAGAACGCCGAGCAGGAAGGTGCCGACGCGAATTCGGGCGGCAAGAAATAATCCCCAAAACGCGGGATTATATCAGCGGCCAGCGACCGCCGCATCGCTGAACGATGGTGCTAATTTGACTTGTCCGTTGGCGATGACCCCGACCGGTCGTCCGGTGAAATGGTACCCAACGAATGGGGTGTTCTTGGAGCGGCTCACGATATCGCCGTGTGTGAAGGTCCATTCATGGTCCGGCAGGAACAGGGAGACCTCGGCTTCCGCACCCTCGTTGATGTGCGGCACGCTCAGGCCGAACGCGGCTCGCGGGCCGTGGCAGAAGCGTTCCACGAGTTTGCGTGTGCTCAGCCGTCCCTTCAGCGCGGTATTCGCTACCGCGTAAGCGGTCTCCAATCCGATGATGCCGGCTGCCGCCTGGGGGAATTCCACCTTTTTGTGCTCAGTATCCTCGGGCCGGTGATCGCTGGTGATCGTATCAATGGTGCCGTCCTTCACGCCATCGCGCAACGCCTCGATATGCTGGGTATCGCGCAGGGGTGGCATCACCTTGTAGTTCGTATCGAAACCGCGGAGGCAGCCGTCGTCCAACAGCAGGTTGTGGGCGGCCACGCTGGCGGAAACGCGCAGCTTCTTCGCTTTGGCCTGGCGGATGAGCTCCACACTTTCCGCTGTGCTCACGGTGGGCACGTGCAAACGCGAACTGGTGTACTCCAGCAGGGCCAGGTCACGGGCGAGCCCTACCGCTTCGGCCATGGCCGGGATGCCGCGCATACCGAGGCGCACGTTCATGTGGCCTTCATGCATCTGGCCGAGCGCGCCCAGGTCATGATCCAACGGGAAGCCGATCACGCGCCCATCGAAATTCAACGCGTACTGCAAGGCGAGGAGCATCAGCCGCGTGTTCCGCACCGGTTGCTGATCGTCGCAGATGGCTACGGCACCCGCCTCCCGCATGTCGAAATGCTCGGCTAGCTGCTCTCCGCTAAGGCCCTTGGAAAGCGCACCCAGCGGCAGCACACGCACGGCGTGGCCGTTCGCCTTGCGCAGCAGTGCCTCGATGCCCGCTCGCGTGTCCATTACCGGCGTGGTGGAGGGCAGCACGGCCACACGTGTGAACCCGCCGGCCGCGGCGGCGTCCAGCCCGTTGATGACGCCTTGTTTGTACTCTTCCCCGGGATCGCGGAAGTGCGCGCGTGTTTCGACCCAACCGGGCGAAACATGCAGTCCGTCCATCCGCAGCTCGTGCGCCTCTTTCGGCAGTCGTTTGCCGATGCGGCGGACCGTACCGTTCTCGATAAGTACATCCAGTGTCTCGTCATGGTGCGGTCCTCCGGGATCGATCACCGTTACCTGTCGGAGAAGGAGCGGGTTCATGTGCAGGGCTGGGATCCGGAAGGAGCTGTGCGTGGCGAGTGGCG
>JANOPI010000107.1:0-13758 GCA_031421755.1 Flavobacteriales bacterium | reverse complement strand
ACCACGTTCTCGGCGAACTCTTCTTCCAGGTAGAGTTCGGCATCGCGGGACAGTTTGATCGCGTGGCAACTGACGAGGGTGAAGCCGGTGAAGAACAGCGGGGCGCACAGGCGGATGGCGTCATCCAGGAAGAGGAGGTCCGTTCGACCAGGTCGAGCGGGCAGTGTGATGAAGCGGCCCAATTCGTCAGAAGGCACATTCACCAGCACACGCTTGTGCTTTTTCATCGCCTTCGCCTTGGCCCCTCCACGGCCGGTGCCGGCCTGGAGCAGGTCACAGACCAGGTAGAGTTTCCGGTCTTCGATGAACGGCGCATTGCCTTGGCGCAGCGAAGCGGTCTGCAGCAGCGGGGCGATACGGTCCGTGAAGTAGCGCGTAACGAATGCCCGCTGTTCGGCGGTGAGCCGTTCTTCCGTGAGGAAGCGGACCCCGTGCTTTTCCAATGCGGGCAACAAGCGTTCGCGGTACAATTTCCCGAAGGCCTGCTGCTGCTCGAGGGCTTCGGCATTGATGCGTGCGATGCGCTTTTCCGGCGGCACCTCCAGGGCTGACCGGTCCTTCTTTCCCAACTTGCGAAGACCCCGGAGCTGGGCTACGCGCACGCGGTAGAACTCATCGAGGTTGCTGCTGTGGATGGCCAGGAACTTCAGGCGTTCCAGCAAGGGCACACGTTCGTCCTGGGCTTCTTGCAGCACGCGGGCGTTGAAGGCCAACCAGCTCAGGTCGCGGTCGAAGAAACGCTCTTCGCGGAAGACCGGTGTGGCCAGCAGTTTCTTCGGGAGCTGTGCGCGTGTGGTGAGCGCGCGCAGGTTGATCGCCTTTTGTTTGGCGAAGCGGCGCTGGGCATACGGGGTGTAGAAGCGGTGATGCCGCAGATAGGCCAGATTCTCCGCGTTCCAAGCGTGGGCCGGGATGCGTGCTCCGCGCAGATGTTCCAGTTCGGATCGCAGCCGTTCGCTGCGCTCGTGGAAATCCACCTGGCCCGCCTTCGCGCTGTCAGCGTCCCGAAGCACGCGTTGGATGAGTGTCCGTGGCGCGACCCCCATGCGGGTGCTGAGGATCAGCGTGCCTACCTGATCGATGAAGGCCGCGGCCACACGGCGCTGCTTGAGAAAGGTTCTGGCGAGCGCCACGCTTTTCTTTTCATGGCCCACATAGGCCGTGGCGTATCCGGTATCATGGAAAAGGGCGGCGATCTCCAGCACGCGGAGCTGCTCCGTGTTCAGCCCGGAGGCGCGCCCGATATCCAGCGCGGTGCGAACCACAGCGAGCGTGTGCTCCAGGTCATGAAAGGCCATCCACTTGTGGATGTGCCGCGCGAAATGGCGGCGGACATGGAGGCGGGCCTGTTCGAACAGTGCAGGGGAAGGCATCGCAGGGGTATGCGGCCAAGATAGAGGCGGTGCATTATGTCCATGCTGCGGATCCCAAGGCTATCGGGTCAAAATGCCTCGCCTGGCGGCGCACACCATACGAACGGAACAACGGATACTCAGGGAAGTACACGGACACCTGCGGTTGAGGCATTCGAAACACCGGACCGATCCGTGTACATCTGTGAGTATCCGTGGCCAGCTCTTTACGCGCCCGCAGGGCGCCTGAGACCCGATAGCCCTGCTGCGGATCCTCAGCGGCGCGGCACGGGGGATATATTCGCCGGGTCCGCATGCAGCCGCGCATCGTCCATTCCTTGTACCTGGCGCTGCGTGCCGACCAGGCCTTTTTCGCGTACAGCGGCGCGTTCCACGATGAGCATACCGGGCGGCTGATCGCGCTGGGCGAGGCGGCGGCCAGCAACGGCAAGACCGCGGCCCGGGGTCGCTTGGCCTTTATCATGGTAGAGGCCTACCAGAACATTCTGCGCCACCGGGCGGTGCTGCCGCCGCAGGTAGAGCGGGGCGAAGGGCGGAGCTTGTTCTTGTTGCGCTGCGGGGCCGACGGACAGCAGGTGGTGGTGGCGGTGAACCCGGTTAAAAAAAGCGATGTGACCGGTCTGCGCAGTGCGCTGCACAAGCTGCACGGCATGGATCCATCGCAGTTGAAGAACCTGTTCCTTTCCGGCCTGCAGCACACCGCCGATCAGCCTCGGCGCGGTGCGGGGCTTGGCCTGATCGAGATGGCGCGGCGTTCCGGCAGCGATCTGGGCTACACGTTGCGGGGCCTCGGCCCGGAGCATGAGCTGTTCATACTCGCCGTGCGGCTGGGCTCGGAACGCGCCTATGATGGTGTGCTCACGGATGCGGCCGTACTGCATGGCACGGTGGTACAGCACGACATATTGCTGCTGCACATCGGGGAGCGGCCGATCCCGGTACAGGAAGCGGTACTGCGGATGTTGGAAGAAGAGGTGGACACTAGCGGTGGCCACACCGACCTGCGGGGCCGGGCCTACCTGGCGGCCAACGGCTTCCTTTCTACGGTGGAAGAAGGCGGCGAGCGGTATGTCTGTGCGCTCACGCGGGAAAGCGCGCATTGTAGTTTGAGTGTGGGCCGTGCCATGAGCATGCGTTCAGCGGAAGCGGTGGTGCGGCAGGTGCGTGCATTGGAGGGCTGCGACCGTTCGGAACTGGACCGCCGCTACCGCAACGCGATCCTCCAACGCGGCGATACGCAGGAGGGGGTGGACCTGCTCGATCTGGCGCGGCTCTCGGTGGAACCCGTGCAGGCGGAAGCATTTCCGATCGAAGGGGAGCAGGCGCTGGCCCTGGTGCGGGTGATCTTCTGATCAGTGCTCGGGTTGCCAAGAATGGAGCTCCACATGGCGCGCGGTCCCGGGCAATGATCGGTCGACAGAACACGTCTCTCATCCACATTCTCGTGCGACCATGACCACCATGCTGCTTCGTTTCCAGGACCTGGTCGACCGTTTCGAGCGGTGGTTCAACGACCGGTTCGGGTGGTTCTTCACCAACGGCATGAAGGACCGGGGCGTCCGCCGTCCGCGGGTGTGGTAGCGATCCTTGCCGGGACCCTGTACCATGTCGTGGTACGGCTCAGGCTAAAGATGCGCGGCTATTTTTTTCGCAGAACGAGCCGTGGAGGTCGTTGCGTAGCCGGTGCTACGGAGCGACCTCCACGGTGAAGTAATGCGGAAAAGCGTCTTCGTCCCGATCCTTCGGGGAGCAAGCAGATCGGCCTATGCTGTATTGCGATAGGGTATTATAACCGGTAGCAGATGTTCTTCGCCTCGGTGAAGAACCGCAACGCTTCGGTACCGCCTTCCCGTCCCACGCCGCTCTGCTTCATGCCACCGAACGGTGTGCGCAGGTCGCGCACCATCCAGCAGTTCACCCACACGATACCGCTGTTCAGCGCGCGCGCCATGCGGTGCGTGCGGCGCGAATCGTTCGTCCAGAGCACGCTGGCCAGGCCGTAAGGCGTAGCGTTCGCCAGGCTCAATGCCTCTTCCTCGGTATCGAACGGCTGCAGGGTTACCACCGGTCCGAAGATCTCTTCCTGGTTGGTGCGGCAGTGCGGCCCGAGTCCCTCGATCACAGTAGGGGAGATGAACCATCCATGACGCAAGTGTCCGTCGAGCACGATACGCTCACCCCCGCAGAGCACCTGTCCGCCTTCCTCACGGGCCGTCGCGATGTGGCCGAGCACGTTGTTCATGTGCGCTTCGCTCACCACGGCGCCCTGATCCGTATCGTCCGCAGCAGGATCACCCGTGCGCAACGCGCGCACCTGGGCGAGGAACGCTTTGCGGAACCGATCATAGATGGACCGCTCGATCAGGATGCGCGACCCGCAAAGGCAGATCTGGCCCTGGTTGCGGAACGAGGAGCGAACGGTATCGGACACCATGCGATCGAAGTCGCAATCGGCGAACACGAGCACGGGGTTCTTGCCGCCGAGTTCCAGGCTCAGTTTCTTGAACATCGGTGCGGCCACCCGCGCGATCTCCGCCCCGGTCTTCGTACCGCCGGTGAAGGAGATGGCCGGGATGCGCGGATGCGCCGTGATCGCCGCGCCCACCTTGGGACCAAGACCGTGTACGACATTCAACACGCCGGGCGGGAGTCCTGCTTCGATGCATCGCTCGGCCAGCATGAACGCGGTGAGCGGGGTCACCTCCGAGGGTTTTGCCACCACGGTGCAGCCCGCGGCCAGTGCTGGCGCGATCTTCCAGGTGAACAGGTAGAGCGGCAGGTTCCAGGGGCTGATGCACCCGGCCACGCCCACAGGTTGGCGATCCGTCCAGTTCACGGCCACGTCATCCATGGCATGCGCCTCGCTGCTCCAGTGCAGGATCGCGGTGGCGAAAAAGCGCAGGTTGGCGATCGCGCGCGGAATGTCCACCGCTCGGGCGAGGGATACCGGTTTGCCGTTATCGCGGCTCTCGGCCTTGGCGAACAGATCCAGATCGCGCTCCACCAGCGCGGCCACACGGAGCATGGCGTTGCTGCGTCCTTCGCGGCCCAACGCGATCCAGGCGGGCAAAGCGCGTTCTGCGGCCATCACCGCGGCATCCACATCCGCAGCATCGCTGTCCGCGATGCGACCGAACACCTGCCCGGTCGCAGGTTCGTGATCCTCCAGCCACGCCCCGCTTTTTGCCGGGCCCAACGCTCCACCGACATAATTCAGCACATCGATCATGCCGCCAAGTTATTTCCCCGATCCACCACGGGCGCTCCAGCGAGCGGGAAGGTATTCCTGGAAGGCGTGTCCTGAAGCTTGAAAAGTCGAAGGGCCCGCCTTGCGGCAGACCCCTCAACCCCTTGTTGCGCCTGCGTGCCGCAGGCATGCTGGAGAACACGCCGCTGCCGATGAAGGCGCGCGGAGAACGAACCTATCGCGGTTCCAGCTTGGTAGATGCGGTGAGCGAAGCGGACGGTGCGGCTGTTCCCTCCGCGGTGCCGGAGGTCTTGGGCAAGGCGGTGGCCGGTTTCGCAGCGGGTTTCGTAGTGGGCGTTTTGCGGTAGTTCTTGCGCAACACATCGGCATCGCAAGCGGTGGCGGCCGTGGTAGAGAGCAGCAGGGAGGCCAGGAGCACGTGGTGGAACAGGTGTTTCATCCCGTTACCGCGGAGCATGTTGTGGTGCTACGTGCTCCTCGGTGACGGCACGAACGTATCGGGAGGGCCTGCCAGGGTGCTGTTAAGCCGGTGCAACGCCGGTTAAAGAAGGTTAAATGGCTTACGGCGGCAAGGGCTGGGGTAGTTTGGCGCACTGTGGACAAGCGCCTGATCGCGGTGCTCACGGCGGCCATCAGTGTGGCGCTGGCGGGGCTGATCTTCATTCAATGGAGGTGGATCAGCGGTACGATCGAACTGAAGGACCGGCAGTTCAACGAGAATGTGGACAACGCGCTGGTGGCGGTAAGCGACCGGCTGGAGCACTTGGAGGCGACCTTCGGGCTGCGCGAGCATGACCTTGGCCGGGACATGCTGGCGCGCATGGATTCGGTGGCGCGGCTCCCGGAAGATGGATCAGAGCAGGCGGGTATCAATGCGCCGGAGGAGGTGGGCATGAACGACGGGCTCGGCACGGCGTGGACCCGTGTGTACGACGAGCGCGATTCGCTGATCACGGACGTTGTGCGGGGCCTGTTCAGCACCCGGTTTTTCGGGAGTATTACCGAGCGTGTGGAGCCGCACCTGCTGGATTCGCTCATGCGCGATGAGTTGAA
The DNA here is from genome assembly GCA_031421755.1 of Flavobacteriales bacterium. Taxonomy (GTDB): domain Bacteria; phylum Bacteroidota; class Bacteroidia; order Flavobacteriales_F; family PHOS-HE28; genus PHOS-HE28. Next base: position 8,124 of record JANOPI010000107.1, on the reverse strand, counting down.
ACGCAGGGGCATCACCGAGCACTTCGACCACGGCATCTTCGGTGAAGGCGGACGGTTGGAACTGATCAGCCTGGTGGGATCCTCGGATTCCACCGCCCTGCGCGAAAGTCCGCACAGCACGCGCCTCTTCCGCAATGACCTGGTGGGCGAGGCCTATTGGTTGCGGGTGCGCCTTCCCTTCCAGCAGCGGCAGGTGCTGCGCAGCATGTGGCCCTTGCTGGCGGCATCGGCCCTGTTCATCCTGCTCATCATCGCGGCTTTCGTGTACACCCTGCGCACCATCTGGTTGCAGAAGCGGCTGGGCGACATCAAGAACGACCTGGTGAACAACCTGACGCACGAGTTGAAGACACCGATCAGCACGATCGCTCTGGCGTGCGAAGCCCTCAACGACCCCGGCATACCGAAAAGCCCGGAGCAGATGAGGACCTTCACGAACATGATCCGCGACGAGAACAAGCGGCTCGGCCTGCTGGTGGAGAGCGTGCTGCAGAGCGCGGTGAGCGACAGCGGGCGCATGCGCCTGCGGTTGGCCGACCTGGACCTGCACGCGGTGCTCGCCGATGTGGTCCGCAACAGCGCGATCAGTGCCGAGAACCGCGGCGGCCGTGTGGAACTGAAGGCCGAAGCCGAACTCGCCCACGTGCGCGGCGACCGCATCCACCTGGCCAACGTGTTCTATAACCTCATCGACAACGCGGTGAAATACTGCGAGACCACGCCCACCGTCACCTTGATCACGCGCAGCGATTCCAAGGCCCTCACCGTAAGTGTGAAGGACAACGGCATCGGCATACCGCGCAATGAGCAGAAGAAGATCTTTGACCGCTTGTACCGCGTACCCACCGGCGACCGCCACAACGTGAAAGGCTTCGGCCTCGGCCTCAGCTACGTGAAGGCCGTGATCGAGCGGCACGGCGGCGCCATTCGGGTAGAGAGCCTACCGGGCGCGGGCAGCACCTTCCACATCACCATCCCCTTCGAACATGGAAAGCACGATCAAGCTGTTGGTATGTGAGGACGATACCAACTTGGGCAACCTCCTGGCGCAATACCTCGTGGCCAAAGGGTATGAGGTGGAGCACTGCAAGGACGGCAAACAGGGCTGGGACGCCTACGCCAAAGGCAAACACGACCTGCTCATCCTGGATGTGATGATGCCGCAGCTCGACGGGTTCAGCCTGGCCAAGAAGATCCGGCAGGGCGATCCACAGACCCCGATCATCTTCCTCACGGCCAAAAGCATGAAGCAGGACACCATCAACGGCTTCCAGGCCGGGGCCGATGATTACCTCACCAAGCCCTTCAGCATGGAGGAACTCATCCTGCGCATCAATGCGGTGCTGAAACGTTCCCGTGGACTTACGCCCAAAGAGGAGGAACCCACACGCTACACCTTGGGCGGGTTCGTCTTCGACCTGCGCAAGCAGACCCTCACGCGCGACACCAGCCAAGCATCCCTATTCCCTGGGGAAACCAACAGTAACGAAGGTGAAACGCCCGCCAGCCGCAAACTCACCACCAAGGAGACCGACCTGCTGCGCATGCTTTGCCTGCACCGCAACGGTCTGCTGCCCCGCGAAACCGCACTGCGCGAAGTGTGGGGAGACGATAACTACTTCAATGGCCGCAGCATGGACGTTTACATCGCTAAGCTGCGCAAGTACCTGGCACCTGATCCCCGCGTGGAGATCCTGAATGTGCATGGTAAGGGCTTCCGGCTCATTACCAAGGACGAGGAGTAAGGCTGGAGAGGCGAGGGACACTGAATGGTGGGACCTACGGTGTCTCGTATACGATGAGCCTTGGTATTCCGGGGCTTTCTGCCATCTTTGGTCCTCCGAAACATAAAACCAACCCAACCTACGAACAATGAAGAATATCTACGCGATGCTGGTGGCAGGTGCGTCCCTGGCTATGGCCACGGGTGCCGAAGCGCAGCACAACAAGGGCAGCTTGCACCAGGCGACCGCCTCTGCGAGTGTCCGCTCGATCACGCCCCACAACGCTCTGCGCGGCGGTGGTGGCCCAGCCAACGATGAATGCGATGGCGCAGTGAACCAAGATCTGTCGCTCGGTAGCACGGTGACATTCACCGGAGACAATACCGGAGCCACTGACTCACAAGGTGCGGATTCTCTCAGCATTGCCCAAGTATGGGAAACATTCACGCTCACCGAGTGCGCGAACGTGACCATCGACTACTGCGGCACCGCCGGTCCTTTCGGCAATGCGTTCTTGGCCGTCTTCGTGGACTGTCCTTTCTCTGGTTTCTTCCAGGCCGCCACGTTTGACCAGACCACGTGTTCAGATGGAAACGTATCCCTGTTCTACACGGAACTTCCTGCCGGGCAGTACTACTATGCCGTCATGAACGATCCTGACAATGGCGCTGTAGGCCCCTACACGATCAATGTGACCGCAACATCAGCGTGTGCTCCTCCTCCTCCTACTCCCGCTAATGACGAGTGTGAAGCTGCGATTGCGCTCACACCCGGCAGCAGCTGCGTAGGCACAGCGTTCACAACGACCGGTGCGACTGAAACGTTGGCACCTATCGAGTGCGCTGACTTCACGTCTTCGAATGCCCTGGACGTCTTCTTCACGTTCGTGGCGAGCGCTGAGACCATGAGCATCGGCGTGATCGGATTCAATGCGGCGGACGCGATGGTCGAACTGTTCGACGGTGCCTGCGGCAGCCTGAATTCACTGTCCTGTGCCGATCTGACCTTCCCCGCTTCCGCGGATGAGACGACTGCTGAAGAGCTTGTTCAAAGCGGCCTTACGATCGGAACGACCTACACGGTGCGCGTTTACGATTGGGGCCACAACTCCGCGGATCACAACTTCGAGATCTGTGTAGTTGAAGGGTCCGGTTCCGGCATCGGTATGGAGGAAAATGAGGTGAGCGAATTCAACCTCTTCCCGAACCCCGGCACGGGCGTGTTCAGCCTGCAGTACTCTGGCAAGAACGGCTTGGCGAACATCGAAGTACTGGACGTTACCGGCCGCATCGTTTACAACCAGCAGGCCCAAGTGGCCAACGGCAGCACCGAGAGCTTGGACCTCACGGGCATGAGCGCTGGCAACTACAACGTTCGCCTCACCGTTGGCGGTGTGCGCACCGAGCAGCGTTTGATGGTGAAGTAAGCTACAACACGATCTTCGAGAAGGGCGGACAGCGATGTCCGCCCTTCTGCATTCCCCTTAGGGTCGCTAATGGACACTTTATGGACGCGGTGGACGTCCACCCGCGTCCATAAAGTGTCCATACGAGAAGACCTCACAAGCACCCGGTCCGTCCCCCGTCCACTGGCAAATTGATCCCGTTTATATATGATCCGCCCGGCCCTGCCAGGAAGGCGATGGCGGCAGCGATCTCTTCCGGTTCAGCGAAGCGGCGCAGGGGGATCTCGCGGGCCATTTCGGCGGCGGCTTCATCCTCGGTCACACCGGTTTTGGCGCTTTTGTTCTTGATGATGGTGGCTAGGCGCTCTGTGCGCGTGGCCCCGGGCAGCACGTTGTTCACGGTGATACCGAAAGGCCCGAGTTCCATGGCGAGGGTCTTGCTCCACTGGGCCACCGCGCCGCGGATCGTATTGCTGACGCCGAGGTTGGGCAGTGGCTGCTTCACGCTCGTGCTGATCACATTGATGATGCGGCCGAAGGCATCGTCCTTCATGCCTGGCACCAGGGCGAGCACCATGGTCTGGTAGGCGAGCAGGTGCAGGCGGAAGGCGGTAGCGAAGGCGTGTACGGCAGCTTCGTGCGCGGGTCCGGGCGGCGGCCCACCGGTGTTGTTCACCAGGATGTGAACGGTGCCATGCTTGGCCAGCAGCGCTTCCATCGCGGCGCGCAACTGGTCAGTAACGGACATGTCCACTTCGAGCATCGCATGCGACTGCCCGCCGGAGCGGTCCAGCTCGGAAAGCACAGTGCGCAGTTTGTCGCCATCGCGGGCGAGCAACGTAACGCGCGCACCTTGGCGGGCGAATTCCAGCGCAGTGGCCTTGCCGATGCCTTGGCTCGCGCCGCAAACGAGGGCGTGCCGTCCGTTGAGTGATGGATGCATGATGTGTGGGTGGAGGTAAATGTAGCGGGGACGGGGTTGATGTGTCTGGTGCCGTGAACGCTGGATCGTGCGCAACCGCATCGGTGATCAGGTGCGCGAAGTAGGAACTTCGTGAACTTTGTACACCTACCTGCTTGCGATGTACCGCACCGTCACCTGCCTCATCCTGTTGTCCATATCCGTACATGCCTTTGCCCAAAGGCCGATCGGGCCGTTGACGATCAGCGGAGCTGACCATGTGCGCCCGAGCAGCACTATGGTCCACGCGCTTCGCGGCGGCGCACCCTACAATGATTCCTGCCATAACGCGGTCATTTATCCATTGCCCGCCGATGGGATCATTTCGATCACGGGGGACAACACCGGATCAACGGACACGGAGGACTTCGGGAACCCGGTGAGTTGGGAAGCTTTCACCACGGACACCTGCGCTTCCATCACCATTTCCTACTGCGGAACCGATCCATTATTCGAGGTGGTGTACTCGATCCTGATCACCGGCTGCCCGGAATTCGAGGCCAGCGTCCAGAACAGCGGCACCGGTTTCTGTATCGATGGCAACGCGACGATCACCTACGAAAGCTTGGCGGCGGGGACCTACTACATTCCGGTGTTGGGCATCGCGGGCTCCACCGGTCCATACACGATCACGGTCGCATCGGACGTTTGTGATCTTCCGCCGTTGAATGACATCTGCGGAAATGCCGCCCCGGTGTTGATCGTTCAGGAGTGCATGCAGGGGACCGTTGCGGGAAGCAATGCGAACGCGGTGATCAACAGCGCTCCCCCGTGCGCTACTACGCAATCGCAGTTCCAGGATGTGTGGTACCAGTTCGAAAGCGGAACGGCCACGGAGGTGTTGATCACGATCGATCCGGGAACGATCGGGGACATCGGCGTGGAAGTGCGGGAGGCGTGCGCGGGCCCCTCGGTCTTCTGTGCCACGGGCGATACGGAATATTCAGTGGCTGTGGAACCGGGCATGAATTACCGGGTGCGCGTTTTCAGCAACAACGACTTCGGGTTCGGCGGGACCTTCGGCATCTGCATCACCTTGCCGGGCGCGTGTGCGGCGGGCACCGTAACGGGTCCTGACGGCAGCGGATCAGTGGTGGCATGTGCCAATGGCGGTGATCCCCTTCTGTTCGAGCAATCCGGTGGCAGTGGAACAGGCTTCGCGTTCATCGTGACCGATCTCCAAGACACGATCATCGCCGTGCTGGTGGGAGCGGAGCTTGCTCTGGACGGTCTGCTACCCGGGGACTATCTCCTTTGGGGACTCGCCTACGAGGGCGACCTGTCGGGTGCGCTCCCCGGACAATCGCTTGGAAGCGTTTCCTCAACGGAAGGCTGCTTGGACCTTACTAGCGATCCTGTGGCTGTAACCATCGAAGTGTGTGCCGGGCTTGGCGGGGCTGGCGGCACCGGGTCGGAAATGTCGTTCGTCTGCGCACCGGAAGGAACGCTGATGCGCTGGGCGGGGCCTTCGACCGCAGCGATGATCGAACTGCTTGATGCCCGCGGACGCTTGGTTTCGCAAAAGGACCGGACTTTGGAGCCCGGGCAACAGGTGCTGCTACTGCCGAACGGCTCCTTTGCCCCCGGGATCTGGACGGTGATCGTGCGTCGCCTTGCCGATCCACCCTTGGCAGGGCGGGTATTCGTCCATTGAATCGGCCGATCCGCGCACCGAACACGGGGGCGTGGAAAAATGCGCCCTTGTTTTACACCTTGCTAACAAGGGTGACCCACCTTTGAGGCGCACTGCAAACCCATTGAAGATGACCCTTGCTACCCGGACACTCTACACACTGGCTCTCTCCATTATATCCATCTCGGCCACCTTGGCCCAAGGCAATGACAACTGCGCACTGGCTGTAGCCCAGAGCCTTCCGATCGGCGGGAGCATCACGCTCACCGGAAATAACAGCGCGGCTACGGCGGCTGGCGATTTCGTTGCCGGATCGCCCTATGCGACATCGCCGGTCTATTGGGTGAAATTCACCACCACGGCCTGCGCGAATGTGACGGTGTCCTATTGCGCCCAATCGCCGGCGTGGGTTGGCACCTTCGACATTTTGGCCAGCACTTGCCCTGGGGATGTACTGGTTTCCGCCAGCACGGCGAATACCGTTGAGTGCGGTAATGGGAATACGACCTACCTGTACAACCTGCTGCCCGCTGGTACTTGGGCGTTCGCTGTGCTGAACAACCCCGGCGCGGGCATGTCCGGCCCGTTCAGCTTGACGGTATCGGCTACCACATGTTCGGAGAACAACGACCAGTGCGATCAAGTCATACCGCAGGCGCTGGCTTCGGGTGGTTCTGTCTCCTTCAGCGGGAACAACACCACGGCCTCGGGCATCAACGACTTCGCAGCTGGATCGCCTTACTTCGGAACGCCGGTGTATTGGCACGCCTTCACCCTGAGCGGCTGCAACAATGTAACGGTGAACTACTGCGCACAATCACCCGCGTGGACCAATACGCTGGGGATCATTTCCCGCGATTGCCCCGGCAATGACCTGGTGAACGCTTCGGCCTTCAACACCATTGACTGCGGCAACGGCAACTCCACCTTCCGCTACGACTTCCTTACGGCGGGGACCTATTACGTGCCGGTGCTGGCCGACGGCAACAGCGGTTCCATCGGGGCCTACACCCTCAACGTGTCGGCTGTGGCATGCGTAGAGAACAACGACCTGTGCTCCGCAGTGGTACCGCAGCCGCTGGCCTCGGGTTCTTCACTCAACTTCACCGGCGACAATACCTCGGCGTCCGGGATCGGCGACTTTGATGAGAGCACGGTCTACTTCGGCTCGCCGGTGTATTGGCACGCCTTCACCACCACGGGCTGCAACGACATCACCGTCGATTATTGTGGTCAGACCCCCGTTTGGACGAACACCTTCGGGATCCTGACGCGCGATTGCCCTGGTCTTGATCTGGTGAATCCGACGCAGTTCAACTACACCGCCTGCGTGGACGGGAACGTGACGTTCTATCACAATTCGCTGTCCGAAGGGACCTACTATGTGCCGGTGTTGGCCGACGGCGGCAGCGGCTCCATCGGGGCTTACAGTATCAATGTGACCGCTACGGCTTGCCCGATCAACTTCGACCTGTGTACCGCTACTCCCAACCAAACGCTCGCCATCGGCAGTCCCGTGGTGATCAACGCCAACAACGCCAGTGCAGGCAGTACCAATGATTGGGCACCGGGCAACCTCTTCGTGGGAACCCCGGTGAACTGGCACCGCTTCACCACCACCGCCTGCCTTGATGTGGAGATCGCCTATTGCGGCACCACGCCAGCCTTTGGCCAGACCTTGGGCCTTGTTGCCAGCGTATGCCCGGGTGATCAGCTCACCTTCGGTTCCGCCGGAACACCCTGCTCTGACAGCAATACATCGTGGGCGTACGACGATCTTCCTGCGGGCACCTGGTATGTTCCGGTGATCAACAACCCGGGGCAGAGCGCATCGGGACCGTACACGATGACGATCACGGGCACGGATTGCACCATTGGCATGGACGAGCAGGGGCAGGTCTTCACATCGTTGTTCCCGAACCCTTCCGACGGTGCGGTACGGCTCTTGTCGAAGATCTCCGGTCCTGCGCTCATCACGGTGTTCGATCTGGCCGGCCGCACTGTCGGGGCTGAACGGGCGGGCCTTACCGCCGGTCAGTTCACGGACCTCACCCTTGCGCGGAGCTTGCCTGCGGGCAGCTACGGCGTTCGGGTAGACCATGCCTCGGGCACGGATGTGCTGCGTCTGCAGATCCGCTGAGTTCCCGCTTCAACTTGTTTAACCCCACTGGTCCTTTGGGCCGGGAATGGATCTTATTACCCACAACACCCTTTAAAACAACAACGACCCTACTGACCTCCGCCTTGCTCTTGGCGGGACTGTGCGCTCCAACAGGCGCGGCTGCCCAGAACAAGGCCGACCGGCCGCACGGCCTGCGCGAACGCTCCATGATCCAGCGCGTCGGTGGCCAGCACCTTGATGGTGAGCAGCAGTTGCGCGGCACGAGCGTCCGCCCGTTGC
>JANOPI010000106.1:0-2774 GCA_031421755.1 Flavobacteriales bacterium | reverse complement strand
CCACCTTCTTGCCGAAGCTGGGGTGTACGATGTAGGCGACCTCTTCCACGGGTTCACCGGCCACGGCGGCCAGGTCCTCCACGAGGCGTTGCACGATGGGCTTGCCCGCGATGGGCAGCAGCGGCTTGGCGGTGGTGTGGGTGTGCGGACGCATCCGCTTGCCCATGCCCGCCATCGGGACGATGATCTTCATTCTCTTACTACGATGGTCTCTGCTCTTAAGGCCCTGCCTGCGGCAGGCGGGCGCGAAGGTGCCTAATTCCTTCCAGTGTGCCCGAAGCCCCCGGCCCCGCGTTCTGACACCGATAGGTCAGCGACTTCCGTGAAGGCCACGCGCTCGTAGCGGGCGATGACCAATTGGGCAATGCGCTCCCCATCGGTCACCTCGAAAGGCTCCTGTCCGTGGTTGATCAGGATGACCCCCATCTCGCCACGGTAATCCGCATCGATGGTACCCGGCGCGTTGAGCACGGTGACACCATGCTTGAAGGCGAGCCCGCTGCGGGGGCGGATCTGGGCTTCCGTGCCTTCGGGGAGTTCCAAGAAAAGGCCGGTTTTCACCAAGGCGCGTTCGCCAGGGGCAAGCGTGATGGATGTGTCCAAGTTGGCGCGGAGGTCCATGCCGGCGCTGTGGGGGGTTGCGTAGTGCGGGAACGCATGTTTGCCCTTGTTCGTGATGCGAACAGGGAGCATTTCAGGTCTGCTGGTCATCTGTGGACAAAGGTCTGTCGAAGACGCCCCAGGTGAACGGAAGAAGCGGCTAGTTTCGTTGAAAGACCCCTATGGTGATCACTATGCTGCGACGTTCATGCTTCCTTTTCGCCGCTCTGGCCTCCATGGCGGCGTCCGCCCAGTGGATTGACTGGCAGAACCAATACCCCTATTCCGGCCATCGGGTTTATGCGCACACGATCCACCAGACCGGCGACGGGAACTACCTGATGTGTGGCAGCATCCATGGCGCGTGGACGCCAGGAAGCGGTACTCCGTTCGAGGATTGGGCTATCGCCACTTACCTGGTGAAGGTCCTCCCGACCGGCGATACGCTTTGGACACAGCGCATCGATTCGATCAAACCAGGGAGCATCACCCATGTGGTCGACTTGATCGATGGGAACATCCTGATCGCGGGAACGGCCCAATCTTCTTACACCTATTGCGGGATGGCCGTTGCGGGCCTGCCCATGGCGCAATTGTTCGCCTTGAAGATCGATCAGGCGGGGAACATCTTGTGGTGGCATCAATACGACCAGGCCTGCACGCGCTCGCTCACGGATGTCTGGGAAACCTCCAACCAGGAGATCCATCTCCTGGCAATGAACACGCAGGAGCCGAATATCCAGATCGGCTACGTGCCACCCACCTGGTTCGAGGATTACACCCTGACCAATGCGGGGACCACCGTGAGCATCGAGAACCAGCCGCTGGGCACCTATTACTACGACAACATCGGCTGCCCCGCGCGTACCTCCGGGCGACATGTGTTCTCCTCGGTGCTCGATACGGTCGGTCAGGATCACATGGTTCTGTACCTCATCCGGTTCACGGAGGACGGCGATCAAGGGAACATGGTGCTCCTGTCGGACACGCTTCACAAAACCACACGGCGCATCATCACCACATTGGACGACGGCTTGTTGATGCTGGCCAACTACGACGTCACCTCCTCGCGTATCCTGCGTACCGACACGAACGGCACCATCCTCTGGGACCGGATCTATCCGCAGAAAATGGTGGACGTAGTGGCCCTTCCGGACAGCACCTTCCTCACCGTGGGAACGGTGGGTACCTACCAATCGCCCGACCAGCAACAGTTGTGCGTGACGCTGCTTTCTTCCACCGGCGACAGCCTATGGTCCCGGCTGCATGGTGACTCGCTGTTCGATATGGGATCGAGTATTCTGCTCACGCTCACCGGTTATCTGGCCTACGGTACCAAGGATTGCTTCTCCGGCTCAGCGCCGCCGAAATTGTTCATCCCGGCGGATACGCTCGACTTTTTCACGGGAATCGTTCGGCCCGCCGGACAGGCTTTCGCGCTGGAGATCCATCCGAACCCTGCCACGCAAGGGATCAACATCCGAATTCCAGCCGACCACGCGCTACAAGATGATCTGCTGGTGCTCGATCCGGTGGGGCGCGTCGTTCGACGCGCTCGCGTTCGGCCAGGGCCTATCGTGATCGACGTGCGAGATCTGAGCGCGGGCCATTACATGCTGGTCGTGGTGACCGATGCGGGCAGAAGTGCCGCGCATTTCGTCGTCGAGCATTAGACCCTCCGTTCGCTCATGCCCGCCGCAAAGGGCCGCGCTCCTTTCGCCAAACCACTGCGGCGTAGCCTAGGAGCAGGACACCGCGCACCGCGTACTTCAGCACGCCATCCAACGGAAGTTGTTCGGCACCCCACCACAAGAACACCGCCCCCGCCATATACCCCAGCACGCGGCTCACATTGTAGGGCACCGGGTAGTGCCTCTGTCCCCACACGTAGCTGATCACCGCCATGCTCGCATAGCAGGCCAAGGTGGCCCATGCAGCGCCCATGTAGCCCATGATCGGGATCAAGGTGAACAGGAGCACGAGCGTGACCACCGCACCGATGATGGCGATGGTCCCACCAGCGCGGGTCTTGTCGCCCAGCTTGTACCACACGCTCTGGTTGTAGTAGATGCCGAGGAACACGTTCGCGAGCATCAGGATGGGCACCACGCGCAGCCCTTCGTGGAAGGCCGGGTTGGGGATGAACCATTTGAAGAGGTCCATGAAAAGCATCA
>JANOPI010000105.1:0-3552 GCA_031421755.1 Flavobacteriales bacterium | reverse complement strand
TGGTCATTCTGCTCGCTGAACTGCGCACAGCCAAAGTCAGCTTGGCTGTTGTACGTGCCTGAAACGATGATACGTCCGCTTACAGGTTCGTAGTGAATGGACCTCCCAATGTCCCAATCGTCTTGAAGGGGAATACCGCCTACCGTCCTCACCCATTGGTTCACACCGTTACTGTCCCACTTGATCACCACGATATCCCCACTGCCCAGGACAGGACTACTGTTTCCGTCAAAATCGACCACCGCACCACCTGCCAATGATCCGGTGCCATAGATGTTGCCAGCCTCATCCGTTGCAAGAATGAAGCCTTCAACCGGAGTATTCGGTGTTGCATAGTGCTTCAACCAAGCTAGTTGCTGCCCAGCTGCATTGAGTGAAGCTGTCAATGCGAAAACCCAGCACCAATGTCTCAGTGCTGAACTATGAAGCTCTTGGTTCGCGTGCATGTGCCTAGCTGATATTGAAGTTCGTAACGACCAGAGAATAGTGCTGATACATCGATCCGCATCAAGTGCTCGACGCACACCCAGGTCATACACTCGCGCCCTTGACTGTCTGATATTATGCACGATCCTTGCGCCTCAGGGCAGGTTACGTGCAGAAATGTACTCGCTGGATTGGGGGCGATGGTGAGGTCGGTACATCCCGTCTTGAACTTGAGCGTCATCTCCCATTTCGGTGCATCCCGGTGGTCATCTTGCAACGGCGCAACAGGTTCTACGACATGCGCGCTTGATCGCAGTGCCGGGCTGTTGCAGTCCGGCCAGATCTGCTCATTGTAGATATGGACCTCCGAGCCATGTTGCGCATGGAATTCACCGGTAATGTGAACTGCGAAGCGCGCGCTGAAATCTGCCACGGCACCTTCAACTACGTTTCCAGAGACCACCTGGTCATGGACCGATAGTTCGTTGTATGCCCGATAGTGGACGGTATCGCCGATCGACAAAGTGCCCGGTCCAATGATTTCATGTGCTAAGGGCAAGTGTCGCTCGATCTCGAAGATGCTGCCTGCTGCATAGTCGTTGATTCCTTGGTAGCCCATGCCACCGTGAGCAGAGAGTATTGCGCCCCCGATCTGCGGCCGTCGCCACCAACCAGCCACTTCGTATTCGGGCTTGGGGACTTGGAAGTACCCATCTCCGAATGTTGTAATGCGATCCCAAACTGATTCCTCTGGAAACTGCCACACCGGTTGACCAGGTCTAGTGTTGTACTTCCACCCCCATTCGATCACCGCATCCGCGATCGGCTCGCCGTAGGTGTTGCGCACCCAACCGTATGTCTCGATACTATCGCTCTCAAACCCCAACCAGCTCGGGTAATTGTACGGCGATGCTGGTAGATCCTGTTCTTCCGGCGGCAGTACATACGTATCCAACGTATCGGCTGCCTTCTTCACCCGCCAAGGGTTCGTCCCATCGCCGTAACCAAGCAATGAGTGCCAATTCTTATTCACCTCCAGTGCGGGTCGAAAGTTACCGTTGTGCTGAATGGCGTTGTTGCGGTTGCTCTGGAAATCCCGCCAGGAATAGCCGCTGCCCAGGTTGGCGCGCACGGCATCCATACTCTCAAAGGCATAGGCCACCTGCTCATCCTCGTTGCCCTGCATCCATGGCATGCGGTGGAACATGGCTTCGGGCAGTAACCCGACGTTATCAGGGTTGTTCGCATGGTCCGTGGTGTCGTCATCCGCACTGAAGGCCGTTTCCCCCAACATCCACGGCATCGGGCAGGTCTTGCCCAACCAGTACATCTCGGCGCGCATCGCGTCGAAGGCCTTCGCCACGTCGTAATTGCCGAACAGTTCCACTTCCGGATAGAAGTGCGGGGAATAGAAGTCGAGTTTCATCACCATCGGGTCCCAGGAGTTGAGCTCGCTGAGGGGGGAGCCGCCCAGGGTGATCAGGTGTTCCGGATCATGGGTCTTCAGCGAATCGTAAAACATGGTGGTCCACTCACAAACGGTCTGCTTGGTCTGCAGGTGCGTGGAATCCTCGCCCCAGCGCGGTTCATTCCAAAGGTCGTAGGCCATCAAAGCAGGGTGGCCTTGCAGTTCACTGCCGAGTCGAGCGAGGTAGCGCGCGTAGGCTTCGGCATCTTCCGTGCGGTAATACCTCCAAGGACGTATAGGGTCGGGCGGTTCATACCCGACGCGCCCACCGGCGAGCAGGATCATTTTCAGGTCCATGCTGTCGCACAGGTCCAGCATGTGCCGGACGAGGCCGAAGTGCTTCATGGCCATCGCCCCGGTGAAGCCCGGATAGTCCAGTGGCTCGCGGTAGCTCCAGTAAAAACCGGTGTTCGCGTGGATATTGAGCTTGTAGGAGCGCTGCCCGGCGGAGTCGCGCAGATTGATGGGCGCGAGGCCACCATAGGCCCGGATGGCGTTGAAGCCCATGGCCTTTACCTGTGCGAAGTGCGCGAGGAGTTGCACATCGCATTCCGCAGGATCCTGGCATTCGAATTCCTGGGTCACCAGGCGATCATAGGTGCCTTCCGGGGTCATGTAGAGCAGGCTGGTATCCTGTGTGCCGATGGTGTTCGTCGTCAACTCGAGTCCGAAGTTCATCACTTGCGGGTAGAAGTCCTGCCCATCGAGCTTGAAGTTGCGCCCTTGCAAGGTAACGAAGCCGGACTGGCCTATGCTCATGAACGTGCAGCAGGTCATCATGGAGAAGACCAGCAGGCTTCGCGATATGCTGCCCGGGCACAACATGTTCAGCGCTTTTCCAGTTGCGCCAAGCGTGTCTTCATCGCCTGCAAATCATCCCGAAGCTGCAGGATATACAACTGCTGTTCCTCCACTGTGCGCAACAGACGCAATTGCAGGTCGCCCACTTCTACTCCGTTATTCGCATCCACTTCTGCCGCTGAAGGCATGTGCGGCAGGTGGCCATGCTGATCGATGTACCGCGCCACCTCATCCAAGGGCATCAATCGGTAGTTCTTCTGGAACACGTAGTCCGGGAAGTTGTTGGCGGTCACCAGCACGTCCCGCGCGACGATGCCGTCCTCTACAAAAAGGCGGTAACCATCCACAGGATCATTACTTACATCCGTTCCGATGCCCACGCGTCCACCATTCCGGAAGAGCATCCGCTGAACGCCGTTGGTGCGTATGCGCAAAGGCATGTCATTGTTGGTGCCGAGGAATTGGTCGTTGCACAGGTTGTTACCACAGAGGAACCATGGTGTGGGCTCGGGGCAGCACGGTTCCATGGGTCTGCCCGGGAACATCTGGTCGGTACCAAAGCCGATCCGCAGGGTGCCGGTGGAGTCGGTGAACACGGGACGATACCCGGCCGCGAAACCCAATGCATTGGCCTTCACATCCCCGTTGGCAAGCAATCGCAGCCGCTCAGCCCCATTACTCTTGAACACCACGTCCTTGTTGTCCGAAGTGCCTAAGAAATGCGTGCCGGGTGAAGTACCCGCATTACCGTATTTGGTCCAATCATCGCGCTCGGGCTGGGTGAGGGTTAGCACCGCGCTGCGGTACACGCAACTGTTGGCATCGGTCACATCCACCTGGTAGTTGCCGGCGTCCAG
>JANOPI010000104.1:0-3730 GCA_031421755.1 Flavobacteriales bacterium | reverse complement strand
GACAACCCCATCACTCGTCAAGGTCATATTCATTGATCTTCCGGTAGAGGGTACGCTCGCTGATACCCAATTCATCCGCGGCGGTTTTGCGGCGGCCCTTGTGCTTCAGGAGCGCCTTCTTGATCAGCTCTTTCTCCTTTTCGATCAGGCTGAGCACCTCTTCCACTTCGGTGTGTTCCACATCATTGGTTTCCTCCGAGGCGCTGGGCACGCGTTCGATCTTCATGGGCGCGTGGGCGTGGCCTTGCTGCGGCACGATGAACTCTTCGCGCAGCACCGGCGGCACCGCACGATGATTCGGTATCGGCATCGGCTGCCCGTCCATCATGGCGGAGAGGTGCTCCTTCAGCGCGTTCACGTCCTTCTGCAGGTGCCCGATCATGGAATAGAGCAGCTCGCGTTCGTTGGGGCCTTGTCCTTCACTGGTATGTTTCTGTACCACGGCGGGGAGCAGAGAAGCGTCCACGGTGGGCAGGTACCAGCGCAGCTTGTCCACATCGATGATGCGCTGGTCCTTCTCGATCACGTTCATCTGCTCCACGATGTTGCGGAGCTGGCGGATGTTCCCCGGCCAACGGTAGCCGTTCAGCAACTGGAGCGCGTCGGGTGTGAGCGAGATGGGGTCCTTGATACGGTGCCGTTCGGCACTGTCCACGGCGAACTTGCGGAAGAGCAGGTGGATGTCGTGTACCCGTTCGCGAAGCGGTGGCAAGAATATCGGGATCGCGCTCAGTCGGTAGTAGAGGTCCTCGCGGAAGGTGCCTTTTTGCACGGCCTGCCACATGTTCACGTTGGTGGCGGCCACTACGCGCACGCTGGTCTTCTGGGCCCGGCTGCTGCCCACACGGATGAACTCGCCCGTCTCCAGCACGCGCAAAAGGCGCACTTGCGTTGTCAGGGGGAGTTCGCCCACTTCATCCAGGAAGATCGTTCCCTTGTCGGCCACCTCGAAGTAGCCTTTACGGGCCTCGTTCGCGCCGGTGAAGGATCCTTTCTCGTGGCCGAAAAGCTCACTATCGATGGTTCCCTCGGGGATCGCGCCACAATTCACGGCGATGTAGGGGCCGTGTTTCCGTGGGCTGTATTCATGGACGATCTTGGGCATCACCTCCTTTCCGCTGCCGCTCTCGCCGGTGATAAGTACCGAAAGATCAGTAGGTGCCACCACGGCGGCGATCTCGATGGCGCGTTCCAGCTCCGGCGAGTTGCCGATGATGCCGAACCGCTGTTTGATGGTCTGTACGTTCATACCGGTATTGATGCGCCCGCTCCGGGATGCGGGATCCGCGCGAGCGTTTCCCCATGGAGCGAACTGGCGGTCGCTGACAAGATCCGGGCCTTCACGAGATCGCCCGCTTTCAGGCCCCCTTTTGGCAGGATCACCGTGGTGTATCGGTCGTTTCGCCCATACATGTGCTCTGTGCTCCGTTTGCTCACCCCTTCGATCAGGACCGTTTGTTCCGTTCCGACCGATCGTTGGTTCCCTTCAATGGATGTGCGCTTCACCACCTCGATCACTTCTTGGAGGCGACGGCTCTTCACGTCTTCGGGAACATCATCCGGATACTTGCGCGCCGCAAGGGTCTTGGGCCGTTCGCTGTACTTGAACATATAGGCCATGTCGAAGCGCACCTCGTCGAGCAACTGCAAGGTCTGCTGGTGGTCTTCTTCCGTCTCACCGCAGAACCCGGTGATGATGTCCGTGCTGATCGCACAGTCGGGCATGTGCTTGCGGATCGCTGCGATGCGGTCCAAGTACCATTCGCGTGTGTAGCCGCGGTTCATGCGCTTGAGCACCCCGCTGCTGCCGCTCTGAACAGGCAGGTGGACGTAGTTGCAGATGTTCGGGTAGCGCGCCATCACCTCCAGCACCTTGTCGGTCATGTCCTTCGGGTGGCTTGTGCTGTAGCGTACGCGCAAAGTGGGGGAGACTTCCGCGACCATGGCCAGCAAGCCCGCAAAGTCGGTTGAAGGATGCTCAGCCAGCCCCTCTCCCCGGGAGAGGGGTTGGGGTGAGGTGAACTTGTACGAATCCACATTCTGCCCCAGCAACGTCACCTCCTTGTAGCCTTTGCCAACAAGCCCGTGGCACTCGCTGATGATGCTGTCCGGATCACGGCTCCGCTCTCTTCCCCGGGTGAAGGGCACCACGCAGAAGGCGCACATGTTGTCGCACCCGCGCATGATGGTCACGAAGGCCGTTACCCCATTGCTGACCAAGCGCACCGGCTCGATCTCCGCGTAGGTTTCTTCTCGGCTCAGCAGCACATTCACGGCTTTCTGGCCTCCGTCGACCTCATCCAAGAGCAGAGGAAGGCTCCGGTACGCGTCAGGTCCCACAACCAGATCCACCACCTTTTTTTTTACAAGCAGATCCTCGCGCATGCGTTCGGCCATGCAACCCAGCACCCCCAGCTTCAGGTCCGGGTTGGCCTGTTTGTAGTGCTTCATCTCGTTGATGCGCTGAAGCACGGTGTTCTCGGCCTTTTCGCGGATGCTGCAGGTGTTCAACAGGACCAGGTCCGCACCTTCCGGGGTGGAGGTGGTCTCATACCCGTCCTTGGCCAGGATACTCGCGACGATACCGCTGTCGCTGTGGTTCATCTGGCAACCGTAGGATTCTATGTAGACCTTTTTGGACACGTGAATAGGAATGGGCCGTAAAGATATTGGACCGCAGAGCGACTGACAGGCTGGCAGGAAACCCGGCGTTACAGATGCAGCCAGCACTCCGAGGTGCGTCAGGCTCTCGACATCAAGGCTGGGGCGGCGGTGGCTCTTGGGCCGTGCGGCGTATGATCACCGGTCGCGGGTATTGATATCTATGCTCCGGGTATTGTTGGCCACAGCCACCAGCGCACGGATCTGTTCGGCGATCGCGCGGGAAAGGATCAGGATCAGGAATCCGGCGATCGGCGCTGCAATGATGCCGATCAGGGGCGGGTCCGCCATCGCGGCGAACACGAACGGGTTCTCGTAGCTGCGGGCCGCGGTACCGAACAGGGCACCTACGATGGAGCCGCCAGTGCCAACGATCGCCACCATGGTGCCCATCCACTCGCCGCAGGTCTGGAAGAAATGCGAGAACACGGGCAAGGCCACGAATTCGGATCCGGGAGCTGAAAAACGGTTGATCCGGTCCCGCCGGTTCCACCAGAGTTGGAAGCCGACCCACAAGCCGAAGATCACGAAGAGGCCGATGAAGATGCTCGCCACGTTGCCCTTGAACATCAGGTAGAGCGTGCCCAATATCCCCAGCAGATTCAAGCCCGCCAGGATCATGTAAAGGACCACGAAGGGTTTGCGGTAGAGTGTACCGTCATCAATGATGTTGAAGTATGGCGTAGCGAGGTCGGTGAAGATGTTGGCGCGGCCGAAGGCCGGCGGTGGCGGCGGATAGTGACCTTGGGTTTCCATTGGGCCGGGGCCGGGGGGCGGCGGCGGGGTGTTCGCAACAGGAGGGCGCAGCGGAGCATCTGGAGGGTTTGATGGGGGCGGTTGTGGCGGCGGGGGCGGTTTCCCTGCATCTTGGAGGGTGCGAACTGCTGATGGCGGTGGTCTCTGCGGCGTCGTTGTCGGAGTCGTGCTGTTTCCGAAGGACCACGCGGGCACCGATGGTGTAGGCTGAATAAGGTCAGGCGGTATGGTTTGCGGGGAACTTGGCTTCGGCGGTTGCTGCTGGAGCTCCTCGTCCGGACCTGCGAACGTCCACGAAGGCGAGGTCCCGGGC
>JANOPI010000103.1:0-9564 GCA_031421755.1 Flavobacteriales bacterium | reverse complement strand
GGGTGAAGCCGCGTTCGAGAATGTGCCCGTGCCTCCGCTCACCACGCTCCAAACCCCGGTTCCTGTGGTGGGCGTATTCCCTCCGAGACCGGTGGTGATCCCGTTGACGCAAATGGTCTGCCCACCACCCACGGTGGCCGCGCTCGGAGCCTGGTTTATGGTAATGGCCGCATCGGCGGTCGAGGACGTGCAAGGGGCGTTGCTGATCGTCCAGCGCAGGATCACCGGGCCATTGCCTCCTATATGCGTGAAGGTCGCATTGGGCGAAGCCGCATTCGAGAAGGTGCCCGTGCCTCCGCTCAGCACGCTCCAAGCGCCGGTGCCGTTCGCCGGTGTATTGCCTCCCAAAGCGGCGCTGGTGCCGTTGGCACAGATCGTTTGCGCGCCTCCTGTGCTGGCAATCGTCGGTGGCTGATTGATGGTGATGCTCACGTTCGCCGTCGAAGCTGTACAAGGGGCATTGCTGATGGTCCAGCGCAGGATGACAGGTCCCGTTCCTCCGGTATGGGTGAAGGTGGCAGTGGGTGAAGCCGCGTTCGAGAATGTGCCCGTGCCTCCGCTCACCACGCTCCAGACCCCGGTTCCTGTGGTCGGCGTATTCCCTCCGAGACCGATGGTGGTCCCGTTGACGCAAATGGTCTGCCCACCACCCACGGTGGCCGTGGTCGGTGCCGGGTTCACCGTTACCGTGAGGCTGGCGGATGTGAAGGGGCAGGCTCCATTGATGATCTCCCAAGAGAGTACGATCGGGCCGGTACCATTGGTGTGTGTGAACGTCGCGTTCGGGCTGGAGGCGAACGGGGTGAAGAAACCATTCCCCCCGCTGATGATGGCCCAGGCACCAGTGCCCACAACGGGTGTGTTAGCGCCGAGGCCGGTGGTGGTGCCACCCGTGCAGATCGTCTGTGGCCCACCAACGGTGGCTTGCGACGGCGGCGGGGTGATGGAGATCATCAGCGGATCGGTGGCCGCCGGGCATGGTGCGTTGCTGATAGTCCAGAGCACGGTGACCGGCCCGGCACCAGCGATGTGCGTGAAGGTGGCATCCGCAGCCGATGCGTTGGGGTTGAAGCTGCCCGTACCGCCGCCTACGATGCTCCAAAGGCCGGTTCCAACGGTCGGAACATTGCCGCCCAGCCCGCTGCTGGTGGCCCCGGAACAAAGCGTACGATCGTTCCCTGTGTTGGCCGGTGTTGGTGGTTGCGAGATCGTGATGGTCACGTTGGCGGTGGACGCCGTACAGGGCGCGTTGCTGATGGTCCACCGCACGATCACCGGTCCCGCTCCTCCGGTATGGGTGAAGGTGGCGTTCGGCGATCCAGCGCTGGAAAAGGTGCCTGTGCCTCCGCCCACTACGCTCCACGCACCGGTACCCACCTGGGGTGCGTTGCCGCCAAGCCCTGTAGAGGTGCCGTTCGCGCAGATGGTTTGTGTGCCTCCGACCGAAGCTGCGGATGGCGGTTGGTTCACCGTGATGACCACATCGGCCGTGTCCGCATTACAAGGCGCATTGATCGTGGTCCAACGCAGCAAGTAAGGGCCAACCCCTTGCGTTGGAGTAAAGGTGGCGTTGCCCGCGGAAGCCGAAGGGTTGAAGGTGCCGGAACCGCCGCTCACCAAGGTCCATTGACCGGTGCCGATGGTCGGGGTGTTGCCACCCAGCCCGGAGGTGCTTCCACCGGTGCATATCGTTTGGGGGGTGCCGACAGTTGCCGTTGACGGCGGTTGGTTGATGGTGAGGGTCACCGTTGCCGAGGAGGACAAGCATGGGGCGAGGCTGATCGTCCAGCGCACGATCACCGGTCCCGCTCCTCCGGTATGGGTGAAGGTGGCGTTCGGAGCTGTGCTTCCGGGGCTGAATGTGCCGGTACCACCGCTCACCACGCTCCAGGTACCCGTGCCCACATTCGGCGTATTCCCGCCGAGTCCGCTGGTGGTGCCGTTCACGCAGATCGACTGCCCACCGCCCACAGTTGCCGTTGTCGGTTGCGGGTTCACGATGATCGCGATGCTGCCGGTGGCGTTCGTGCCGCACCCATTGCTCGCTGATACGTTGTAGGTGCCGGTGGCCGCCACCGTTACGCTGCTGATGGACGGGTTCTGCGATCCGGAGCCGAAGGTGTTCGGGCCGGTCCATAGGTAGCTGATCGTGCCGATGCCGGTAGCTGATGCCGTCAGGTTCAACAGGTCGCCCACACAAAGCGGACTGTTGCCGCCAACAGTGCCCATGGTCGGTCCAGGTACCGGCGTTCCTACGCATTCACATGCTACGCTCCAGGTATCATTCGCTGTGCAATTGTTCTCATCGCCGCATGAGGTCCCGGGCAAGTCCGGGCCATCCGGTACACCCTGGCAGTCCACTGTCGAGCCGAACTTCACCAGGAACGCATCGGCGGAACCTCCAAGTGCGGGCTGGTACGCGCCTGCAGTGCTGATCGCGTTCGTGGAGAATGTACGTCCGCACAGGATCACATTACGGTTGTCATCTACTACTGCGGAATAGGCTTCATCACGCAAGGTGCCCCCATAGTAGGTGCCTTCCGTGCGGGCACCCGCCGGGTTGAAGCTCGCGAGGTAGCCGTCCACTTCGCCGCCACCGAAGGTCATCTGGTGTCCGCCAGAGGCGATCGCATTGGTGGATACCGCTTCGCCGATCAGGTAGGCGTTGCCGTCACTGTCCGAGGTGCAGCCCCGGCCCGTATCATCGTCCGTACCGCCATAGTAGGTGCCCCATTGACGGGCGCCGCTGCCATTGAATTTCACAAAGAACGCGTCACGCACATTGGTGCCGCCTCCGAAGGTGTTCTGGTGGCCTCCCGAAGCGATGGCACCAGCCGGTCCACTCGACTTGGTATCCCCGGTGAAGTAAACGTTGCCGTTCGATTCCGCCGCGCACGCGAATCCATAATCATCGCCGGATCCACCATAGTACGTGCCCCACTGTCGCGCTCCGCTTCCGTTGAACTTCGCCAGGTACGCATCACTGCCGCCGCCGCCGAACCCCGGCTGGTGCCCGGTCGAGGTGGCGATGGCCGTGCCCGCGATGTTTCCGGTACCTCCACACAAGTACACATTTCCGCTTCCATCCGTGGCGCAGTTGAAGGCCTCGTCCACGTTGACCCCCCCATAGTAGGTGCCCCATATCCGCGCACCTGCCGAAGTGAACTTCACCAAGAACCCTTCTTTGTCGCCGTTGCGTGTGTTCTGGTGCCCACCGGACGCGATCACACTCGCCCCATCCGAATAGGTGAACCCGCTCATGAACACATTGCCGGCGGGGTCCACATCGCATCCGCGCCCACGGTCTTCCATACTCCCACCGTAGTAGGTCGCCCAGAGACGTGTCCCGTTGGTATCGAATTTCACCAGCAGCCCGTCCCAGTCCCCACCCAACGTGGTCTGATGCGCCCCGGCAGTGGCGATAGCACTCGTCGAACGGGTGATACCCGCAGCATAAACGAAGGTGCCGTTCTCTTTGCAGAATGCGAACGCATCACCGAGCGCGCCTCCGTAATAGGTGCCCCATTGGCGGACACCGCTGGCATTGAATTTCACCAGCATACAATCATCCTCGCCCGCCCAAGTGGTCTGGTGTGCGCCCGGCGAGGCGATCGCGTTCGTTGAGTTGGACAGGCCGGCCAGGTAGATACTGCCGCTGGAGGCCACATCTACGCTCAATGCATATTCGGAAGCGGTGCCACCGTAGTAAGTACCCCACAAGCGCGGCGGATCGATCCGCAGTTCGCGCTGCGTATCGTAGTCGCCCAACTCAAAGGTCAGGAGGTTCTCTTTCAGGCTGAACGCCGTGGCGATCGCTGCTCCATCTTGAATGCTCACGGGCTTCTCTTCCGTGAAGCGCCCCAACCGGTTTCCGTGGATCAGGTTTCCGTCCTGGTCAAGGAATAGCTCCTCATGATCAGTGAAGCGCAGTTTGATCACGGAAGGATCGGCACTCGCCCGTACGATGAAATCCTGCTCTATCCCTTGTCCGTCGGAAGTGATCCACCAGTCGATCCCGGGGTACACTTCGTGGTAGACGATGCGTGTGTACGTGTGTACATCCAACGCCTCGTGGTTGTAGTAGTTCGTATAGTCCTCGCTGCGACCTTCCACGGTGATGGCTGCCAGTGGATCGGCCCCTTCCAATATCATGTCCATACGGAAGGTCTCCAGCTGAGCCTGCGCTTCTAGGCTCTGGAGGCGGGTCTCTTCGGCGGCCGTGCGCCATTTCCGGCCCTTCAGATCCGCGTACCCTTCCGGCAGATGCGGCCGATCGAACTGGTAGGCGATACCGTTGCCCAGAAGGAAGATGTTCGTTCCCGCCTGGCTCAATCGGTAGCGCACGAAGGGTGCGGGATCACCGGTTGTGGTGACCACCTGGCCCTTGTTCTCCTCGAACCCCGCTGGCCGGCACGGGAAGGATCCATCGTTCGCCCCGTCCAGCAAAGCGTCGCCTTGTTGCTGAACAGATGGTGCGCTGTTGGCCGTTTGGCCCTGAACAGCTGGAATGGCTGTACACAGTAGTACACAGCAGAACAGATTCCGGAGAGTGCTCATCGGTAAAGGTATCAGGTGATGGTTCCGGTCCGGAAGGGAGTACGGGCCGGCAAAGGGCATGGAAGATAGGAGGAGCATTCATTCCTGCAATGGCCTAACACGAAATTCCCCTGGATCGGGTAGGGGCCTGCGGTGCCCGACGGGCAGTCCGTGCATGCGGATCAGCGGACACTATCGAGGCATCGGGCCTGATACCGCCTGCTGCGGATCGGATAAAGGTGCGGCCTACTTGGCTCCAAGTATCTCCCCCCTCACCTCCCCGAATCCTACCCGTATCCCATTCTTTTCCGCGTGGCCTCGCATGATGAGCGTGTCGCCATCCTGGAGGAACTTCCGTTCGGTGCCGTCGTGCAGCTTCAAGGGCTTGGTGCCTTTCCATGAGAGTTCCAGCAGGCTCCCGTAGCTCTCCGGCGTTTCCCCGCTGATGGTGCCGCTGGCCATAAGGTCGCCAGCTCGAACGTTGCAGCCATTCACCGTGTGATGGGCGAGCTGCTGGGCCATGCTCCAATACAGGTATTTGAAGTTGCTCCGGCTGATCGTTGTTCCGCGCCCGTCGGCCGTGGCGATCTCCGCCTCCAAGCGGATGTCGAAGTGGTGATCACCTTCGTGCCGCAGGTAGGGCAGTACCGGCGGGTCTTGTACGGGTGATGGGATCCGGAAAGGCTCCAACGCATCGAGCGTTACCACCCAGGAGCTCATGCTGCTCCCGAAGTTCTTCCCGAGGAAAGGGCCGAGCGGCACATACTCCCAGGCTTGGATGTCGCGCGCGCTCCAGTCGTTGAATAGCACGAGTCCGAAGATCTTCTCCTCGGCTTCAGCCGTGGTGATCCGGTCGCCCAGGGCATTCCCATCGTAGGTGAGGAATCCCATTTCGAGTTCCATGTCGAGTTGGCGCGTGGGTCCGAATTCTGGTGCCGCATCCGGTGTCGGCTTGTATTGGCCTTTCGGCCTGCGTATCGGTGTACCGCTTACCACGATGCTGCTGCTGCGGCCATGGTAGCCCACGGGCAAGTGGAGCCAATTGGGCAGCAACGCATTGGCCGGGTCACGGAACATGCAGCCCACATTGTAGGCGTGTTGTCGGCTGCTGTAGAAATCGGTGTAGTCGCCGATGTGTACCGGCAGATGCATGACGACATCGTTCACCGGGATCAGCGCTTTGGATCGGGCCAGAGCATGATCGCGTAGCGCTGGGTTCTCCGCGTTGAACAGTTCGCTCAAGCGCCCGCGCAAGGCCCGGGTTCCATGTTTGCCATCGCGCAGCAAGGGATTCAACACCGGTGCCTTGAACGCCGAGAGGTCTGTGCCCATTTCATTCAGGAGGCCCACATCGGCCAGTTCGCCCAGGTCGATCACCGTATCGCCGATGCGTGTGCAGGGCCTCTTCCCCTTGTCCGCGGTGCTGAAAATGCCGAACGGAATGTTCTGGATCGGGAAGTCGCTGGATGCGGGAACGTCGATCCACGTGCGCAGGGAAGGGGAGTTGGCCGGAATGTTCATCGGCCGCAAAGGTGCGTTCCGCAAAGCGAAGCCGCTCCTCCACCCAGGGCTATCGGGTCAAAATGCCGCGCCTGGCGGCGCTCACCGTACGAACGGAAGCACGGATACTCACGGAAAGACACGGAGACATGTGGTTGAGGCATTCGAAACACTGACCGATCGGTGTACATCTGTGAGTATCCGTGGCCAAAACTTTACGCGCCCGCATGATGTGTGAGACCCGATAGCCCAGATCCTCAACCGCCCAAGGCCCGCAGCAGCTCTTTCGCTTGGGCCGAATTCGGGTCGAGCTTCAGTACCTCCCGCGCATCCTCCATGGATCGGGCGGTGTCCTTCAGTTGATAAAAACAGTGCGCTCGCAGCAGGTAGGCATCCGCCCGGCGATGGCCGAAACGATCGATGGCGATGGTGATGTCCTCGACAGCCCGCGCATGGTCGCCACCGCGGAACCGGGCCCGCCCGCGCAGCGCGAACGATTCACCGACGCGCCCGTGGCCGAGGTGGACCGCGCGCTCCAGATCCGCCATGCACCCCGCCGGGTCGCTGGTGTAGCGCGCCATCGCGCGGTTGTGCATCAATTGGCCACTGACAGGTCCCAGCCCCACGGCACGATCGAACCAGACCAGCGCACTGTCCGTGCGGCCTTGGCTGCCGTGGTAGGTGGCCACCGCCTCGAACAGCGGACCGCTTGCAGCTCCGGCACGCACCCCTTCGATGAGTACCATGCCGGCGGAGTCCAACAGGGCGGGCGATCGCTCCGGACCGCTGCGTTTGCCGTACCAGCTGCCCAGGTTGGCATAAGCGTCAGCGTCCTTCGGATACTGCACGATCACTTGGCGGAAGAGCGTGCGCGTGTTCTGCCAGATGTCCGCTTGGGTGCGGGTGAGTGGGATGAAGGCGAGTGCGCAACCGGCGATGACACCAGACCACATGCGACCCCGGGCAGGATGTTCGCGCAGCAGCTGGTTGATGCCCTGTGCCACCAGGAATGCCAGTCCGATGTAAGCCAGGTAGGTGTAGCGTTCGGCCATCACCGCCCGGCCCACTGGCAGAAATTGCAGCACCAAGGCCAAACAGAGCGTGAAAAATCCGATACCGAAGAACAGGGTGCGGCCTTTCCGCAGGGACCAAAGGGCCATGCTGACAACGGCTACCAGAATGAATGGACCGATCCGGAACAACAGGCCCTGCGCATCGCCTTCGGGATACGGATGAAAGGTGGCGAGGTCCGTCGGGAGCAGGAAGCGCACGATGTACATGACATAGCCGTAGGCGCCGTAGTGCAGTTGGTCCAGTGCGGTGTAGGGCAGCTTCTCCGCAACGGCGGCGGTGGTTCCCAGCGCGCGGTCCACTTGCAGCAAGCCGTGGAAGTCACCACCGGATTGGACGTTCAAGGCGATGAGGCCGAAGAGCATGGAGATGGCGAAGAGCGGCAACTTCTCCAGCCAAGGACGAATGGCGAGCAGCGGTCGGTTTTCCCAGAAGTCCATCAACACGAGCACCACCGGGAATATCACGGCCATGGCTTTGGACAAGCAGGAAGCGATGAAAAGCGACACCGTGAGCGCGTACCAGAGCACGTTCCCTGAACGCGTCCATGCCGACCAGGCGATCAGGCCAGCGAGGAAGAAGAAGGCGTACAACACATCCTTGCGTTCACTCACCCACACCACCGATTCCACATGCATAGGGTGCAATGCGAAGACCGCCGCGCAGAATGCCGCCACAGCCAGGTCGCCGCGTGTGAGGCGATGGATGAAGAGCAGTACCAGCAGCGTGTTCAGGGCGTGAAGCCAGATGTTCGTGCTGATGAACGGACGCGCGCTCGGCGGGTCACTCGGGCGAGGTCGATCCGCGGAACGGCTGTTCCATTGGAGCGTCTTCATCGTGAGCGGATGGTAGTTCAACGATACCGGGGTGCGCCACACATCGCTTGATCGGGCATCACCGGGATGGAGGACCATGGGGTTCTCCAGTACGTAGGCCGGGTCGTCCCAACTCACGAAGTCATTGTCCAAGGCAGGGCTGAAGGCCACCCACACGGATATGAAAAGTGCTGCCATCACCCCGACCAGGGCCCACGGCATGGGCTGTGGAACAGCGAGCCCGCCCGTGGATGCACGCGGAGCAGTATCGATCTTCTTCTTCTTCTTGCCGGGCATGCGCTGGGTGGGCCGCAAAATAGCCCGCCCTACTTTGGCCAATGCGATGGACAGGCGGATACGGCAGGCGGCGATCATGATCGCGGTGGGGCATACCCTGCTTCTGGCCGCGTACACGCTGCCCGGAGACCTTGTTCCGCTGCGCTTCCGGTACTGGTCGCAGGCCTATGCTCGTGTGCTGTTCCATCAGGATTGGCGACTCTTCGCGCCGGACCCGCCCGCGTGTGGGTGTTCATTGGAAGTGCATGCGGGAGATCGGTTCGGGTGGCGGTCCATGGACGGTTTGCACGATCATTTCATATGGGATCGCATGTGTTCCAATGCGTGCCGTTTTGCCGAAGCGACAGTGGGGTCAACCGATACTGTGGCGCATGTGCCGGAGGCCTTGGAATTCTCATTGGAGAACATGGCGGATCCATTGCCACGCTCGGAAGGGCTGCGATATCGGGTCCATCGTACCTGCGTCAAGCATCCGTTCATCGAGATACGCGAAGAAAGATGAACGATGCTGCGCTCCGACTTTTCCAGCGTGCAGCCTATGCATGGATCTCACTCTACATGATAGCGCTGTTGCTTCTTGGTGATGATGCGTGGGTGAGCGCACCAGTGAGGTTGTTCTCTTCCGCACTCGGATGGAAGGGTTGGCTACAGGAGATGATGAACGATCGCACTGCAGCCGGATGCATGCTGATCAGCGTGTTGCTGCTTTGCGCGGCCTTGTTGCAACTGCACCGCCAGCGTTGGTGGCTCGGCCTGCTCGTTTGGCTGCTCTTCCGCATCATCACCCACCGCACTTGGCTCGCTTCGAATGGCGGCATCCAGCTGATGGAGAACATGCTCATCTGGTGCGCACTGATGGGGAATGGGACGCACCCGTTCATCGGTACCACCGCCTTTTGGATCGCACGCCTACAGGTGCTGCTGGCCTACGGCGCTGCGGCCGCGCACAAGTTCACCGGTACGGCCTGGCTGGATGGTTCAGCAGTGTTGTTGGTGGCCAACGATCCGGGATTCTCACTCGGCTGGCTCGCACGCAGTCCTGTCCTTTGCACCGCGCTCACCTATCTGACGCTCGCATTCATGTCGCTCTTTCCACTTGCCGTCTGGTGGTCGCCTTCGCGAAGAGTGTTCCTGTTCCTCGGCGTTCTGTTCCACCTGTCAACCGCCGTGTTCATGGGCATCCCGCAGATGGGACTGGCCTTCATCGCGTGCTATGCCATTTGGTTGGATCAGGATAACGTGAAATGGTTCGGCACAATGCTGCAACAGATCCACGCTACGCCACGAGCAGTGATCACTTGACCTCGTTCTCCGGGTCCAGGTCGTCGAGAATGGCGCTCGCCAT
>JANOPI010000102.1:0-9655 GCA_031421755.1 Flavobacteriales bacterium | reverse complement strand
GGCGGTGGTTGTGGTGGTGGGAACTGTTCGAATTATACCCTCGCCGTTACAGGCGGTAGTTTTCCGACCGAGGTCAGCTGGAACCTGATCAGTGGGGTGCTCATCGTAGGTACCGGCTTCGCTCCGTCCACACAAACACTCTGCCTGGACACCGGCTGCTTCGTTATGCAGCTTTTCGACAGTTTCGGGGATGGTTGGAACGCCGCCACGTGGACCTTGACCAACAGCTCCAGTGTGGCGGTCGGCTCTGGTACGCTGGGTACCGGAACTATCGGTCAAGCGATGATCGACCTCAGCCCGACAACGAGTTGTGCATCTTCAGGACCAGTAGTGGCAAGCGATTGCCCGCAAGCCGTGAATATCTGCACCAACTACAGTTGGTCTGTGGATCCCAATGGGAGCGGTGCGGTCAATGAGATCCCTCCACTGGGTTCCATCGGCAACCCTGATCTGCTTGCCGGGGACTTCATCAACAGCACCTGGGGTAGCGACAATTGGGGATGCCTGCGCAGCAATGAGCTCAACAGCACGTGGATGATCGTGAACATCAGCGGCAGTGGGTCGTTGGAATTCACGTTCGGCGGTCTAGGGAGCCAGGCGGGGTTCTACGATTGGATCATGTACCCGTACAATGCGAGCGCCTGTGCCCAGGTGATGGCCGACCAGGTGCCGCCTGTGCGCTGCAACTGGAACGGCGTGATGTTCGGTGGTACCGGGCTCGCCGCCAGTATACCCGCCGGTGGGGATCCTACGAACTTCGAACCTCCGCTCAATGTGATCGCGGGCCAACAATACCTTATCTGCTTCAGCAATTACAGTTCAGTCACCACCTCGGTACCGCTGGAGTTCGGGGGAACCGCCACGGTGAGTTGCACGCCGATCGTGCTGCCGCTTGAACTCATCGCGTTCACCGCGGAACAGGAAGCGGATGCCGTGCGCCTCCGATGGACCACCGCTACCGAGCAGGACGCCGCGCATTTCGTGATCGAGCGTATGCACGGCACCGAAGTGTGGGCCGCTATTGGCCAGGTGACCGCCGCCGGTTCCAGCTTGCAGGAGGTCCGGTACGACCATGTGGACGGATCCGCTGATCACGGCCACAATTACTACCGCCTCCAGATGGTGAACGATGACGGGACGTCCACTTGGTCCCCCACGGTCCATGCGGTGTTCCGACCGCTCGGGCCTTCGGTGTATCCGAATCCCTCAAGCGGCGGCTTCTGGGTGCGGAACGCGGGTGAACCGGTCTACATCATCGATGCTGTTGGCCGCCGTGTGGATCACCAGGTTCTGAGCGCGCGCGGGGAGGTCAACGAATTCGTCCTGCCGGCCGGATCCAGTGGCGTGTTCACTGTGCTCATCGGTGCGGGGACCAGCCAACGCGTTGAACGCGTGTTGGTGCGCTGAGACGTCCGTCAACTTTCGGCCAAGAGGCGCGTTTCCCGCTCATCGAGGAACAGCCGGAATTTCTCTTTCCGCACCGGCCCGAGCCGATCATAGAAGCGCACCGCCGCCACATTGAACGATGGCGTTTGCCATTGCATCCGCTTCACACCGAGCGCCAGCGCTTCCTGCGCGATGCGCGCCATGAGCGCCCGGCCGATGCCCATGTTGCGTGCCTGCGGTCGCAGGTACAGGCAATCCATATGCATGTAGCGGTCAGCATCCCAGGTGGAGACGTCCACCGAGAAGCTCGCGTAGCCGATCGCGGCCCCGTCTTCCTCGGCGATCAGGCACTTCAGTCGCGCTTCCGGCATGAACAACAGGTGCCCCAACGCCTCCTCTTTCCCAGCAGGGGCGAAGGCCGAGCGTTCATATTCGGCATGCTCCGCGCATAGGCGCACCAGCTCCGGCAGGTCTTCAAAACGTGCCCAGCGTATCATGGTACCCATTGTTCTGTCCATCTTCGCAAATGTGATCATGCGCTGGCTCCCCCCGGCACTGCTCGGTGTACTGAGCTGCTTGCGACTTTCCGCCCAGGAATTGCGCTTCCAGCACATTACCATCGACGATGGGCTGAGCGATAACGCGATCACCTGTATCACAGAGGATCGCGCAGGTTTCATTTGGATCGGCACTGAGCGCGGATTGAACCGCTTTGACGGGCAACGTGTCGATCACTTCCAACCGGGAGCCACGGGTCCACTTGGTACGCACATAACCTCCATCGCTGAGGATGGCACGGGGCGCTTGTGGATCACAACGGCCGATGCGGGAATGAGCCTGCGTGATCCCTCAGGCGTATTCACCCATTTCCAACGGGACAGCACCGATGTCCTGGGCCTTCCATCCAACGAGCTGAACCATGTGCTGGTAGTGGGCGACTCATTGCTGCTGATCAGTTCGCGCAACAAGGGGACCATCTGGTTCCACCAACGCAAAGGCATCGTTCAACGGCAGGGCTACCGTGGCCCGGTGGTCAATGCGCTTGGTGATACGACCTCGCGGGCGGAGGACAACTGGAGCCATCGCGCGATGCTGCTCGATGATGGGCAACTGTGGTTGGCCATGCTGCAGTCCCCGGGATCGTACATCGTGCATCCCCGTTCAGGCCTGCTCGGTACCACTCTTGTCTCAGCAGGCCCGATAACCAATGCCGTGGAGGCGCATGGCGCTCTCTACATGGGCGGGTGGACCCCTGGCCTGTTCCGTGCCGACGCGCACCGGCCCCAGAAGGTCGTCCATTTTCCCATTGATGAGGAGATCAAGGCCATGGTGGAATGGGACAGTTCGCACCTGCTTGCGGCCACCAAAGTCGGCGGCCTGTTGGTGATCGACACGTATGGAACGGTCATCGATCGGTTCCAGCATGTGCGCTCTGATCCGGCATCCCTGAAGAGCGACCGCACCACCTGCTTGCACCGCGACCGGTCCGGAAATGTGTGGGTGGGCACAGCGAAAGGCGTCTCGGTCTTCGCCCCGTCCGTGTGGCGGTTCAATGCCGTGCGGCTGTTGCCGGACGAGCGCGCCGGGGATCTGGTCTTCCATGCCATTCAACAAGATGATAACGGCACGGTGCGCATCTCCACCTCCAAGGGTTTCGTGCTCGTGGATCCGATCACGCACACCAGCCGCGCGGTGGAGCTGGCCTACGCGGGTTCTCCCTTGGAAGTGACCGGCCTGTTCCAGACAGCACCGCAGGAGTGGTTCCTCGGCACGGAAACCGGGGTCTTCCGCTACGACCCGGTGCGGGAACGGATCCTGCTGCGCGCCGAGTCCGGCAAATGGGAGAGCGACCATGCCAACTACATGTACCAATCAAGAGCCGCGCTGGCCGGCACGGTCGGTGGGCGAGATGTGCTGATCCTTGGTGCTCTGGGCTATGGTCACCAGGCTATCGATCACGCCACGGGCGAATACTTGGGAGACTGGAGCGATCATCCCGATCAGGCTGGCACGCTGATGCTGCGGACCACTGTGCGGGATAGACAGGGTGCATTGTGGTCAGCCACCCTGGGCGGCGTTGTACGATGGATGCCCGTTCCGCCTGGAGCACCGTTGAACGGTACCGTGTTCAGCACGCACTCCGCTCCGGGGCAGCGACTTCCCGGTAACGATGCACAAGCGCTTGTCCTGAATGGCGATACCACTTGGGTAGCATTGAGGGATGCGGGCCTGGCGAGCATCGCGGGCGATCGCGCAACAGCACATATTCCACCGGCGCACCTGCCGCAGGATGCGCTCGGTGTGGCAGTTGACCGGTCGGGGAACGTGTGGTGTACGACAAGCGACGGGCTGCTGAGGTACTCACCGGGAGACCTTGCTTGGCTGCACGTAGCGGTGAATGATGGCCATGATCTCCGGCAGCTCACCAAGTGCATCATCACCTTGAAGGATGGCCGCATCGCGCTCTGCGCGGACGATAATCTGCTGCTCTTCGATCCCGCCGCGTTCACCACCCTGCCCGAACCGCCAGTCCCTG
This sequence comes from Flavobacteriales bacterium, assembly GCA_031421755.1. Lineage (GTDB taxonomy): Bacteria > Bacteroidota > Bacteroidia > Flavobacteriales_F > PHOS-HE28 > PHOS-HE28. The sequence goes on along the minus strand of JANOPI010000102.1, from coordinate 5,733 downwards.
TGCTGGTAAGCGTGCGCAACACTTGGGGCGAGTTGCGGGCCGACGCCGAGGGCGCGCTCGAGCTGCCTTATCGCAATAGCGCTTTCGATGCCATGCTCACCGCGCTGCGACCCGTTGGTGCCGTACCGCTGACATTCCTATACCGGCTCGACAGTGAAGGTGATGCTACCCACGCGGTGAGCGCGGATGCGCCAGCGCGATATGCCGGCGTTCCGGTGGGATCGCACCGATTGATGGTGCGCGTTCGCGATGCGTATGGCCGCCAAGGACCAGAGGTCGCACTGCTCACCATCCGCGTGGTGGGCCCGTTCTGGCAACAGTGGTGGTTCTTCCTCCTCGTTCTGGCAGCCGGTGCGCTGGCCATGTACCTCGTGTCACGCCTTCGCCAGAAGCAGCGCATCCGCCTCCAACGCGTCCGCGATCGCATCGCGCGCGACCTGCATGACGATATCGGCAGTACCCTCGGAAGTATCAGTTTCTACAGTGAAGCGCTCAAACGGAAGCTCGGTTCCAGCGAGGATGCGATGGCCCAACAGGTGGCCGACAAGATCGGTTCTTCCTCGCGCGACATGATCGACCAGATGAGTGACATCGTCTGGAGCGTCGATCCGAAGAACGATGATGCGGGAGCGCTCATCACCCGACTGCAGGCGTTCGCGAGCGATCTGCTCGCCGCGAAGAACATCCCGTTGCACTTCCATGCCGATGCCGCGCTGACCGACCGCAAGCTCACCGCCGAACAGCGCCGCAACATCTTCCTGATCTGCAAGGAAGTGCTTCATAACACGGTGAAGTACGCCGATGCCGGATCGGTGACCATCACACTGAAAAGCACCGGCCGCGCGATCGCGCTGTTGATCGCCGATGACGGCAAGGGCTTCGATCCGGAGAACACGGACAGCTACAATGGCAATGGCCTGCCCAACATGCGCGTGCGGGCCGAAGCGATCGGCGCGGTATTCACCGTGGAAAGTTCACCGGGCAACGGAACGCGTGCGCTCATCACCATGCCCCCGCATATGTTCACCCCCCGTTCAGGGGATTGATGGCTGCCTTGACGACGGTAGCTTTGACCTTCAACCCCAAGCCCCCGGCGAGTCGGCCCCGACACATCGGGATGAAACAGATGTACCACATGAATACCATCCACGTAGCGCTGTTCGATGACAGCAAGCAGATCCGCGATTCGCTCGGTATGCTCCTGAGCACCACGCCTGGGATCGGCCTGTGCGGTTGCTTCCCGGACGCCGTGAACGTGACGGCGAAGGTCGCGGCGTGCAAGCCTGACGTGGTGCTGATGGATATCGATATGCCGGGCGTGAACGGCATTGACGCGGTCCGCACTCTTCACGCCGAACGGCCCGGGTTGCCGATCATGATGCTCACCACCTTCGCTGACGAGGATCGCGTTTATGACTCGTTGAGGGCAGGTGCGGTAGGTTATCTGTTGAAGAACAATGATCCCGGTGCGGTCCTCGATGCCATCTTGGAAGTACACGCGGGTGGCGCACCCATGACGCCGAGCATCGCGCGCAAGGTCATGCTCCACTTCCAGCGCCCAGGAGCTGTGTCGGAGGTCCCGGACTTCGGCCTGAGCCCGCGCGAGAAGGAAGTGCTCACCGGACTGGTCGATGGGTTGAGCTACAAGATGATCGCCGATCGGCTGGAGATCAGCTTTGAGACCGTGCGCAGCCACATCAAGCGCATCTACGAGAAGCTCCATGTGCATAACAACGCGGAGGCCGTAGCGAAGACGCTGAAGGGGAGGTTGCTCGGGTGAGAGTGGTGAGTCGTGAGTGACGAGTACCGGCTGCGACATACAGCACTCACCACTCGCCACTCACGACTCGAACCTGGGGGTTGGTCTTTGCGCGGAGGCTCCCCCGAACGTGGGATTGATGCACGCCCTTTTTGAGCGGAGATTTGACAGCATATATACGGACCCCATGAACACACGCATACCCTCTTTCTTGGCAGCACTGGCGCTGATGACCTCCATGAGCGCGCAACTCCCACGCATCGTACTGCAAGGCAGTGGTGCCCCTCAGGTCTTCGCTTCCATCTACGATGCGGTCGCAGCCGCGCAACCGAATGACAAGCTCTACTTCAGTGGAGGGATCTTCCTCGCGGATTCAGGCCTCACGCTCAACATGCCTTTGCATTTTATCGGGGCGGGCATCCATCCGGACAGCACCAATGTGACCGCGGTAACGATCCTCACAACGAATGGCAGCGACGACTTTATTTTCAATACCGGTGCGAGTGGAAGCAGTTTCACAGGTATTGTTTTCAACCCGGACGGGGAACTCTATTATGGGACTGACGGTACGAACGATGATGCCACGAACATGCTTTTCGACCGGTGCTCGTTCAAGTATTTCAGAGTAGGCCAGGTGGAACCATCCACCTCCAGCAGCGTGTTCACGGAATGTGTTTTCTACGATGGTTTCGCAGGTAACGGTGGCGCGGCTATCGTTGAGCGCTGCATCTTTGCCGGCGGTCCCATCAACATTTTCCGTCCCAGCGGTTTGAACCTCAGCAACAGTGTCATTCTGGGCCAACGTTTGCAGAATTCAGGGAACGCGATCGTGCAGAACTGTGTTTTTACCTATGCCGGCGCTCCGCTGTGGCAGGTAAACGGGGTGCAGATCACGAACTGCATCATCAACAGCGATGTGATGTTCAGCAATTCCTCGGGCAACACGGAAACAAACACGATCTACAGCCAGACGGCCGCGATGACCTTCGTGAGCGAAAGCGACGGTTACTACCAGTTCACTGATGATCTCCACCTGCTCCCCGGCAGCCCCGGCATCGGCGCCGGCAACGATGGAACCGACATCGGCATCTACGGGACGGCTTCACCCTTCAAGCCCGGTAACGTGCCCTACAACCCGCACTATCGCCAGGCGAACATCGCCACTGCCACGGATGCGAACGGTGATCTGCCGGTGACGATCAAGGTGGCCACGCAGCCCAACTGATGAGCGCCATGAGCACTTATCAACTCATCGGCACCCGATGCGCGATCGCCGCGCTCCTCATCACCGGGGCTGGCACGGCGATGCGCGCGCAGACCATCACCGGCTACCGCTATTGGTTCGATGACGACGCAGCGAACGCAAGCACGGTGAGCGTGACCGGCAGTGCCGAGTACACGCTGAGCGCATTGCTTGAAGCTACCGCCCTCGCTCCCGGCTACCACCGCGTGACCATGCAACTGCAGGACAGCAATGGGGACTACAGCGTGCCGATAACGTCCTTGTTCGCACAACGCGGACCCACCGTTGCGGGCTACCGTTTTTGGTTCGATGACGCCGCCGCGAACGCCACCGAGGTGGACGTGACCGGTACCGGTGACTACACCTTGAGCGCTTCCCTGGAGGCGTCCGCGCTCACGAACGGCTACCACCGCGTAACGATGCAACTGCGCGACGGTATCGGGGAGTACGCTTCTCCTGTTACCAGCACGTTCGTTCAACGGGGCGTTACGGTCAGCGGCTACGAGTACTGGATCGATGATGAGATCGTCGCGCGCGTATCCGGGGCCATCGGTCCTGCGGGTGTGGTGGATCTGGTTGACGACCTTCCCACGAACACAACGCCCGGCGATCATCTGTTCACCATCCGCTTCAGCGAGGAGCAGGACGGTTGGAGCGTTCCGCTCACATCGGAATTCAGCTTCCTCGTCGGTCTGGAGGAATTCCCTGGACTCAGCGATCTGCTGCTCTTTCCCAACCCGACCAATGGCGAACTCGCGCTGCGGTTAACCAACGCGAATGCCGAACAACTCCGCTTGACCGTACTGGATGCGACAGGTCGCGTGGTATGTGCGGAGCAGACCTGGACCCCCGTTGGCACCGCTGTGCGCACTTGGGACCTCGCTGATCTGGCTGCTGGGAGTTATGGCCTGCGCATCGTAAGCTGTTCGCAGCAGAGCACCTTGCGTTTCCAGAAGAACTGACCTGCCCTTCCGGCGGTAGAAGAGTGGCCTGACGCGGGCCGCTCTTCCGCGTTCGGCCATGGGTTGACACCTGGCGGATGCTTCGTCTACTCGCGGGAGCGCGTATCGATCAGGATCGTGACCGGTCCGTCATTGATCAACGCCACCTGCATGTCCGCTCCGAACTCGCCCGTCTTCAACCGTCCACCCGCAAGCACGCCGAGAAGGCGCTTCGCGTTCTCGTACAGCGGTATCGCTTCTTCCGGACGTGCCGCTTTGATGTAGCTCGGCCGGTTGCCTTTCGCAGTTAGCGCGTGCAGCGTGAATTGGCTCACCAGCAGCAACTCTCCTCCGACCTCGTTGATGTCGCGGTTCATCACACCGGCTTCATCCGGGAACAGGCGCATTCGCGCGATCTTGCCACAAAGCCATTCAAGGTCCTCATGCGTGTCGCCTACCGCGATGCCCAGCAGTACCATCAGACCCTTGCCGATGCGCGCGTGCTTTTCACCCGCGATGTTCACCGATGCTTCGGAAACGCGTTGGATTACGGCACGCATGTTCAGTAGCCGTTGGCGTCGAACCAAGCCTTCATCCGCGCCAGCTTCTCCGCATCCGTTCCCTTGCCATGGATGGCATCGCGATAGGTGCCGTACATCGGGTTCGGTAGCAGGATGAAATGCTCGGACAGGCTGTCGGACAATGCGTCCACGATGTTCTTGCCGTTGCTCACTGAACGGTCCTTGAAACGCTCATCGAAGTCGCGGAGCTGGTCACCGACCAACAGCAGAACGTTGTGCGTGCTCCGCACTTGGGCGCGCCGTGCGGTTTTGTCGCTCGTGCCTTCCATGAGCAGCAAGTGGGCATCATCCGCATTCGGGAACCCGACGTCTTGCAGGTTTTTCAGTGTGCTCACACGTTCCGACAGGTCGCGGTTGGTGATGTAGAAGACCTCGCAGCCACCATCCCGAGCTGCCATCAGGAATTCGCGCGCACCGGGACTGGCCTTCGCAGCGGCCTTGTCCGTCCAGACTTTCCAGTCGCTGGGTGCGAAGGTTTTTCCGTTCTTGATCGCGGTGACCTGGTAAGGACTGTTGTCCAATACCGTCTCATCGATATCAACGATCACGGCCATTGGCCGGCGGTCCCCATCCGTGCTGTCCGCCATCTGCTTTTCCTGGTCGATGGACTCCAGTATCACCTCCAGTTTCCACGTGGCGTATTCGTAGCTCTGCTTGTACATCCAATACGCCTCCGCGGAGGTGTTCTGCCACAGCACCGCATCCGCACCTTGGGCGCTGAGCGTATTCGCTGGTGATGCGATCGGTGCTTTCACCACTGGTGCGCTTGTCAGGCACGCGGTGTGGGACAACACGACCAGTCCGATGAGTATCGTTTTCGCCTGTTGCATCATTCCATCCGCTAATCCAGCCTGTACGGACTTTCCTCCTCGATCCCGTTCACCATATCGCAGTAGCTCGTGTATCGGCTCTCGGCGATGTCCCCGTTCTCCACGGCCGTTTTCACCGCGCAGCCAGGCTCGTTCATGTGCTTGCAGTCGTTGAACTTGCACTGGTTCTTCAGCATGAACATTTCCGGGAACTGGTCCACGATCTGGTTCGCGTCCATATCCACCAGGCCGAAACCTTTGATGCCGGGGGTGTCGATCAGGAAGGTGGGGGGAGCTTTCTCTGGAGCAGCGAGTGGTGGGTGGTGTGTGTGGAGGTTTGCAGCGCCCCAGCCACAAACCACAACCGACAAGCCAAACCCCCCACGAAAATAAAAAAAAA
>JANOPI010000101.1:0-1877 GCA_031421755.1 Flavobacteriales bacterium | reverse complement strand
GACATCGTGGAGGCTGCGCGCAAGCGCGGCGACGGCATCATTTTTCTCACGCCGCACCTCGGCTGCTTCGAGATCTCCTCGCTCTACGGCGCGCAACGCCTGCCGCTGACCGTGCTCTACCGTCCGCCCAAACAGTCCTGGATCGAGCCATTGATGGTCGCCGGGCGCAGCCGCTGGCACGCGACGCTCGCGCCGGCGAACCTGAGGGGCGTGCGCATGCTCTACAAGGCGCTCGCGCGCGGCGAAGCGATCGGGCTGCTACCCGACCAGGCGCCGGGCGTGGGCGAGGGCGTGTGGGCGGATTTCTTCGGCCGGCCGGCCTATACCATGACGCTCGTCAAGCGCTTGCAGCAGGCGAGCGGCGCGGCCGTAATCATGGCCTTCGCCGAGCGCCTGCCCGCCGGGAGCGGCTACCGCCTGCACCTGGAGGAACTGGTTGCCAAGCGTACGCAAGAGCTCGTTGCCGCCAAGGTGGCCGCCGAAGCCGCGACCCAGGCCAAGAGTGCCTTTCTGGCGAACATGAGTCACGAGATCCGCACGCCGATGAACGCGATCATCGGCCTGGCATTCCTGATGATGCGCGAGAGCAGCGACGCCCTTCAGACCGAGCGCCTGCGCAAAGTCACGGATGCTTCGCACCACCTGCTGCAGGTGATCAACGACATCCTCGACCTGTCCAAGATCGAGGCTGGCAAGATGGTCCTGGAGGACGCCGATTTCTCGCTCGACGTGCTGCTGTCCCGCGCGTTCGAGATGGTGGGCCCTCGCGCGCAGGAAAAGGGGTTGGAGCTCATCCTCGAGACGGACCACCTGCCGGCACGCCTGCGGGGCGATGCCACGCGCCTGCTGCAGGCACTGATCAATCTGCTCGGCAATGCTGTCAAGTTCACCGAGCGCGGCTGGGTGCGGCTGCGCGGAGCAGTGCTGCACGAGGACGGGCAGCGTCTGCAGGTGCGGTTCGAGGTGCAGGACACTGGCGCAGGTATCGCGCCGGAACAGCGGCCCCGCCTGTACACCGCCTTCGAGCAGGCCGACAACTCGATGACCCGCAGTCACGGCGGCACGGGTCTCGGGCTGGCATTGACGCGCCATCTGGCGACCCTCATGGATGGCGAGGTCGGGCTGAGCAGCACGCACGGGCAGGGCAGCACGTTCTGGTTCACGGCATGGTTGCGCCGCGCTCGCGAGGAGGTGGAACAACATTCACCGATGCCGATACCGATGCGCGGCCGGCGAGTGCTGCTTGTCGACGACCTGCCCGAAGCCTTGGCGGCGTTGAGCGAACGCCTGCAGTTGCTTCACTTCCAGGTCGATTCGGTGTCGAGCGGTGCAGCCGCGGTGGAACTCGCCGAGAAGGAAGCGGCGGCCGGTCGGGCGTACGACGTCATGTTGATCGACTGGAAAATGGAGCCCATGGACGGCATCGCGACGCTGCGCCGGCTGCGCCAATCGCTGGGCGAGCGGACACCGCCAGGCGTGCTGGTGACGGCATTCGACGCCACGCCGGCCTGGCAGCTGGCGCGTGAGGCCCGCTTCGTGTCGGTGCTCGTCAAGCCCGTCACGTCCTCGGCGCTCCACGATTGCCTGGTCGGTGTTCTGAAAGGTCGCGGGCCGAGGGTGCTGCCGGCCGCTTCGGTGCCCGGTGAGAGCGAGACGCGGCTGCGACGCGAGCACAGCGGGCGGCGCGTGCTCCTGGTGGAGGACAACCTGATCAACCAGGAGGTGGCCATTGCATTGCTGGGCAACGTGGGCCTGGTGGTCGAAACCGCAGCAGACGGCGCGCAGGCGGTCGAGCTGGCGTTGGCCCGAGCCTATGACCTGATCCTGATGGACATGCAGATGCCCGTGATGGACGGGCTGACGGCAACGCGGGCGAT
>JANOPI010000100.1:0-3954 GCA_031421755.1 Flavobacteriales bacterium | reverse complement strand
AGAACGAGTCCTCGGGAAACTTGACCGACTTCATTCTTCCCGGCCTAACTGCGACAGGTACCTCCAACGGGGTGAACCTCAATGCGGGAATCCTTGGCCTCATGTCGAATACGACACACTGGCAGTGGGTGGGTGCCGGGTCCAACATGATCATCGAAGTCAACTATGAACGTGGCGAACAAGCAGGCCTCAGCCCCCGGATCCTGCTGGACATGGACCTGAACTACACGGCGACGTATACGGGGCGTACGCAACAGAACATCCTGGGCCACGACATCACCAGTGGTTATCCATCGGACGTGGAGATCGACAGCGACAACAGCCTGCCCGTATTGGGGCTTCTCGTGGCTTCTTCCACAGGAACGGATAAACGCGCTAACGCGGGCCACATCGGCTTGTTCCCGAACCCGGCGAGTTCCATCGTGGAAGTGCGCGCACCGTCCAGCACACATTCCATCCGCATTTCAGACATGTTCGGGCGTACCCTTCTGCAACAACAATGGACAGCGGCCATGAACAAGGTTGACGTCAGTGGGTTGCCAGCTGGTTGCTATACGGTAAGCGCATTGTACGGACAAGGCGTTACTGGCACTTCCGGCAGATTCATCAAGGAGTAGTCGGGGCGCTTCTAGCGGACGAAATACAGCCCAGATCAGGGTACTTTCGCGCCTCGTTCGCCGAAGCTTTGGCGAAGGAGAACCCGATGCCCTTCGAACTCATCTCCGAATTCACACCCACGGGCGATCAACCCGAAGCGATCAAGCAGCTGGTGGCCGGCGCGCAAGAGGGCGTTCCGTACCAGACCTTGCTGGGCGTAACCGGCAGCGGCAAGACGTTCACCATCGCGAACGTGATCGCACAATTGGACCGGCCCGCGCTGATCCTGAGCCACAACAAGACGTTGGCGGCGCAGCTCTACGGCGAGTTCAAGCATTTCTTCCCGAACGACCGTGTGGAGTACTTCGTGAGCTACTACGACTACTACCAGCCGGAAGCGTACATCCCCACGAGCAACACGTACATCGAGAAAGATCTGTCGATCAACCAAGAGATCGAGAAACTGCGCTTGAGTACCACCAGCGCGTTGCTGAGCGGGCGGCGCAACGTGATCGTTGTGGCGAGCGTAAGCTGCATCTACGGCATCGGGAACCCGGCGGAGTTCCACAAAACAGTGGTGCATGTGAAGAAGGGCCAGAAGATCAGCCGCAACAATCTGCTGCACCAGCTGGTGAGCGCCTTGTACAGCCGCCGCGATGTGGACACCAGCCGGGGCAACTTCCGCGTGCGCGGCGACGTGGTGGAAGTGAATCTGGCGTACGCGGACGAAGGCGTGCGCATCCACTTCTGGGGCGATGAGATCGAGCGGCTGGAACGTTTCGACACGACGAACGCGAAGACCCTGGAGGCGATGGACGCCATGACGATCTACCCGGCGAACATCTTCGTTACGAGTCGAGAAACGATGAACGCCGCGATCCACGCGATCCAGGAGGATATGGTAAAGCAGGTAGCCTTCTTCAACGAGATCGGCAAGCACTTGGAGGCGAAGCGCTTGGAAGAGCGCGTGCTGTACGATCTGGAAATGATGCGCGAACTGGGCTATTGCAGCGGCATCGAGAACTACAGCCGCTACTTCGACCAGCGACAAGTTGGCCAGCGTCCCATCTGCTTGTTGGACTACTTCCCGGAGGACTTCCTGATGGTGATCGATGAGAGCCACGTAACGGTGAGCCAGATCTCCGCCATGTACGGTGGGGACCGTTCGCGCAAGAAGAACTTGGTGGAGTACGGCTTCCGCTTGCCGAGCGCGATGGACAATCGCCCGCTGAAGTTCGAGGAGTTCGACAGCATGATCAAGCAGACCATCTTCGTGAGCGCTACACCGGCCAACTTCGAGCTGGAACGCAGTGAAGGCGTGGTGGTGGAACAAGTGGTACGCCCAACTGGACTGTTGGACCCACCGATCAGCGTGCGCCCGAGCAAGGACCAGATCGACGACCTGCTGTACGAGATCCGCGAGCGCAGCAAGAAAGAAGAGCGTGTGCTGGTGACCACGTTGACGAAACGCATGGCCGAAGAGCTGAACGAATTCCTGGGAAAGAACGGTGTGCGGTGCAAGTACATCCATAGCGACGTGGAGACCTTGGAGCGCATCGAGATCCTGCGGCAATTGCGGTTGGGTATGTTCGACGTACTCGTCGGCGTGAACCTGCTGCGCGAAGGATTGGACCTGCCGGAAGTCTCGCTGGTGGCTGTGCTGGACGCGGACAAGGAAGGCTTCCTGCGCAGCAACCGCTCGCTCACCCAGACGGCGGGCCGGGCGGCGCGGAACGTACACGGGATGGTGATCTTCTACGCGGACAAGGTGACCGAGAGCATGCAGCGCACGATGGACGAGACGGAACGGCGGCGAGCCAAGCAGATCATCTACAACGAAGAGAACGGGATCACACCCACACAGATCAAGCGCGAGCGTTCGGAAGTCATGCGGCAGACCAGCGTGCTGGACCGCTACAACGAAGGCAAGCCCCGCGCGTATGTGGAACCGGAGGAGCGGAACCTCGCGGCAGATCCGATCGTGGGCTACATGACCGTGGAGCAATTGGAGAAGAACGCGAGCATCCTGGAATCGCAAATGCGCAAGTCAGCGAAGGAATTGGACTTCATGGCGGCGGCAGAACTGCGTGATGAATTGTTCGCCATGCGCAAGCTCATCGACGAACGGCGTTCCGGCTCGACGAAACCGGAAGGCGTCATCGTCACATGATCGTCATGCATCGCTGATCCCCATAACGCAGGGGCCGATCGGCCGAACAGAATAGGCGATCCGTCCTATTCGACGGAGCACGCGCATCCTTCCGCCACCGATCACTGTCTCCACTAGCGTCTTTTGCCCGTTGGCTGAAGTCGCGTGGATCGATGAAGAACGGAAGGCTCTGGTGGATGTTGATGTCGGCCTGCACGGGTGGTGGGCTCACGTATCTTCTAACGTCAGCGACCGCGCGCTTCCCGGTAGTGGACAGCAGGCCCGCCGTCCCGAGCAAGGTAGCTGCCGTGCCCTGCGCACAGACGACCGCATGGGTCCGTGGATTCCGGCTCGTACGCCCGTTGCTCTCCTCCGGCTCCGTCTGTGAATCCCCCAGATTGTCCTCGCTGCGAGCATCGATCGGCTCGATGCTCGACGGGTTGCGGACCTCTGGAGAGATCACCGCCGCCTCGGTGTACGTGCGTGATATGCAACAAGGCGACTGGACACTGTGCGGTGGAAGCGAGATGTATGATCCGGGATCCTTGATGAAGATCCCCGTGCTCCTCACCTATCTGGCCATGGCCGACGAGATCCCCGGCATGCTCGAAAAGAGATGGCCGTGCGAAGCGATCGACCTGGAGGCTCCGCAGCAGGGGATCCCGGCCACCGCGCAGGCACAGCCCGGCCTCTCATACACGGTAGCGGACCTGTTGGAATTGATGATCGTACACTCCGACAACCGCGCGACGGCGGTCCTCCTGCGCCACATTCCCTCGGGCCGATTCACGCGCATGTTCACGGACCTGGGGCTGGAGGCTCCCATCCAGCACGGCCCCACCTATCTGATGAATGTCAGGAGTTTCTCGGCGTTCATGAAGGCGCTGTACAATTCCTCGGTGCTGAGCCCGATGCGCTCGGAATATGCCTTGGAATTGATGATCCGGTCCCGATTCATGGATGGATTGATGCGGGGACTGCCTGCTGGGGTGGAAGCCGCCCACAAGTTCGGCGAGTCGGTTGACGCTTCAGGCTTTCAACTGCATGAGACGGCATTGGTGTACGCTGGGCAAGGCACGTACCTGGTTACGGTGATGACCAAAGGGACGCTGCCGGAAGTACTGCCGGGCGTACTCACCGCTATTTCCCAGCGCGTGTACGAACACCTCAACCCGCCGACATGATGCCCGCACGGGCGGCGGCCATGC
>JANOPI010000099.1:0-5648 GCA_031421755.1 Flavobacteriales bacterium | reverse complement strand
CGCCTCTTCGCACCAGCACGCACAGCGCGATGCCCACGGCTCCATAGACCACGTGCAGCACATTCACCGCGTGCAGCATCAACATCTGCGTGACGATCCAGATCACCGTACCCAAGCCTACCATTTGCACCCAGCACTGCGCCAATGGCGCATGGCGGAAGACGAGCATCCATCCGATGCCACTGCCCAGACCCGGATCGGTGAAAAGGAAAATACCCGGTATGAGGAAGTGGCGGAACGGGGTATGAGCAAGTATGGACAAGGGCATCCTATAGGGCAAGCCATCGGGTCGTGCGATGAACATGCTTCCATCGAACAGCGCCGATAGGCATTGAACGCTAGGAGAGCCAGCAGGAGTTTACCATGGTTGAAGGAGCGATCAGGGTTGGTCCAAGCCGATGTCATACTCGATCGAACGCACCGTGAAGCGACCATAAACGAAAGGACCTTCCGGCCGGTGCCACACTGTGTCGCCGTAACCGGGCAGCAGAAGGCCATTGATCAAACGATGGTCTTTGGCGGGTGTACTGAAGCGCATTTTCACAAGTGTTCCCTTGGTCACTGAATGGCGGTCATCACTGTAGAAATCGACCAACCGGTCCTCCGCATCGAAGAGGAGAACAGCGCTGATGGTGATACCCTTATGTGTGAACGTGGCCTTAGCGGAATGATCGTCGACCGGCGACCACATGATCCGCAGATCCAACAATGCTCCGGGTGCGAACAAGCAGAGATCGTTGAACCAAGTCACTGTTTCAGCCGTGTCCATTACAGCACCGTGCGCTTCCGACACCGGCACCAGGCCCAGCGCTTTGATCAGCATTGTAGCGGTACCGTTCTCGTAAGCATGGAGGCCCTTGACCGGTAAGCCCTTCATGGTCGCATCGATCCAGAAGAACCGCGCCGGTTCGTCGAAGCTGTTGGTCTGCACCGTGGTGAAGGGCATCCACGGCCCATCGAAACTGCGGATACTGCCTTCGAAGGTGATGCGCATGTTGCGCGGCTTGTTGGTGCCTACTACACCTGCTGCGCGCAAAAAGCGTTGCACCGGTTGCGGCAATGGCATTAGTTCGACTTCGGTGATGCGATGCTCCGGTAGGGTGTGCGTTCGTTCCACCGTTCGCGCTACCGCGGCCGTGTACTGCGTGCGGAAGCTCCAGACCCCGACACCTGCGAGAACTGCGATGAGCAGAAGCACATTGGCGATGGTGCCGAAGCGGGCATCGTGCCAGTGCAATACGATAAGCACTTGCGAGAGCACTACGGCCAAGGCGGCCGGTATCCACCAGCGGTCGCTGCCCAACGCCAACAACGTGCAAGCCACCAGAAAGAGCATAGCGGTGATCGCCCACACGGCGCCCATGGGTCTGGCGATAGGCATGGTGAGGGCCGGGATCTTGGCGAAGCCGAACGCCTTAACGAAACCCATCAGGTGGATCACGCCGTGGAATGTCAAAAGGATCGCGAGGAGGATGCGGAGCATGGTGCGGCTGGGTGGATGTTCTAAATCATCCTTACAAACTCAATTCCATGTGCCTCTCGCTCCCGCACAGGTTGGTCCGCTTGTGGTCCTCTTCCTTCCGTTAGGAGCAAGGCAGGCAGATCTGCCCACATTGGGCAAGAACCTCCCCCTTACCGCTCGTTCGCAGATCGCGCTGTAAGGGCCTTGCTCGCTGTGGCTCACGAACACGCCAGCCCACCGCACGTGGCGCGGTTCGTGGGCAGCCCTGCGGGAATGCCATCGCGAAGGCGGTCGATCGCACGACCGCCCTCCGCAGCGACTTGACACCGAAATGCCACCGCTCAGTACACCAGGCACCCGATCGGGTTTCCTGCTCGAAGCGGGGGAACTCTCCCTCTTCGCCGGGCGGTTCTTCAAGGAGGCGTTCCGCTCGCGGTTCGAATGGCGCGAACTGGTCCATCAATCGTACGTGAACGGCTACCGCTCGCTGCCCTTGGTGGCGGTTACGGCGTTCATCATGGGCCTTGTGCTCACCATACAGTCACGGCCAACGCTGGCCCGCTTCGGTGCGGAAGCCATGCTGCCGGCCATGGTCGCCATCTCTGTGGTGCGCGAGATCGCGCCGGTGATCACTGCGCTGATCTGCGCCGGCAAGATCGGGAGCAGCATGGGCGCCGAGTTGGGATCGATGAAAGTGACCGAGCAGATCGATGCGATGGAAGTCTCCGGCACCAATCCGTTCCGGTATCTCGTGGTCACGCGGATCTGGTCCACCATCCTCATGTTGCCGCTGCTGGTGCTATTGGCCGATGCTATCGCGATCTGGGCCTGCTACATCGGAGTGAACATCAAGGGCGATGTGAGCTGGGGGCTCTTCCACCAGGAGGTCTTCGATGCGTTGGTGTTCAGCGATCTGCTTCCGGCGGTGATCAAGTCGGTCTTCTTCGGCTTGGCCATTGGTGTGGTGGGATGCTACAAGGGCTACGCAACAGAGAAGGGAACGGAGGGCGTGGGCCATGCTGCCCACTCCGCGGTGGTCGTCGCTTCGCTGCTCATCTTCATCCTGGACCTTGTGGCCGTTCAGGTAACCGAGATCATGGGACTGAACTGATGGAAGCCACAACGCAGAGCACCACAAGTGGATTGGCCAAGCCCGATGCGAATGCCGAAGAAGTGATCGTCGTCCGCGACTTGCACAAGGCGTTCGGCGAAAAGAAGGTGCTGCAAGGATTCGACCTCACGGTGCATCGCGGCGAAAGCGTGATGGTGCTCGGCAAGTCGGGTTCGGGCAAGTCGGTTCTGATCAAGTGCCTCGTCGGCCTGTTGAAGCCCGAACAGGGAAATATCACAGTGCTGGGACAGGACGTCTTCGCTCTGGACCACGATGCGCTGGATGTGCTTCGTGTGAAGATCGGCTTCCTGTTCCAGAGCAGCGCGCTGTACGATTCGATGACCGTGCGCGAGAACCTGGAGTTCCCGCTGAGGCGTCATTCGTTCAAACAGGAAGCCGGTGAGCGCGACGCGTTGGTGAAGGAAGCCCTGGAGAACGTGGGCTTGGAGAACACGATCGATATGTACCCGAGCGATCTCTCCGGCGGCATGCGTCGGCGCATCGGCCTGGCGCGCACCCTCATCCTGAAGCCGGAGATCGTGCTGTACGATGAACCCACCACGGGCCTTGACCCGATCACGGGAAAGGAGATCGTGGAGCTCATCCTGCAGTTGCAGAAGAAATACGGCACCTCGTCGGTGATCATCTCGCACGACATGAACGTGGCGCGCATCGCAACGGACCGCATTGCTGTGCTGATGGAAGGGCGCAACCATGCCGAGGGCACCTTCGAAGAGCTCAAGGGCATGGACGACCCGTTGGTGAAACAATTCTTCATACTCATGTGATGGCGGAAGAACGGGGCAAGACCCTCAAACTCGGTGTATTCGTGCTGGCCGGAACGGCGGTTCTCGTGTTGGGCCTCTACATGCTCGGTTCGAAGCGCGATCTCTTCAGCAGGACGGTGGATGTAAAAGCACAATTCACCGACGTGAACGGATTGCGCGAAGGGAGCAACGTGCGCTATGCGGGCATCAGCGTGGGTACCGTGAAGGATATCACCATCCTAGGCGACACGGCCGTGGTGGTGGACATGATGATCCGGATGGATGTGGCCGAGCACATCCGATTGAACGCGACCGCTCTTGTGGCCTCGGACGGATTGATGGGCAGCAAGCTCGTGAATATCGAACCCGGCGAAGGGTCCGGCGGACCCTTGGTGGACGGGTGCGTGCTGAAGACTTCCCAAGGACTGGATACCGATGCCATGTTGCGCACGCTCGGCACCTCGAACGAGAACCTCGTCGCCATCACCGGCGATCTGCGCGACCTCACCGCGCGCCTGAATTCAGAGAACGGACTGCTCTCGTTGCTCACGGACACGCTTTTGGTGAAGGACGTGAAGGGCATCGTGGTTGACGTGGGCGGTGCGGCGGCCAATGCGCGTGAGATCACCGATCGCGCGAACGATGTGGTGCAGGAGCTCCAGGCAGGTAAAGGCGCACTGGGCGTATTGGTGAGCGACCCAGCAGCAGAAGACCAAGTGCGGCGGCTCTTGGGAAACCTGCAGCACGTCTCGGATTCACTCACGTTGGTCGCCCAGCAGCTCGGTCGCTTTGCGGGAGGCTTGAACAGCGAAGGAGGCCTCGCTCATACGATCACGCGCGACACCGCAGTAGCAGCCGATGTGAAACGAATGGTCGCCAACCTGGACACGAGCGCGGCCACCTTGAGCGAGGACCTGCGAGCGCTGCAGCGCAATTGGTTCTTCCGCAAGTACTTCAAGGAGAAGGAGCGCGGCAAGTGAGCTTCAAGTCCGCTTTCGCTCTTGTCACATCACACTCCTCCGAATGAATATCTACGTACTTCTGGCCCACCCCGACAAGGACAGTTTCAACGGCCACTTGGCTGATACCTACTGCGAAGGTGCGCGGGCCAAAGGACATGACGTGCGACTCCAGCACTTGGGTGAAATGCGCTTCGACCCCATCCTGTGGAAAGGCCTCAAGGTGATCCAACAACTGGAGCCGGACCTGCTGCAAGCACAAGAGAACATCACGTGGTGCGATCGCTGGGTGATCGTCTATCCGATGTGGTGGGGTTCGGTGCCCGCGCTGTTCAAAGGATTCCTCGATCGCACGCTGCATCCTGGTTTCGCCTACAAGTACCACGCGAAGGGTCCCTGGTGGGACAAGCTGCTCAAAGGCCGATCGGCACACCTCATCACCACGTGTGATTCCCCATCCATCTATGCGTGGTGGCAGTACCGCAACAGCGACCTCAACGCGGTGAAGCAGGCTACACTGAAGTTCTGTGGAATAGGCCCGGTGCAGGTGACGCGCTTCGACAGGGTGAGGTTCTCGGATGAGGAGAAGCGCGCGAAGTGGACAACGGAAATGGTGGATGGTATTGAGGATGCGACGGCAGGGCGCGTGTAGCCTCCTGTTCAATCAAGGTTTGTGCGTCGGGGGCCAGTGTTCAACACATCGTACCGTTCGAAGGGCGGGTCTAGGGGATCGCGGAACTATCACATCCGCACCCACAAATGCTCCAGCACGATATCTCCACTTCCGTTGGACCGCGTATGGTTGGAGTTCATTCGCGTAACACCGTTTGCTTCCACTGCGGTCGTTGATCGCAGTTGGTCCGCAATGCTCCAAAGTGGCGCATGGCTGGTCGCTAAGCCGCCTATCCATCCGTTCACTTCCCCGAACCAGTGCGCACAGGTGTTCTCCTGTACATAGGCGATCATCATAGCGAAGGAATGCTTGGCACCATGTGCGCCCATCTTGAACCGATGGATGCCTCCGCTCGTGCTTTGTGCTGAATACACGTACTCGCGCTCATCACGGTCCTTTCCAACAGGCGTCGGCAATCGTTTGCACTCGATCGGCAGAATAGGCTGGAAAATCGTGTAGCGGCTGCCCGCAAAGACAAGTTCCGTCTCCAGCGGTTGCGCGGTCATATCCAACTTCCGCCGCCCGTCGGTCTCTGTCGGGGCTTGCGTGATGAATTGGAGATGACCCCAGGTCGTCGACCGTCGCGAAGCGCCGTTCAAGAAGGCACACAGGTGATAGGTCATTGCATCCTCGCCGGTTTGTGCAGGCCTATCTGTATGATCCCGCCAACCGGGCA
>JANOPI010000098.1:0-3469 GCA_031421755.1 Flavobacteriales bacterium | reverse complement strand
AGTTGAAGGTGGCTCCAGTACAACTCTGTTGGAAGAGCGTGCTGTAGAACACGCATGCGGCGAGGTAAGTGCCTTCCGCCGAAGGATGGCTCTGATCCGGGTTGTACAGGTTGATGAACGGATGCGTGTCGCGCACCACCTTCCACGCCGCACCTACGGGCGCCGTGTAGCCGTCGCTCCCCTCTGCCAGGGCTATGTAGTTGGTCCGCAAGCCCTCCTGCATGCCATCATATGTACACATGAACGGGAAACTCGGACAGTTCAGCTCATCGCCGTTCTGGCGGCCCCAGGTCATGTAGAATACCGGATAGGTACACTCGTAGTTCGCTTCGATAGCGGCGACCAACTGTTGCGCACCGAGTTCCGTATTGGTCACATCAAAAGGCAGTGCGCCCAGCTGGCTCTGTTCCTGCATCACTACGAAATCCCAGTCCTGTGAGGCGATGGCGGTGGTCGTGGGGCCGTAGGTGGAGTGCTGGAACAAGGTATAGCCCCCGGGAGTGGAAGAGGCCACCGTGACCGTATCGCCCAGCGATAGCGCCAGTGTGCGCAGCATGTTCGGCAGGTCGTTAACCCCGGTGTAGCTGTTGCCGACGAAAAGCACCGAGGTCTGTTGGCCAAAGACGGGCAGTAGACCTGTCACAAGTGCGAGGGAAAGGGTGGAGAGGGTTCGCATCGGCCAGTAGACGTTCAATACTTCACCAGACGTTGCATGGAGCCCCCGTTCTCTCCGCTAGCACGCAGCAGATAGATACCCGTCGGCACAATTCCCAACGACAGAACCACCGCTTCGTCCCTGTTCCACTTCAAGGAAAGAACAGTGCGGCCGCGCATGTCCATCATCACCAACAAGGAAGGCGTGAACTTCCCAGTGAAGGATATGCGCACCTGGTCGGTGGCCGGGTTCGGATGTACCAGCAGCGACGTCGGCTCCAGTTCAGTGAGCGAAGTGGTGCAGGTCTCGAAGGCCCCGGCATCTAGTGTCGCATGCTGGCAACGCAGGATCTCCCCGGATGGATGCACATACGCGTACAGCGCCACCAATGGATATCCGTTAGCGGCCTCCCCAGCCGGGACGCCCAAGTTGTGCGCTGGGCTGCTCTCGTCGATATGATAGTCGTATATCGCCGCATCCGCGAATGCGACGGAAGTGATCTCCGTGGTGCGCAGGTTGGCCAGCGTATCGATACTCGTTGGGAAGGCGCTCATGAAATTACCACCGCCAGCAAGTACATTACTATAGCCCTTGAAGACCGCCTCCGGTGGCATTTGGAAAAAGCTGCCGCTGGTCTTCTCATTCACCATCGTGTTGTTGATCGCGTAGAGTTCTTGCGGATCCGGGTTGCTCAGCCCTTCCATGCCGAAGCCGACCATGTTGCTGTTGTCCCCAAGCACACCCTGCTGAATGACGTTCCCGATGATGTAGGCCTGGCCGCCATTCGGCAGGTCGATCTCGCGGCTCGCATCGCCGTTGGCTTCATTGCTGAAGCGGTTGTACGCGATCATATTCACCCAAGCGCGGCTCTTCAGCTCGTGGCCCACATGCGCGTGGTGCGTGTAGTTGAAGCGGAAGATCAGCGAATCGACATTACCGATGTAAAGGTTGTGGGAGTAGCCATCACCGAAGCCATTGTGATCGAACTCGCAATGCTCGATGCGGATGGTACACGGGTGCAGCTCACCAGCAAGGATCCCGTTCTCGTTGTCATGAAAGTAGCAATGCCGCACCAAGAGACCGAGCCCTTCCTGCCGGATGCCAGCACCGTTCTGGTCAGGCACGGTGCATTCGGAGAATTCGATCCATTCCACGGTGGTATTGTCGCCTTGTATCACCCAGATCGCCTTGCCGCCCCATGCCATGCCGTTGGATTCCAGATTTACGACGCCACCTGTGCCGCGGAGCACAAGGTCGTTCGCCTGCCAGCGCGCCACATCACTCGGGTACACGCCGGCTTCGATGTTCACCGTATCGCCATCGCCAACCAATGTGCTCACTTGGCTGGGCATGGTGTAGGTCTGCCCGGGGCCGACGGTCCATGCGGTCGCCTGTGCGCTGGCAACAAGCAGGAGGGAACAGCAGGTTGAGGTGGTGGATCTGCGCATAGGTCGAAAGTATCCTGTGGGCAGATTCACGGCCAGTACATTTCGGCTCATGAAGCACCTCGTTCGACCAGTGGTGGTCGGTTGCCTCCTCAACTGGGGACCCGCCGCTTCGGCCCAGGATGCAGTTCCCGCCCTCATCGGCTACTGGCATAATTGGAACGATGCCAGCGCACCCTACATCCCGCTGGACCAGATCGATCCGCGCTACAACGTGATCGAAGTGGCCTTTGCTGAACCAGTGGGCGGTACCACCTACGTTGTAGAATTCGTTCCGTCGATGGAAGTACCGGATGACTTCATCGCCGCGGTCGAAGCCCACAAGGCCCAAGGCAAAAAAGTGGTCATCAGCCTCGGCGGTGCGAACGCGACCATTCAACTGAACACCGACGAAGAGCGGGACTGGTTCATCGGGCACGTGATGTACCTCTTCAGCGTGTGGGGCTTCAACGGCCTCGACCTGGATCTGGAAGGTTCATCCGTCTCCATTACCGGCGGAACCATTGATGCGCCCGTTGACAGCACCGTGATCCGCTTGATCGAAGCGGTGAAGGAAGTGATGGTGCAGTACCGTGCGATGACAGGGCAGAAACTCTTCCTCTCTATGGCCCCTGAAACCGCTTACGTGCAAGGCGGACAGAGCGCGTTCGGCGGCAT
This sequence comes from Flavobacteriales bacterium, assembly GCA_031421755.1. Classification (GTDB taxonomy): domain Bacteria; phylum Bacteroidota; class Bacteroidia; order Flavobacteriales_F; family PHOS-HE28; genus PHOS-HE28. The sequence goes on along the minus strand of JANOPI010000098.1, from coordinate 712 downwards.
CTGGGGCGCGTACCTGCCCATCATCGAGGCGCTGCGTGATTCGCTGGACATCGTGCAAGTGCAGTTGTACAACAGCGGCAGCATGTATGGCCTCGATGGAGCGATCTACGAGCAAGGCACGGCCGACTTCATCGTGAGCCAGACGGAGGCGGTGATCCAAGGCTTCAGCACGGGTGGTGGTTTCTTCGAGGGTCTGCAACAGCAAAAGGTCGCCGTGGGCCTGCCCGCGTGCAACTCGGCTGCCGGTGGTGGCTTCACGGATACCGCGACGGTGCGAGCGGCCATGGAATACCTGCTCGGTACGGGACCGCAGCCGGGAGCGTACACCTTGGTCCAACCGGGCGGCTATCCGGCATTGCGCGGCATGATGACCTGGAGCATCAATTGGGATGCGGTAAGCGCGTGCGATGGGGCGTACAGCTATGCGGAGAACTTCGAGCGCATCTTCAGTGACCCGAGTACTGGTTTCGCGGCAATGGCGAAGACGGCTTTGGTCATTTCGCCGAACCCTGTGGAAGATGTTCTTCGCTTCAGTGTACCCGTGCCTGGGCTATTCAGCATCCGCGACCTGTCCGGGAGAGTTGTTCAGCGCACCTCGGGGACTGGCCCTCTGCGGACCTTGGATGTTCGCGCCCTTCCGCCCGGCTTGTACATTTTGGACGGAACGGGGCACCTTCCGACGAGTTTCATGAAGGACTAAAGCTGGCCGCGC
>JANOPI010000097.1:0-2475 GCA_031421755.1 Flavobacteriales bacterium | reverse complement strand
CGCGCCGCGGTGTGGCACGGCCCGGCAAGGACGGACAACGAGACCAGCAAGCCCGCGGAGCATGCGCGGATGAAAGCAGGTGCTCAACGCGGCGCACGGGTGTCGATCCGTTCAAGCCCGGGGCGAGGCGATAGTACCAGGGACCGAATCCCGGAACGGCGGTATCGATGAACGAGTAGTCCACGGGTGCATCAATGCTGCCACATAGCCTTTCAATACTACCGACGATCTGGAAGTCCAAGGGGTCTTTGGACCGCAGGATGTCAGTACCCATGCAGGCGCTGCCTGCGACCATCGTCCAGTCAAGTCGCGCAGCGTCCACGTGGTCCGTAAGTGTGAAGGTCGAGAGGAACGGACCATCCAGCGCGCTGCTTGCGAGCGCCAAGATCCAACAGAGCCCTGCGCGGCAGAGTGTTTTCAGGGCGCAACACCGCCGCTGGTGACGGCTATCTTGAGCAACGCGACCCAAATGGGCGTGTCCGGCGCCGGCGCTTCGATGGCCATCGCTTCGTTCGACACTGGGTGGTTGAATGCCAAGGCGCGCGCGTGCAGGGCGATGGTGCGGTCCTTCTCACCGCGTCGCGCGCCATACTTCACATCTCCTTTGATCGGGAAACCGGCCGCCGCGCATTGTACACGGAGCTGGTGGAAACGTCCACCTTCAGGCACCAGTTCGATCAGCGCGTACCGGTCGCCGCGGGCGAGGGTCCGGAACACGACCCGGGCGGGGTCCACGGCGGCATCGTCACTAACGCGGGCCTTGTGGTGGTGCGCATCGTGGATCAAACGATGCTCCCACTGTCCGTTGTCCGGCGGCGCACCTTCCACGATGGCCCAGTAGGTTTTTCGGACCTGCCGCTTGGCGAGCATGGCATTGAGCCCCGCAAGCGCTTCCGGGGTGCGGGTCAGGAGCATCGCACCGCTCACCGGCCGATCCAAGCGGTGCGGCAGGCCGAGCGAGCGATCATGGGGGAATGCTTTGGCCAGCTTGGCGAGGAGGTGATCATCGCCGGTCTTGTCCTCCTGCACGGGCAGCCCGCCGGGCTTGTTCACCGCAAGGAGATGAGCGTCAGTGAACAGGATGTCCATGGGCTCAATACTGTTCCTGCGCGCTGGGGAAGTCCTTGGCCCGAACGTCCCGGACATAGCCCTCCACCGCTCCGGTGATCACCCCGTGCAGATCGGCATAGCGCCGGAGAAAGCGGGGATTGAATTCCTTATTGATGCCAAGCATATCGTGCAGGACGAGGACCTGGCCATCCACGCCGGCTCCCGCACCGATGCCGATAACGGGAATGGTGATGCTTCGGGCCACTTCGGTAGCGAGTTTGGCGGGGATCTTCTCCAGCACGAGGGCGAAGCACCCGGCTTCTTCCAGGAGTTTGGCGTCGCGCTTCAGGCGGTCGGCCTCTTCTTCTTCTCGCGCACGTACCACATAGGTACCGAACTTGTAAATGCTCTGCGGCGTGAGGCCGAGATGCCCCATCACGGGGATGCCTGCTGTGAGGATGCGCTCGATACTGTCCAGCACCTCTTCCCCACCTTCCAGCTTCACGGCATGGGCACCGCTCTCCTTCATGATCCGGATGGCGGAATTCAAGGCCCCCTTGGAATTCCCCTGGTAGGTGCCGAAGGGCAGATCCACTACGATCAGCGCACGCGTGCAGCCGCGCACTACGGCCCCGGCATGGTAGATCATCTGGTCCAGCGTGATGGGCAAGGTGGTCTCATGGCCGGCCATCACATTGCTGGCGCTGTCCCCCACCAGGATCACATCCACGCCAGCCGCGTCCACCAGGCGCGCCAAGGAATAGTCGTAGGCCGTGAGCATGGCGATGGGCACGCCCTGCTGCTTCATTTCCTGCAGCACGTGGGTGGTCACGCGTCGGGCTTCCTTCATCTGTGTGCTCATTCGTGGCGGGCTGTTGGCAAAGTGGTCAAAGCTAGGCCGCCTGCTGTCCCGCCTTCACCTCTCCTCGCTGCACCCGCACCGGTCATCATCTTTCCGCATCCGGAGTAGCCACACGGATATCTTTGCCCGCACCCCGATCCGTCGGGATGAAACACATGACGTTCCGCTCGATCCCCAACTTGGCCCTTCTTGCCGGCACTGGCACCTTGTTCTTCGGTTGTAGCACAGACCTGGATGTGGCCGCCCCATATAAGGAGGTAACTGTGGTCTACAGCCTGCTGAACAAGAACGACAATATCCACTGGGTGAAGATCAACAAGGCCTTTCTGGGTGATGGGGATGCCTTCGCGTACGCCCAGATCCCGGATAGCACCGAGTACACCGAGGAACAGATGCCCGAGAGCGAGCGGCGCATCGAAAAGCTGGATGTGAACGGGAATGTGGTGGCCATCTTCACACTGCACGATACGACCTTGACCCAACGCCCCCCCGGGATCTTCGCGTGGCCGGTGAACAAGATCTACTACTTCCGGGGTGATCAACCGGACGGCAAACTGGATGCC
>JANOPI010000096.1:0-6129 GCA_031421755.1 Flavobacteriales bacterium | reverse complement strand
CTCGATGCTGTCGATCAGCTCGCGGCATTCGCTCTTGTAGGCGCGCTGCAGGTTGGTGACCACCTGCATGGTCTTCGTGCCATCCGTGATGGGCACCACGATGTTCTCGTACTGCGCGCCCTGGTTCAGGAACACGTCGCTGATGATAGGCAGCGCCTGCGCGGCGGTCTGCCCACCACGGCGCTGGTAGTTGTCCATCGCCGCGCGGAACACCTTGTCAATGATGTCGTCCGACTTGCCTGCCTTGAAGCCCGCCTCGTCCACCGGGCTGTCCATGATGAGCTTGCGGAACACGTCCATCTGGAAGCCTTCGAAGTCGCCTTCGCCGTGGTACTGTTCCACCAGATCGGTGGCCACGTCGTGGAACATGTTCAGCACGTCCAGCTTCAGGCGCTCGCCGAAGAGGGCGTTATGGCGGCGCTTGTAGATCACCTGCCGCTGCTTGTTCATCACGTCGTCATACTCCAGCAGCCGTTTCCGGATGCCGAAGTTGTTCTCCTCCACTTTCTTCTGGGCCCGCTCGATGCTCGCGGTCACCATGCTGTGCTGGATCACTTCGCCCTCCTTCAGGCCCAAGCGGTCCATCAATTTGCTGATGCGCTCGCTGCCGAACATGCGCATCAGGTCATCTTCCAACGAAATGTAGAACTGCGATGATCCCGGATCGCCTTGACGACCCGAGCGACCGCGCAACTGGCGATCAACGCGCCGGCTCTCGTGCTTCTCCGTACCCACGATGGCGAGACCACCGGCCTCTTTCACGCCCGCACCCAGCTTGATGTCCGTACCACGACCGGCCATGTTCGTTGCGATGGTCACGGTGCCAGCTTGGCCAGCGTGCAAGACGATGTCCGCCTCGCGCGCGTGCTGCTTCGCGTTCAGCACGTTGTGCTTGATGTTGCGCATGGTGAGCATGCGGCTCACCAGTTCGGATACTTCAACGGTAGTAGTACCCACCAGCACCGGGCGTCCGGCGTTCTGCAAGGCCACTATCTCGTCGATCGCCGCATTGTACTTCTCGCGCTTGGTCTTGAAGACCATGTCCTCATTGTCCTTCCGCACCACCTGGCGGTTGGTGGGGATCACCATCACGTCCAGCTTGTAAATGTCCCAGAGCTCTTGCGCCTCGGTTTCCGCTGTACCCGTCATGCCCGCGAGCTTGTGGTACATGCGGAAGTAGTTCTGCAAGGTGACCGTCGCATAGGTCTGCGTTGCCGCCTCGATCTTCACATTCTCCTTGCTCTCGATCGCCTGGTGCAATCCATCGCTGTAGCGACGCCCTTCCAGGATACGACCGGTCTGCTCGTCCACGATCTTCACCTTGCCGTCCATCACCACGTACTCTACGTTGTTCTCATAGAGCGCGTAAGCACGGATCAGTTGTGTCACCGTGTGAACGCGTTCACTCTTGATGCCGAACTCGCGCAGTACATCGTCCTTCTGCTTCGCGCGTTCTTCAACGCTTCCGCCGCTCTTTTCGATCTCCGCGATCAGGCTGCCCACATCGGTGAGGATGAAGAACTGTTGATCGCCCGTATCGGAGCTGATCAGGTCCACTCCTTTTTCCGCTAGTTCGATGCTGTTGTGCTTCTCGTCGATGTTGAAGTACAATTCCGCGTCCACCTTAGGCATTTCCTTCTGCTGATCCTGCAGATGGTAGGCCTCGGTCTTCTGCAAGAGCGCGCGCACGCCGGGTTCACTCAGGAACTTGATGAGCGCATTGTTTTTCGGCAAGCCGCGGTACGCACGAAGAATGGCCATGCCGCCCTTCTCCAGGTTCTCCTTGCTCACGCTGTTCGTGTCCAGGCCCTTCAGCGCTTCTTTTGCTTCGGCGATGAGCTTGGTGACCAGTTGACGTTGCGCGTTGTAAAGGCGATCAACACGCGGCTTGTACTCATCGAACTGATGGATCTCTCCTTTGGGCGTAGGGCCGCTGATGATGAGCGGCGTGCGCGCGTCGTCGATCAGTACGCTGTCCACCTCATCCACGATGGCGAAGTGGTGCTTGCGTTGCACCAGCGCGGTGGGTGAGTGCGCCATGTTGTCGCGCAGGTAGTCGAATCCGTACTCGTTGTTCGTGCCGAAGGTGATGTCGGCCAGGTAGGCCGCACGCCGCGAAGGACTGTTCGGCTCGTGTTTGTCGATGCAATCCACACGCAGGCCATGGAACTCATAGAGCGGCCCCATCCATTCGCTGTCGCGCTTGCTGAGGTAGTCGTTCACCGTAACAAGGTGAACACCACGACCGGCCAAGGCATTGAGGTATACCGGCAGCGTGGCCACAAGCGTCTTGCCTTCGCCTGTACCCATTTCGGAGATCTTGCCCGTATGCAGCGCGATACCGCCGATCAATTGCACATCATAGTGGACCATTTCCCAGGTCACTGGATTGCCGGCGGCGATCCACGTGCTGTCCCAGATAGCCTCCTCGCCTTCGATGCGGATGCTCTCACGTTTGGCGGCGAGCTCGCGGTCGAAGTCGTTCGCGCGCACACGCAAGTGCTTGTTCTCCTTGAAGCGGCGCGCGGTCTCCTTCACTACGGCGAAGGCCTCAGGCAGTATTGCCAGCAACACCTCTTCGATCTTCGCGACGATCTTTTCCTCCAGCTTGTCGATCTCCTGGTAGCGTGTTTCCCGAGCGTGGATGTCCATGCGCGGATCCGCGTCGATCTCGCCGCGCAACATGTCCACCTTGGTCTGTTCCTCCTTGATGCCGTCAGCGATGCGTTGCTTGAAGTCTGCGGTCCTGGCCCGCAACTCGGTATCGCTCAATGATGCCAGTTTGGCGAACTCGGCTTTGACGGTCTCTACCAGCGGCTGGACTTCCTTCAGATCACGCGTGGCTTTATCGCCGAAAATTGTCTTGATGAGTGAACCGAACATCGGGGAGGGGGAAATGGTGGAAAGGAGCGGGTATGGAGATATGGAACGGTGCAAAGAGGCGTGCTGGACTGGTACCGGTGCCCGTTCGCCTCGTCAGTTCAACATTCTTCCGCCGCGTGTTTTTCAGAACGAGGCCAAAGGTAGCCGGAGGTGCCACGCATGGACCGCGCCATCGCGGTTGACCGGTCAGGCTGGCAGAAAATGGAAAACCCTCCGTGGTGGCGGAGGGTTCCCCAGTGCTTTCTGCGCTTTCAGTATTCGTCTTCGTTGAAAAAGAAGTCCTCCTTGCTCGGATAGTCCGGCCAGATCTCTTCGATGCTCTCGAAGATCTCTTCGTCGTCCTCGATCGCCTGCAGGTTCTCTACGACTTCCAGCGGTGCGCCCGTGCGCATGGCGAAGTCGATCAGCTCATCCTTGGTGGCGGGCCAAGGGGCGTCTTCGAGGTAGGAGGCGAGTTCAAGTGTCCAGTACATGGTACGGGGACCGGTTTTTTACAGGGCCGCAAATATAGACGGGCATGGATCCCGTCAAGGTCTAATTATCAACCGTTGCCGGGGGACGGATTTCCTTAGTGCCGCAAGGGTTTCAGCGCGTCATCCACGGGGTTTCCACGGGATCTCCTCTGCGCCGAGGGTCTGGCCCAGCCATCGGGCAAGCACGAAGAGAAGGTCACTCAGCCTGTTCAGGTAGCGCACGATCGCCTCTGGTAGCTGCTCTTGTTCTGCGATCGGAACCACCAACCGTTCGGCCCTTCGACACACCGTTCGGCAGATGTGCGCCTGCGATACAGCTGGATGACCGCCGGGCAGGATGAAATTGCGCATTTCAGGAAGCTCGGCATCCATGCCGTCCATTGCGGTCTCCAAGGCGAGGATGTCCGCCTCGTCCACATGCGGCACCTTGAACTTGTCCGCTTCCTCCGTACTGGCTGAGGCGAGCCGGGAGCCCAAGCTGAAGAGCCGCTCCTGAATTCCGATGATCAGTTCGCGCTGGTGCGTTCCGGCCAGGTCCCGCAGCATGCCGAGGTGGCTGTTCAGTTCGTCGATCGTCCCATACGCTTCGATCCGCGCATGGTCTTTCGGTACGCGTTTGCCGCCCAAGAGGCTCGTCTGGCCCCTGTCCCCTGTACGTGTGTAGATCTTCATCGATCCTGCCTAATAGCGCAGCCGGAAATGCTGAGGTGCCTGTTCCTCACGAAAAAACACCAGACCCATGTCGTACAGGTCGATTGTTACTGTGACACGCGGGTGCTTCTTCACTTCTTCCCACGCCGCTTCCATGCCCTTGCTCCAGTGGATATCGTCCAGGATGAATACGCTGTCGTTGTGCGCCTTGGTGAGGCAAAGTTCGAAATACTCCAAGGTCGGGTCTTTGGCGTGGTGCCCATCGAGGAACACCATGTCCAGTTTTTCCGCCGTGCGCACCACGAAAGGCAGGCTGCTGCGGAAGCTCCCGAGCACTGGGTTGATGTTCCGCTGACGCAAGCGCTCGAAATGGTGCTGCGCGATCCGGTAGGTCTGGGGGCAGCCTTCGATGGTCGTCACCAGCGCGTCTTCGGCACCCCGCGCCATGTACAGCGTGCTCAGGCCGAAGCTTGTACCCAACTCCAGCACAGTCGTCGGTGAGAAGTGGCGCGCAAGACGGAACAGCAATTGTGCTTGACGCGCGGGCTTCAAACTCGTTCGTGCCATGTCGCTCACTTGACGGACAGGCTCATCGAGCAGACGACTGCCCGCGCCGAGGTCATTCACACGGATCACCTGGTCGCTCAAGAGCAGGTCTTCACGCAGTGCTTCAATTGCGGCGAACTCCGGGAGTTCATCGTCCACCCGCAGCACCTCGTTGGTGAGCTTGTATACGAAGGGCGAATGGACACTGTGGCGCGTGCGGGCTTTCACCAGGTGTTCCACCCAGCTCCCGATACGGGCCAGTTGCTCGCTCATCACCTTCAGTTGTCGTGCGGCGAAAGTAGGACGCGGGCGTTCGCTGGTCTTCCGCGGTCCTACCCCTCGCGAACAGCGGGCTGTTCACCTCGGCGGGTCAGCAGCGCTACGTACACGCTCACGACCAATCTCCGCAGAGAAGAACCAGATGCACATGGTGGGTGGATGCCCCGGTATCACTCTACCGGCCCATAAGCCCATACCACGGTTGCGCGGTACGCCGATCGGTTACCCGCTTGAACGAGTATGCCGTACACACCCGCAGGCAAGTTTCCACGGTGGAGTACGAGGCCTTCCGCTGTACGTTCCGCCCTTAGCTGCACTTGCTGTCCGCTCACGGCGTAAGCGATGATGGACAATGCTGCATTCGGCAACACGCCTCCGGGAATCCTGAGCACCGCCTGTTGCAGAGAAGGTGTTGGGAATACACTGAGCTTTTGTGCAGGCGATGTCCACGTGTCTTGCAGCCCGGTGGGCCAATCTCGTGGCCACCACAAATTGGGTCTGGAAAAGTCCACGCTGCCGAGTGTCACTCCCGGAGGTAACGGTACGCTGTACAGGTCGTGTCCACAAGCGAGGCCAAGTTGGTTTGGGTTCTGGATCACGGACAATGAGGTGCTGTCCAAGTCGCCGGTCCAGGTGTAGACACGATCATCCGGGCCTAACTGCATAACCCTTGTCCGCAAAGCACTATCCGCCTCCACCGCTGTGCGCGAGGCGAATATGACATCGCTTTGCCAAACGGAGAGATCATATTGCCAGATGTGGCCCCCTTCCGGATCCAATGACGACGTGTAGAGGAACCGACCATCCGGTGAGAATTCCAGATCCACGGCTTGCGTTCCGGGTTGGTCCAATGTGAGCAAGTCGAACGCGAATGCACCGTTGGGTTGGAGCTTGGCCAAGTGGACGGTATATGGCCAACCTGAGACGAAGGCCAAGCGGTCATTGGTACGGGAGGCCTTGAAGTAAGTGTTCAACCAGCTATTCACCTGAAGACCGCTGAGTGCGACGTGGGGTGGCCCGATACCGGCTGCCGTGATCGGTATGGCCATGATCGTATTCTCGGCCATGGAACTGGCCCATACCCACAGGGTGTCTTCCGTGGTCCCTGGCACCACCCCCAGCCCTACGCCCAATTCAACTCCCAAGTTGAGCACGCCGCCGAGCACTTCGCCCCCACCGCCGTTCGCCTCCGCATCAATGTGGATCGCACCCAGGTAACTATCGAAAGTGACTGTGTCCGTGACAGACATGAAAGCGTAGTAGTATCCGGGCATGCCGGGTTGAGGCAGTAGTACTC
>JANOPI010000095.1:0-3131 GCA_031421755.1 Flavobacteriales bacterium | reverse complement strand
GGGGAACGAGCGGCAGGTTCAGGGTGTGGGTGTTCACACGCATCCTGCGGAGCGCACGGTACATGGTGGTTCGGGAAAATTTGAAGGAAATGTAGGAGGGCGGCGGTACAATGAACGGGAAATCGGTCCCGGCTATTGCGGCCTTCGGGAACCTACGGAGCGCTTGGACCGTAGGAACGAGCGACAAGATCCAAATCGACATGCCATGCGCACGATCCTCTCCCTGGCGGCGTTCACTCTCTTTCTGGTGGTATCGGCTCAGTCGGGCACCACGGACGATCGGGTAGCGGCGGTCCACCGACCGGAGTCGGGACACCACGCGGTGCGCCGCTGGTCAGGTGCCGGTGGCAGCTTCGGTTTGGGGCATCCCATTGCGCCGTTGAGCCTGCGGGCGATCACATGGGAATTCGGAGACGGCAGTCTTTCGAATATTCTCCCACCACGACCATGGGCCGCATCGGATGAAGTTCGGGCCGAGCGTTACGGCATGTCGCCGTTCCGGGAGCAGGCCGGAGGCTCTCCCTGCGTACTGTCCTGCGCCTGGTCGAACGCCGAAGGTCCGGGTGAGCCGAGGGCGTACGTTGTTTCGGGTATCGATCAATTGACGCTGGTGAACACGGGCATGGACACGCGTGACCTGCGTGTGCGTCTCGCTGATGGCGTGGTAGCGGACCAGGGGGTGATCGCCGAGCAATGCTTCACCTCCGGTCGTTGGCCGTTGCCTGTACGTAACTGTGGCAGGCCCCCCCGATTCATCATGCTTCAGGACCTCACCACCGGCGAAATGTGGTGCGGTGGCGTGGAACTCTGAGGATCAAGGCTGGGACAGGATGCTGTCAGCGTCTTCAGCCAGGATGATGCGCCCTTTGAGCTCACCCACGACGAAGGCATCGGTGACCCCTTTCTCTTGCACCATCTTGAGGGCCGCGTTGGCGTCTGCCCGTGAAGTGAAGGAACCGTGGTAGTAGCGTGTGTCCTCCAGGCCGGTCACGTTGGTCACGTCACCGATCTCGATGAATCGGCTCATCACATCGGAGGGCAGGTTGCCGGCAAAGGCACCGAGCTGGACCTTGTAGCGCACGAGGCTTTTGTCCAATCCGTTCACAGCACCATTCTTCAATGATTCGGCGCTGGTGAGTTTGGCACCGGCCGCTTTGAGGGAGACGCGCTTGCCGTTCTTGAACGCCACGAGGAAAGCCCCATTGAAGCCTTTCGACAGCATGTTCACCTTGTGGATGGCCGCTTGGTTGATGTCCGTGTATACACCCGTGTAGTAGCGGGTCAACCCGTCATCGCCCTTGATCGTTACCAGATCATCGATACCGCTGAAGATGTTCTGGGACAGCTTCATTTTGAAGGCACCGAGCTGCACGCGCACGAGCGTCTTGCCTTCGTCGGCATGCCCTCCGCCGGCCGTGGCCCCTGCCAGTTCGCTGGTGGCTTTGGCGATCTCTTCGGTGATGTCCACGATGCGGTCGCCGTCCTGGGCCACCACCCGTCCTGCTACGCCATCCTTTCCCAAGGCGAGCTGGCGGCGGATCGCTTCGGGGAGCGCCTCATAACCGCCCACCACGAAGTTGATCGTATCCCCGTGCTCCACCGTTCGCACATCCGGTATGCTGAGCAGTTGCTGCATTTGCTGTTCAGTGATGCCCTCCACATCGCTGCCCACCTGCACAGTGTAGATGCGTTTTGGGCGGGTCATCACGTTCGGTTTGCGACCGAGCGATTCGGCGGTGCTGCGAATGATGTTCACGTTCCCGCTGTCGGCGTAGCTGAGCCAATCCTTCAAGAACTGATCGTCCGAGATGGTTACACCCAACGCGTCAACGGGTGCGCCCGGCGCGGTGGTCGGCTCTTCATCCACACCATCGGGAACGCCGTCACCGTCTCCGTCGAGCGGGCATCCACGCTCATCCACCTTCGCACCGGCAGGGGTGTGTGGGCAGTCATCCTTGAAATCGGTTACGCCGTCGGCATCCTCATCATCGTGGAGCACAAGGATGTCCATCTGTTCGGGTGTGAGCTGGGGCCCTTGCTCCTTGATGCGCTTCTTGCGGTCGAGGTCGATCGCATAGCCCACACTGGCCCCGGCGAAGAGGAAGCGGTCGTTCTTGCTGTCACCTGCCCTATCGTCGATACTCTCGTCGGTAACACCGTCCATCAGATCAGTGAACGTGTAGTGCAGGGTGGCCCCAACGCGCAGGTCGAAGCCGCCGCCCAATCGCATTTTTACACCGAAGCCCAGCGGCACGGCCCAAGAGCGCTCGGTGTATTTGCCGAAGCCATCCAGATCGAGTTCGCGGATGTCACTCTCATAGGAGTAGTCACGCTGCAGCAACGTGGCGTCTGCGGCGTTCGGTGCGTTCTCCGCGATGTCGCGGATGGTTCCATCGCCCCAATAGTGGTAGGCGCGGCCATCGGCATCGTACAGGTCGGTCTTGCTCAGGAATTCCACGCTCTCAAAGCCCAGGCTGACGTAGGGCTCGATAGCGCGATCGGGTTTGAGGAACTGCTGGAAATTGTAGGTGAACTGGATGCCACCAGTGGTCACACGGCTTTTGAAATTCAGGTTGCGTTCCAAGCTGCGCTCATTGGCACCCAATTGGCCGTGTTGGGCGAAGAGTCCTGCTTCCAACCAATCGGTTACCGGTGTGCTGGCGCGGAATTCAAAGCCCAAGCGCGAGACCAACGGGCTGTACCCGTCGTGGCGTGAACCGATGTCGCCATAAAAGGCGAAGGCACCGGCCCCCGCAGCGAAGGTGGGCTTCAACACCAGGGATCCGGCTTCCTGGGCGAAAGCCGTTACCGACAAGGAAAACAGCAGGCCCAGAAGGGCAGGGGAGCGGAAGGTGGGGCGCATGGAACGTATCGTTTCCAAGAAGGCCCGCGAAAGATAGCCGCGCGTTCCGAACGTGGGGCGGCGGATCCGAGAAGCTGGGTACTGCAGCTCTCAACCCTATGAACAGGTAGAGTGCCGGGACCTGTCCCGCGCAGGTTCAGGCCAATGCGGTTGAAGGGAAAGCTTTCAGGACGGTCTGAAGGTGCCCTGCGCTGTAGATCCGCCCAGATCAAGGGCGAGCGCAGCGCCGGGTCACTGTGCGTTCTTCTGGGCACTGATCATCAACGCC
>JANOPI010000094.1:0-9027 GCA_031421755.1 Flavobacteriales bacterium | reverse complement strand
TGTTGCGCTGGACGATCAGGACACCATCCGGATCTGTGATGAGGTCTACGTGGAGGGCTACATCTTCGGCAGTTGGTATGTGGATGGTGTGCTCACCGATCTTGGCCAGCCATACCTCGTGTTCTCTGAGACGGTCGGCGTTGGTGGTTCGGTATCGTACCCGAACCAGGCCATGGACTGGTTGATCCCACCGGGCATCAGCGGGTGGCACCAGCTGAACATGGAGTTCATGATGAGCGTAGAGGGCTGCACCACTGATTCGTTGATGTTCCAGGCCATGGACAGTGTATACCTGGCGGTGGGGAACACGCCACAGATCGGTCCGTTGGACGATCAGACCATCTGCATCGGCGATACGGTGATGGTGGTACTGGATTGCGAGGGTTGTTCCACCATTCAATGGAGCGGTCCGGGCAGCATCATCACCTCGTCCGGGTCGGATACGGCGTGGGTTACGGAATTCGGGTTCTACAGCGTGATCGCCACCAACACCGAAGGCATACTCTGCGCTGCGGTCGAGTACTTCAGCGTGATACAGGCGTTGCCGCCGCAGCTGCTGCTCTTCCCCCTGTCTGTGTGCGCGGGTGATAGTGCGATCCTGAGCACACCCTTCGTTTCCGCTATATATGAATGGAGCGGCCCCAGCGGACCGATCGCGGTGGACAACGACAGCATCTGGGCGCAGGAGATCGGGGCGTACTACCTCACGGCGTACACCGATCAAGGGTGCGCCCTGTTCGCTGGCCCGGCGATCTTGACCCAGTACGGCACTCCGAACATCAGTGCCACACCGGACGCGATCCTGTGCGCGGGGGAATCCTTGGCGCTGGTGGTGAACGGCGGGGGTGTGGAACAGATCTTCTGGGATCCACCGCTCACCGGCAGCGGGTCCACGCAATCCGTGAACGCTGGCGGCATTTACAGCTCCACCGTGATCTCCTGCGCGGATACCTTCCAACTGTCGATCGAGGTCTTCGCCAGCATCGTGGATGCCACGCTACCGGCAGGGCCCTTCACCATTTGCGGGGAAGGGAGCGTTTTGTTGGACGGCCCAATGGGTGACTACACGTATCTCTGGACACCTGGCAACGTGATCACCGAAGACCTGGTGGTGAGCACAGCGGGCAACTACCTGCTGCAGCTCACGGACACCCTCGGCTGCTCGGACCTTTCGGACACGGTAGTGGTCACTGTGCAGCTGTTCAACGAACCCTTGGAAGTGGAAGGGGACACCCTGTGCGCTGGCGGGGTCGTGATGCTGGTGGCATCGGGATCCGGCGCCATTTCATGGTACGGCGATGCGGAGCTTACGGAACTTGTGGCCACAGGTCCTGTTTGGTCAGGGGGGCCACAGCAGGTGAGTGATACGCTGTATGTGGTACAAACGGAGGAGGACTGTACGGGGCCGGCCACGGCGGTATTCATCGTGGCAATACCGAACCCGGGACCCGTGACCATCACCGGCGATACGGTGCTTTGCGAAGGGGAGGAATTGCACATGATCGCCAGTGTGCTGAACGCCGACGCGTTCGTCTGGAGCACGCCGCAAGGCCCGGCCAACGGCCCGGAGTATGTTCTGGCCTCCGCCGATGTGGATGCAGCGGGCACCTACAGTTGCGGGGCAACGAACGAAGATTGTGGTGGTAGCTTGGCCTCGGTGACCGTAACGGTGCAAGCGGCGATCTCACCGCCGGTGATCACAGGCATCACGGATCTGTGCGAAGGCGACGCGCTCACACTCACCGTTACTGGCGTGTCCGGTGATGCGCTCACATGGACCGTTCCCAGCGGAGCGTTGCCGGGCTTCGGCACGGTGTATTCCACTGTGGCCACAACGGCGAGCGCAGGGATCTATACCGTGCTGGCGGATGGTGGTGCATGCGCGGATGCCTCGGCCAGCATTGAAATAACGGTGGAACCGTGCGGCGTCATCATCCCCAACGTGTTCACCCCGAACGGCGACGGCACGAACGACCTTTTCATCATTGAAGGATCGGGGAGTACGCGCTTCACGTTGCGCATCTTCAACCGCTGGGGGCAGGAAGTGTACATGACGGAAACGGCACGCATCGCGTGGAATGGCCGTAACATGGACAACGACGTGCTTCCGGACGGCGTGTACTACTACGAACTGGTGGTGGCCCGGCAGGGGCAGAACACGGTACACACCGGTTACCTCCAATTAACGCGGGGCCGGTAGCGGTCCTGTGCGCCTTCACCCGGCACTCCATGAAGGATGCGCAGCGCGCTGCAGACCTGGTGCAAGACCTGTTTTTCAAAGCCGACATCCAGAACGTGCTGAACACGCATACTGCCGTCTACACCTACTTCGACCGCCGGATCAGCACCATGAAGGACGTACCGCATCTGGCGCTGCTACCGGTGATCCGTTACACGCTGCGGTTCTGACCTGGGGTCTACTGCGGCAGCCCCCGACCAAGGAACGGCGCACCTGGTCCAAGCAGCGGAAGGGACGAAACGTGCGGCGGATGCGTCATCTTGCACATGGAGATGAACGGCCCGATCCCCCCCAGAACCATGAACTTGATCCCTTGGTCGCAGCGGACCCTTGTTTTCGGTCGGTCGTTGGATGAGATGCCCGTATTGTTGGAGCGCATGCAGGGCACGCCCACGCGGATCGCGGCGTTGTTGGCCCAACAACCCGGCGGAATCCCTGATCCGCAGCTGGAGGGGAAGTGGAGTGTGACGGAGCACATCGCCCACCTGATCACACTGCAGGACCGCTTCGAGGGCCGCGCCGATGACTTCGAGCAGCGTCGGACCGATCTGTGCGACATCAACCTGACAGACCAGGACCGGCTTCTACGTGGCCATAAGACCCGTTCTCTCGGTGATGTCCTGGAAGAATTCCGGCTGAAGCGCGCCGCCTTCATCCGGCGCATGTCCGGCTTTCCGCGTGCGGCAGTGGAACACCTGGCCTTTCATCCGTGCCAGAAGCGCCCCATGCGTCCAGTGGACATGCTGCTATGGATCGCCGAGCACGATGATCATCATATAGCGAGCATACAGGCCTTGTTGCATCCACCCGATGCTTTCGCCGCTGGGCATTCTGTATAGCGGGTATTTGGCATTGAACAGGCCACTGCAGCAGGCTGCTGATAGCGGTCTTCGTGCGATATTCCGGGTGCTGATGGATCGCCAGCACGCATTCAGATAGGGAAGCGCCCTATCCACCAAAGGGATGATGCCGGGTGACCGGAAGGCACCGACCTTCGTCAAGTAGTTCGGCCACTTGATCATATCCCATGCGCAACCTTGGAATCGCCCGGACGCTGTCCGCTTTCTTCTTGGTGTGCGCGCTCGCAGGCGGCCTGTGTGCCCAGCCGTATTGGGTGCGTCATGTGGGCAGCTACGGCAACGACCACATCAGCGATGTGAAAGTGGATGAGAGCGGTGACCTGTTCATCACCGGGGAATTCAGTGGTGCGGCGGACGTTGTTGACTCAACATTTTCCGCGGAAGGCGGCATCGATTGTTTCGTGGCCCGGCTGAACTCCGCAGGCCAAGTGATCTGGTGGCGGCAGGGCGGGGGCTTCGGCATCGACCGGGGGATGAAGCTCGCATTCGGACCGGGCAACACCTTGGCAGTGGTGGGGGAATTCATGGGCCAGGCCGAATTCCAAGGAACGATCATCAACTCCCAGGGATCCACCCCCGACATGTTCTGCGCGGCGATGGACCGCACCACGGGTGAGCAGCAGTGGATCCGCAGCGGTGGCGGCGCATTCGGCTCGGACCGTCCGTACGGGGTGACGGTAGGACCGGATGGACAGGTCACTCTCGCCGGCGAATTCCGGGGCACGGCGAGTTGGGGGCCGTTCACGCTCACCAGCACGCCCGAGCAGGAAACGCAGGAGCCCACGATGGACGTGGTGGTGGTAAGCTACGCGGCGGACGGTACGCCGCTCTGGGTGCAGCACGGTGCGGCCGATCGCAACGACCGCGCGATAGACGTGGTGAATGACGCGCAGGGGAACATCTACGTGGCCGGGCAGTTCAGCGACACCATCACCTTTGATACACAGCACCTCAACGCGATGTACAACGCGACCTTCCTGCTGAAGCTGGATGCTTCTGGGAACGAGGTATGGTTCCGGCGGTGCGGCGGTGCGATCTACGACCATGTGCGCGACCTGCTGTTCACTCCAGACGGCGAATTGCTGCTCACCGGGGACCTGCAGGGCACCATGATCTTCATGGACGAGGATCCGGACTTCATCAGCGGCGAGCAGCCCTACAATTACTACCTGCTGCGTGTGGACACCGATGGCGAGCTGGTGGCTCAGGGCCAGCTCGGTTCGCAGAACGGACTCAGCGCGCGCGGCATCGCCCTGCAGGATGACACCATCGCGGTAGTGGGGCAATTCAACTGCCAGTTCTCGGCGCTCAGCGCGTTCTACGGCGGGCAAGGCCTGTTCATGGCGGCCGGGGCGGAAGACGTGTTCGTGACCAAGCACCGGTACACGGATCTGGGCTTCACCGGTGCGCGCCACTACGGCGGTCCCGGTGCGAAACTCGCCGGTCAGGTCGCCTTCCTCGCCGATGGGGACGTGGTCGCTTGCGGTTCCTACACGCGCAGCATCTCCTTCGCCACCACCACCACGTGGCCGATCGATGGCGACTATTTCGATGGGTACATATCGACCGCGCAGCCCTCGCCACCTGCCGGATGTGCGGGTCTCGTTGGCCACAACTTCCGCAGCCAGGATGCCACCGGATTGAAAGATGGTTTCCTCGCCCGCACCTGGGTGGAACATCCCGTGGTGTATGATTGGTGGAGCCAACTGGCCGGGGCCTGTGATCATCCGGCCACCTGGACCATGTGCGTGTCCAATGCGCAGAACAACGGCTGTCCGGATACGATCGTCGTTTGCGGCGATGTTTCCCTCACGGCCTACCTGCCCTTCATCCCTTCGGTGAACACGAGCAATTCCGTGGGCCCTTGGGTGGAAGTTACCTGGAACACCGGGGACACGGCGCTGTCGATCCATGTGACGGAAACCGGCCATTACCACGCGCACGCGCAGGCCTTGAACGGTTGCTGGTCCTGGAATGACGGTGTCTACGTGGTGGTTAACCCGATGCCGCCGGACCCGCTGATCAGCGATAGCCAACCCGAGAACACCAACGCGTCCGATCCCGATGTGATCCACCTCTGCGACCCGGACCAAGTGTCTATCTGGTGCCCGAACGTGGATACCAGCACCGACCACTATTGGACATCGCTCACTGGAAGTCCACCAGGGGACACCACCTATGGCGTGTCGAACACGGTGGATACCACGGGAATTTATACCTTCTACATGGTCACCGGTGCCGGTTGCCTGGATTCCACCTCGGTGACCGTGATCGACCATGCGACGCCTGGCCTGGACAGTTTGGACCTGGAGGTCTCCATCACCTTCACGGACGACAGCCTGCTCACCGATTCCGTGGGGCTGTGCCCGGGGGAGGACCTTCAGTTCCAGATCCAGCTCACCTGGTATTGGAACGGTGACCCGTTCGAATTCCCGCAGGACCTTATCCTGGAGATCAGCATGAACGGCGAGGACTGGATCACACAGACCCACCCGGAAGGATGGACCGGCGGCATCGATCAGTGGTCCACGGGCTGGTACCATTTTTTGCTGCGGCTGCGGGTGGGCAACGGACCGTGCGGCCTGGATACCTTGCTCTGGACCGTGCAAGATTCCATCTGGGTGAACGGATGGCCGCAGAGCGAACTGGAACTGTCCATCTCCGGTGCCGCAACGATGTGCGTGGGCGATTCCGCCCTGTTGACCATGAGCTGCCCGGATTGCCTGGACTTCTCATGGTCCGGTGCGAACGTAGGCGGGGATACCACCACCAGCGTATGGGCCACCCAGGCGGGTGCGTATTCCGTGGTGGGCAATGCGATCGATACGAACGGGTGTGACTACAGCGACGGGTTCACTTTCATCCTCAGTTCGCCGGCCGGGCCTTTGCTGCTCACCGATCCGGACGATGGCATCATCTGCCCGGAAGACAGCGCACTGGTCTACACCCTCACGCCCGGCTATGACCTGGTCTGGTACGGTCCGTTCGGCCCCGTGGCCAACAACGCCCAACAACTCTGGACCGAGGTACCCGGGGAATACTACCTCACCATGACGGACACCATGGGCTGTGAGCTCGTGAGCGATCCCGCGCTGATCACCGCTTACAGCACGCCCTACCTCAATGTGCTGCCGGACGAAGTGCTGTGCCTGAATGAACCGGAGATCCTGCTCCAGGTCGTTACCACCATGCCGTCGAGCATCATATGGTCACCGCCTTTCAGCGGAAACGTGCTGCAGCAGTCCGTAACGGAACCGGGCGTTTACACGGTAACGAGCACGGCCTGCGGCATCACCACGGAGATGAGCGTAACGGTGGTGGCCAGCGATGTGGTCGCCCAGATCCTGGAAACAGGGCCCTTCGCGTTGTGCGCTGGGGAAAGCCTCGTGCTCCATGCAGTACCGGGTGCGGCCGTGTACATCTGGCAGCCGGACACGGTATTCGCTGACAGCCTGGTGATCACCGAAGCGGGGGAATACTACCTTCAAGTGGTGAACAGTTATGGGTGTGCCGACACCAGCGATGTGATCTCCGTGGAAGTCTTTTCCATCGCTGAGCCTATCGTGGCGACCGGGGATACGATCTGCGTTGGCGAAGTGGCCACCATCACCGCCGTGGGCAGTGGTGCGATGACCTGGTACAGCGATGTGGCCGGGCAGAACCCGCTCTTCACGGGCAGTCCCTTCACGGTTCAAGGGTTGAACGGCGACACTACCTTTTACGTGATGCAAGCGGTCGGGCCGTGCATGAGCGCGATGAACGCCGTCACGGTGAACGTGGATACCACACCACCCCCGGTGAGCATCGACGCTCCGTTGGTCGTGTGCGGAGGCTCGGAAGTCGTGATCGAACTGGTGGCACCGCCCGGGGTGAGCGCCCAATGGACAACGCCCGATGGTTCCTTCATCGGTACAGGCACGGTGATCACAGACTTTACACCCTCCGATGCCGGTACCTGGACCGCCTTACCCTTTATCGGTGGTTGTTCCGGGGAAGCGGTCTCGGTAACCATCGCCTACGCCGCGCCGGTGGACTTCACCCTCGGTCCTGACACCACCTACTGTTTCGGGGGCTATTACACACTGTCAGTTCCCGACTGGTTCATTGCTCCGGTCTGGTCCACAGGAGCGACGGGGAACACGATCCTGGTCAGCGCTGACGGGATCTACACCGTGCAAGCCATCGATACGAGCGGCTGTGCGTTACAGGCATCGGTGGTACTCACCGGCATTGATTGCGAACCGATCATCCCGAACGTGATCACCCCGAACGGCGACGGCAACAACGATGTGTTCACCGTGATCGGCGCTGACGGCTTCAAGCTGGCGATACGCATCTACAACCGATGGGGCCAACCGGTATGGGAAGGGAACGGCCGCGATATCCACTGGCCCGGGCATCACGACAACGGCGATGCGCTCCCGGACGGGGTGTATTATTATGAGTTGATGCGGATGGGCAACGGGCCGACTGAAGCGTGGACCGGCTATGTGCAGATCCTGCGGGGCAAATGAAGCCAGAGGCAGCGTGTACCCGGGGCGATGTGTCTAGCAATGGCTCGGCCCTTCCATCCTGTCCAGCCAAACGGAGGAACAGGTTCTGCGAATTTTGACAAGCTCGCGAGCAGACATATGCGAAAGCCCACCGTTTCTGCTCTTGTACTTGCAGCGCTGCTGGTGCTCGGCGCGGCAACGGAACTGTGCGGCCAACCCTACTGGACGCGCCACGTGGGCAGTTTGGGCAACGACCACATCAGTGATGTGAAGGTGGATGCCGCCGGTGATCTCTTCATCACCGGTGAATTCAGCGGCACAGCGGATATCGCGGAGGAAACGCACACCTCCACGGGCGGGCTTGACTTCTTCGTGGCCAAGATGAGCGCTGCGGGAGACGTGATCTGGTGGAAGCAGGGGGGAGGCTATGGACTGGACCGGGGCATCAAGCTCGCATTCGGACCGAACAACACCCTCGCCGTGGTCGGAGAGTTCATGGGTCCGGCCACCTTCCAAGGGACCACGATCACATCAAGCAACTACACGGCGGACATGTTCACCATGCTGCTCGACCGCGGGACCGGTGACCAGTTCTGGATCCGGCAGGGCGGGGGTAGCGCAGGAGCGGACAGGCCCTACGGAGTAACCGTTTCGAGCGCAGGACAGATCACGGTCGCAGGAGAATTCCAAGGCATGGCCACGTGGGACGCATACAGTCTGACGAGCATCCCTGATCCTGAAACCTTGGTACCCACCATGGACGTTGTGATCGCGAGCTACAACAGCGACGGGACCGTGCTTTGGGTGCAGCACGGTGCTGCGGACCATACGGATCGGGCCATCGATGTGGTGAACGACCCGCAGGGGAACATCTATGTCACCGGCCAGTTCAGTGACACGATCACCTTCGATGTGGAGCACCTGAATGCGATGTACAACGCCACGTTCCTGCTGAAACTGGATGCGGGCGGCAATGAGCAGTGGTTCCGGCGCTGCGGTGGGGCCATCCACGATCACGTCCGGGACATGCTCTTCACGCCCGATGGCGAATTGCTGCTGGCAGGTGACCTGCAAGGGAACATGATCTTCCTGGACGACACACCCGACATGATCAGCGGTGAGCAACCGTTCAGTTACTACCTCCTGCGTGTGAGCACTGACGGACAACTCATCGCCAGTGGTCAGGTCGGATCGGGCAACGGGCTGAGCGTGCGCGGCATCGACCTGCTGGATGACACGATCGCCGTGGTCGGCCAATTCAATTGCCAGTTCACCTCCATGAGCGACTTCTATGGCGGCCCCGGACTTTTCATGGCCGCGGGGAATGAGGACATCTTCCTGAACAAGCACCGCCTGAACGACCTGGGGTTCGTGGCCGCCCGGCACTTCGGTGGGCCCGGTAGCAAGTTGGCCGGCCAGGTAGCCATTCTACCGG
>JANOPI010000093.1:0-3690 GCA_031421755.1 Flavobacteriales bacterium | reverse complement strand
GCGAAGTGCCGCTTCAGGTCTTCGGCCGCCACAACCTGATGAATTTGGAAGGCGCACGCCACGTGTGCCACCTGCTCGGGATCAGCGACAAGATGTTCTATGAGGCGATCCGCACCTTCCATGGCGCCGCGAAGCGCTTGGAGAAATTGGCGGAAAGCGGATCTAAAGTGGTCTTCAAGGACTTCGCGCATTCACCCAGCAAGTTGAAGGCGACGGTGGAAGCCGTGCGTGAGCAGTTCCCGCACCGGCGCATCACCGCATGCATGGAGTTGCACACCTACAGCAGCTTGAGCGAAGGCTTCCTTGACCAATACGACGGCTGCATGGCTGGTGCCGACGATGCCATCGTGTTTTACGATCCGCACGCCGTGCAATTGAAGCGCTTGCCGCCGGTCCCACCGGAGCGCATCCACAAAGCCTTCGGCCGCGATGATCTGCAAGTGTTGAACGACCCTATCGCCGTGATGGGCGCCGTACGCGTACACCAGAAGGACAGCGGTGTATTGCTTATGATGAGCAGCGGCAACTTCGGCGGCATCGATCTGCAAGCGACGGCGGAGGCCTTCATCGCGTAACGACTCACCTCCCTCGCTGTCAGTTCGAGCAACGGCGGAGCCGTAGGCCGCAGGACGCAAAGCGACCGAGGAGCCGAGAACGGAAGCCGAGGGTGAAGTGTCTTCTCTGTGCCCCTGCCTGTGGTAGGCAGGTCCGTATGAGCCTTCAGGATGATGCCCTGAACTTCCGCAGGAATTTGTGCTGCACGATCGCGAAGATCAGTGCGTTCACAGCTCCCAGGCTCAACAACCCGATGAAGGTGAGGCCTGCGTATTTGCCCGGCGTGAAGAAGGCTTCCATGTTTTTCCGCGCATCCGCCTCGGGTATCCCGCCCGCCACGCTATCGTGAACGATACTATTGATGCGCAGCGGGAATTCCGACGAGTTCAGCACCGTGAAGAAGAAGTAGAGGAACAACGCATACAGCATGGCGAAGAGGGCGGATCCGCGAAGGCCCGCTCGGAAGATCGATGGCAACGGAGCATTCGGCTCTTCACGCAGTTCCAAATGGCCGCTGAGGAACGTGAGCAGCGTAATGAGGCCCATCAACGAGAAGATCAATACCGCAGGATCGGGTTCGAGGCCAGCATAGAAGAGACCCGTGCGCACGGCGATCGCGCAAAGAACAAAGAGGAGTGCAAGTTTCATCTCTGCGCGTCCGGATTTTTCGCCGTCCAGCCCGACAACCGTGAACCGAGAACCGACAAGGTCATCACCCGTTCATCGACACCAGGAATTCCTCATTGCTCTTCGTTCCCTCCATGCGGTTCTTGATGAACTCCATGGCTTCCACGGGGTTCATGTCGGCGAGGTGTTTGCGCAGCACCCAGGTGCGTTGCAGCACGTCCTTGTGGTGGAGCAGGTCGTCGCGGCGTGTACCGCTGCTCATGATGTCGATGGCGGGGAAGATGCGGCGGTTGCTGATCTTCCGGTCGAGCACCATTTCCATGTTGCCGGTGCCTTTGAATTCCTCGAAGATCACTTCGTCCATCTTGCTGCCGGTCTCCACCAGCGCTGTAGCGAGTATGGTGAGACTTCCACCGTTCTCGATCTTACGCGCGGCGCCGAAGAAACGTTTCGGCTTTTGCAGCGCATTCGCGTCCACACCGCCGGAGAGGATCTTTCCGCTTGCCGGTTGAACGGTATTGTAAGCCCGTGCGAGGCGTGTGATCGAGTCGAGCAGGATCACCACGTCATGGCCGCACTCGGTGAGGCACTTGGCTTTCTCCAACACCATGCTGGCCACGGCAACGTGGCGGCTGGCGGGTTCATCGAAGGTGCTGGCGATCACTTCGGCCTTCACGCTGCGCGCCATGTCCGTTACTTCCTCGGGGCGTTCATCCACGAGCAGAACGATCAGGTACACTTCCGGATGATTCGCCGCGATGGCGTTGGCCACGTCCTTCAACAGGATCGTCTTACCGGTCTTCGGTTGCGCCACGATCAGCCCGCGTTGCCCTTTCCCGATCGGGGAAAAGAGATCCAGAACGCGCATGCTCAGGTTCGAGCCCTTGGTCGTGATGTCGAACTTCTCGTCCGGAAAGAGCGGTGTAAGGAATTTGAAGGGCACGCGGTCGCGCACCCATTCGGGATCCCGGCCGTTGATGCGATCGATCTTCACCAGCGGGAAGAACTTGTCCTCTTGGCGTGGCGGTCGAACAAAGCCGCTCACCGTGTCACCCAACTTCAGGCCAGCGGCTTTGATCTGCTGCTGGTTCACGTACACATCATCCGGTGAGGCCAGGTAGTTGTAGTCGCTGCTGCGCAGAAAGCCGTAGCCCTCGGGCATGATCTCCAGCACGCCTTCACATTCGATGAACGCCTCGAAATTGTACTGCGGTTGGCGTTCTTGTTGGCGTGGTTGATCGCGGTCATTCCGCTGCGGGTCATTACGCGGGCCATCATTCGGGCGATCGTTGCGTTGCTGATCATTGCGCGGTCCATCGTTCGGGCGCTCATTGCGTTGCTGATCATTCCTCGGGCCATCATTGCGGTTCTGGTCGTTGCGCGATGCTTCGTTCGGGCGGTCGTTGCGCTGTTGGTCATTACGTCCGCCATCGTTCCGTTGCTGCTCGTTGCGCGGGGCTTGATCACCGCGATTCCCATCCTGTCGCGGTTGGTCCTGCGGGCGTGGTGCCTGGTCCCTGCGGTCATTTCCGCGTGGGCCTTGATCGTTGCGTTGGCCATGGTCTTGGCGACGGTCACCATTCCGGTTCCCGGATTCGTCACGACGTTCTTCCTTTCGATCCTGTTGTTGTTGGAAAAGATCCCCGCCTCGTGCGTTCGGAGGTTGTGGTGCATCACTTGCGGGTGGGGGTTGAACTTCGGAACGGGGTCTGCGTTCACGGCGATCATTCCGGTCTCGAGGTTCGCCGGGAGTATTGCGGCGATCATCGCGAACACCTGTGGGCGGTGGCGGAGCGGGACTGCTTGTTGCTTGTGGCGTGGTCGACTTCTCTTCCTCTTCTTCTTCGTCATCATTGTCCTCCTCGCCATCTTCCTCGTCGTCGTCCTCGTCATCATCATCGTCGTCCTCCTCCCCGTTCACCCCATTCTCTTCCTCGGGTTCAGGATCCTCGGACGGTTCGGGTTCATCGGCCGTGGCCATAGCGCTGATCGCGTCCGTATCGCGGTTGTCGCTTTTTTTCGCGGCCTGGGTTTCCAGGATGCGGGCGATAAGGTCCTGCTTCTTGAGGGTTTCGACCTTCTGCAGACCAGCCTTCTTCGCGATCTCCTTCAATTCGGGGAGCTTCATGCTCTCCAACGATGCCTTGTCCTGCATGTGTTTGATCTGTTTCATCCCGATGCCATCGGGGTTGGCTTACCGGGGCGGAATATGTTCGTAGGGATCGGCGCTGTGCGCCGGGAGAAGCCATTGCAGGCCTCGTTCGTTTCTCGGAATGTTCTGTCGGGGTTGCCGGCACCGGAGGCGCTGGCGGGAAAAGACAGTGCAATGATAGGCGCTTGTCCCGATCGCACAACATGCCCCCGATCCCCATCTTCGCCACGCCTTTCCGCCCCGGGAAGTTCGGGGCCCGACACATGATCCAACGCAAACAGACCCTGTACCTATTGGCCGCCGCTCTCTTGTGCGGGGCCTCCTTCTTTCTGCCCATCGCGACATACCATTCGGCC
>JANOPI010000092.1:0-7213 GCA_031421755.1 Flavobacteriales bacterium | reverse complement strand
AGCGGCCAGCGCCAGCGGCGAACATCGCTATGCGCACCGCTTCGACATGCGCATTCGGTACGAAGACGACCAACTTCAGCAGTTGCCCGGGCTTTGCATCCAACACCCGCAGGTCCTGAAGCCCGAGTCGGGCGGCGATCTCCGCGTTCACGCCGGTGATCACATTGTCCAAGTTGGTATGGATGGCATAGATGGCCACGTCGTGCTTGATGGCCGCCAGCAGTGTGCGCTCCACACCCGTTCGCCCGGTAATGTTCTTCAGCCCTCGGAAGATCACCGGATGGTGCGCGATCACCAGGTCGCAACCGCGCTTCACGGCTTCGGCCACGACGTCCTCCGTACAGTCCAAAGCGACCAAGGCGGCCTTCACCTCCTTGTCGGGGCTGCCCACCTGTAGGCCACTGTTGTCATAGTCTTCTTGGAGGACGGGCGGAGCCCAAGCCTCAAGAACGCGGGTGATCTCGGAAAGGCGCATGGTTCGGAAACTCTGTGGGCGAAGATCGGGGCTACCGACCCGACCGAACTTCTCACAACCTTCGCCCGCCCCGACTTGCCCGGGTACAGAAACATGCCGATCCGCTTGTGTTCCGCCCTGCTCGTGTCCATTGGTCTGTTGGCCACAGTTTCAGCCCAACCCACCGACCTCCGCCTCACCGCCATGGTGCGCTGCTGGGAGAAGAACGACGATCTCACACGCTTCACACTGACAGCCTTGGACACTTCCGCTGGCGCTGTACCCATTAAAGCCGAGTGTTCCGCCAAAGGCAAGTGCCGCATCAACCTGCCGCTGGACCATGTGTACCGTGTGGAACTCGCTGGCGAAGGCCATGTGCCCAAGCACGTTATGATCGACCTGAACGGTCCGGGCATCAAGCAGCGCAAGTGGGGCTACAACACGCGTTTCAAGGTGAAGTTGATGCCGCGGATCGACGCTGTTGACTACAGTGTTTGCGAGCGGCCGCTGAGCAAGGCCAGTTTCAATAAGAAGGAGAACGGCATCGTTTGGGACGAACGCTACACGCACGACTTGACCCCTTACTACGAAACCATGGAGAACCAGTACGAAGAGAAGTCGCGCGGGAAGGACCACCAGCCATAGAGCCGTGCATCTTTGAGGCCGACCGATGGCCTCACTTCGACTGCTCCTTCTGCCTTTCGCTTGGCTCTATGCGGCTGTTCTGCGCGTTCGGCATTTCGCCTATGACCAAGGCTGGTTGAAAAGCACGACACCCGCGACACCCAGCATCGTTATCGGCAACATCGCCTTGGGAGGAACGGGCAAGACCCCGCATGTGGAGCTGGCACTGCGAACGCTGATGGACCATGGACCATTGGCCACCTTGAGCCGTGGCTACGGGCGGGACGGAATGCACTTCCACGAGGTACACCGCGAAGATGACGCGAGCGTGGCGGGTGACGAGCCGCTCATGCTGAAGCGCAAGTTCACTGGCGTGCGCGTATTCGTAGGGGCTGACCGGGTGGCCGGGATCGAAAGGATCAAAAGCGCCGCACCCGAGGTAAAGGCCGTGATCCTGGATGACGCCTTCCAGCACCGGAAGTTGAAAGCTGGGCTCAGCATTGTGCTTACCACCTGGCAGAAACCCTGGTTCAACGACCATGTGCTGCCCGCTGGAATGCTGCGAGATCTGACCAGCCGAGCTCGGCAAGCCGATGCGGTGATCGTGACGAAGTGCCTTGCGGCACCTTCCACTGACGAGCAACGGCGGTGGCGCGAACAACTAAAGCTACTGCCCGCGCAACAGCTCTTCTTCAGTGGATTGAAATACGCGGTGCCGCGCTCGCTGCACGACAGTACGATGACCGTGAAGACAGGTGCTGGAACCGCAGCCCTGCTCCTTACCGGCATCGCGGATCCTTCCCCGCTGGTGGGCCATGTGAAAGATCTCTTCCCGATCGTGGAGCACATGGCTTTCCCGGACCACCACGTCTTCTCCCCGGCTGACCAACAACGCATCGCCATGCGCTTCGTTAGTTTCGCGGGCCTCGAAAAAACACTGATCACCACCGAGAAAGACGCCGCGCGTTTGGGCCCTGCCCTCATGAACGGCCCGCTCGAAGACATCCCCATCGCCGTGATCGGCATCCAGGCCGAGATCCTCAACGACCCACACACTTTCACCGCCCTGCTCCGATCCCATGTTGCAACGCATCCAACGCATCGCTGACCACCTGAAAAATGCCACGAACGGGTTCCAGCCCGAGACCGGCATCATCCTCGGCACCGGCCTCAGCGGCTTGGGCAAGGAGATCGACGTGAAGTTCGCGATCGCCTACAAGGACATCCCGGAGTTCCCCGTAAGTACCGTGGAAGGCCACCCAGGCAAACTGCTGTTCGGGTATCTCGGCGGCAAACCCGTGGTGGCCATGCAGGGCCGCTTCCACTACTACGAAGGTTGGACCATGCCCGAAGTGGTAATGCCCGTGCGCGTGTTCAAATTCCTCGGTATCAAACGGCTCTTTGTGAGCAATGCCTGCGGCGGCGTGAACCCTGCGCATGATACCGGCGATCTGATGATCCTTACCGATCACATCTGCCTCTTCCCCAACCCGCTCATTGGGGCGAACATCAATGAGCTGGGGCCGCGCTTCCCGGACATGAGCGAGCCTTATGATCATGCGCTGATCGCCAAGGCGAAGGACATCGCCGCGAAGAACAATATCAACGTGCAGGAAGGCACGTATGTCGGCCTCACCGGCCCTACGTTGGAAACACCGGCGGAGTACCGCTACGTGCGCAACATCGGTGGCGACGCTGTCGGTATGAGCACGGTGCCTGAGGTGATCGCCGCGCGCCACATGGGCCTGCCTTGCTTCGCCATGAGCGTGATAACCGATATGGGTGTGGAAGGGCGCATCGAGAAAACAACGCACGAGATGGTGCAGCGCGTGGCTGAGAAGGCTGAGCCGAGCCTCACCTTGATCATGCGGGAACTCGTCGCTTCATGCTGACATCAGTTGTCGGTTGTCTGTTGTCTGTTGTGGGGCTGCCGTTCGCGGTCGTCGGTTGTCCGTTGTCCGTTGTCAGGCTGCCGACACCAACGCGCGTCCTTACTCCTGGAAATCTGAGAGTGCTTCTACCACAACGCCGGACAACCGACAACAGACAACCGACAACCATCGGGATCTTCCTCGTGCTCGCCCTCGCCTTCTTCTTGACCGGCACACATCGCGCATTCGCACAAGACAGCTTGAACGTAACCAAAATCTACCAATGGCAGGGCGACGGATTGCCCGGATCATTCCTGTACGACAATACCTACAACGCGGTCTGGGGCTACGCACGCGATGAACGCGAATACGCCATCATCGGTAGTACGATGGGTACGCACATCATCGATGTAACGCCGGATGACATCACCGGTGGTATCGCGTTCATACCCGGGAACGATGAGGGTGGCGATATCATCCACCGCGAGTACAAGACCTACCGCGACCGGCTGTACACTGTTACGGATGAAGGCCAGGGTACCCTCCAGATAATCGATCTGCGCCACCTGCCGGACAGCGCCCCGGTGATCTACGACGACAACGACCTCTTCTCCCGCGCGCATACCCTGTGGATCGACACCACCAACGCCCGGCTCTATACGCATTACGGTAGCAGCGACTTCGCGATCTGGTCACTCGCGGATCCAGATGCGCCAACGTTGATGCTGAAGCCGCAGAACAGCGTGCCATGGTGGAACCAGCTCGTTGATGGCGTACACGACGCGTACACGGTCGATAACATCACGTTCACGAACGATGTCGACGGCATGCACATCATCGACTTCAACGATGTGGAAAACCCCGTGCTGCTCGGCTCGCTCAACAGCACGGATTATCCGCAGCCTGGATACAACCACAGCGGGTGGTTGCACGACAATGGCTGGCTCTATGTGATGGCTGACGAAACACACGGCACCGACCTGAAGCTCTTTGACGTGACCGATCCTTCGGACATTGAATTCATCGACACCATCGGCACAGACCTGGGGCCGGGCAGCATCCCGCACAACCCGTGCTTCCAAGGCGACCTGCTCCACGTGGCCTATTATGAGGACGGCTATTGGCTCTGGCGCGTGACCGACCCTTACAATGCGCAACTGCTCGGTTGGTACGACATGCATCCAGAGCCGTACTCCTTCAGTTACAAAGGTGCTTGGGGCGTCTACCCTTACCTGCCCAGCGGCCGGATCCTGATCAGCGAAATGCAGCATGGGCTCTTCGTGCTGGACATCACACAAGCGCTTTCCACAGCGACCCCGGAACAGTCGACAACCGGAACCCTGCGCTTGTGGCCCAATCCGGCCACGGATGGAACCAGCATCCAACTGCCCGATGGCACGCTGGAGGAAGGCCCCATCACCCTTACGGATGCGACAGGTCGGGTTCTGCCCGTTGGGATCACACGCCGTAGTGCGGTCGAACGCACGCTGGATACACGCAATTTCGCGCCCGGCACCTACGTCGTTTCGCTCATCACGAGCGGACATCGCTGGTACGCACCGTTGACGATCGTTACTGAATGAGCACACCCTCCACCCCACCAATTTCCAGTGCGCCACACTGGATGGACCGCTATGAACTGGTCGTTGGCCTGGAAGTCCACGCTCAACTACTTACCAGAAGCAAGGCGTACTGCAGCGATGCCAACGCGTATGGCGACCATCCGAACACGCTCACCAGCCCGGTCACCCTCGGCCTTCCCGGCTCCCTGCCCGTGCCGAACACCAAGGTGATCGATCTGGCCATCCGCCTGGGCCTGGCATGCGGTTGTGACATCGCGCCGCGGATGCACTACGCCCGGAAAAACTACTTCTATCCCGATCTGCCCAAGGGCTACCAGATCACACAGGACACCACGCCGATCTGCCGAGGAGGCAAGATCACCATCACCACTTCTACCCCGCTCGGTGCCATAGAAAAGGACATCCACATCACGCGCATACACATGGAGGAGGATGCGGGCAAGAGCATCCACGATATGGACCCCTTCAACACGCTGGTAGACCTTAACCGCGCAGGCGTGCCGCTGGTGGAGATCGTGAGCGAACCGGATATCCGCTCTTCCCAAGAAGCATACGACTACCTGGTGGAAGTGCGCCGCCTGGTGCGCTACCTCGACGTGTGCGATGGCAACATGGAGGAAGGGAATTTGCGCTGCGACGCGAACATCAGCATACGGGCGAAGGGTTCCACAACCTTCGGAACACGCACCGAGGTGAAGAACCTCAACAGTTTCAAGAATGTCCAGCGCGCGATCGAATACGAAGCGCAACGCCAGAGCGAAGTGCTGGACGCGGGTGGAACGATCAACATGGAAACGCGCTCCTTCGACGCCGCAAAAGGCAACACAGCCAGCATGCGCAGCAAGGAGATGGCGCATGACTACCGATACTTCCCCGAACCGGATATCCAGCCGCTCACCGTTACTGAAGCGAAAAAAGAAGCGATCCGGAAAGCGATGCCGCCACTACCGCGCCAACTGAAGGCGAAATATACCGGAAGCCTCGGACTGAGCGCTTATGATGCAGAGATCCTTACGGACGACAAGACCACCGCGCTCTACTTCGAGGAAACACTGCGGTACACCACCAATGCCAAAGCGGCTGCCAACTGGATAATGGGCGATGTGCGTGGCTGGGTGAATGAACGAGGCCTGACGATGAATGAATTCCCCATCAGCGCCGAGCGCTTGGCCTCTCTGGTGGTCCTGATCGACGAAAGCAAGGTGAGCCATACCCTCGCCTCCCAGAAGCTCTTCCCGCTAATGCTCGACCAGCACGGATCGGCCGAGGAACTCGCCACTGCGAACGGCCTCTTGCTGGACGCGAATGAGGACCTGGTCGAAAGCGCCGTGCGCGAAGCTATGGCCAAATACCCGGACAAGGTGATCGCCTTCCGTGCCGGCAACAAGGGGCTGCTAGGCCTCTTCATGGGCGAAGTGATGAAAGCCACCAAAGGCAAAGCGGACCCACGCAAGGCCAATGCCCTGGTAGCACGTATGCTCGAACAAGAACCCATCTGATCATGACCTTCCGCCAGCTGATCCCCGCACTGCTCATTTTTTCCGCCTGTGGCGCACAACAAGGCGGCCGCACCATCAACGCCGTTATCCGCGGTGGAGCGGGCCAGATGCTCTACCTGGACAAATTCTCCGGGAACAAGCCCGTGCATGTCGATTCGGTGAAGCTGGATGCCGATGGAAAAGGCACCCTTCGGCCCGCCATCTTGCCGCTCGACTTCTACGCGCTCAGCCTTTCATCCACCGATATGACCGTGGTGATCCTGGACAGCGCCGAAAGCGTGAACGTGGAGGCCACCGCAGGCAAGCTCGGGGAACCCACCAGCCTGACCGGAAGCCGGCATTCCGACCTGATGTACGGCTTCTTCAAGGAGATCAAGGCTTTCGATACCGATAAACAGGAATTGGTCAAACGCATCAACGCGGACCGCGCGGACTCGGGCGCCATCGATCGCATCAACAAGTTGAACGACGACCACTACAACCGGTGCCGCATGTTCGTGAACGAGAACAAAGGCAGCCCCGCCGTGCTCGCCGCCGTGAGCCGACTGAACATCCAGAATGAACTGCCCCTGTTCCAAGAGGTGCGCGACGCCCTGAAGAACACCATCCCCAAGAGCGACTACTACATCGGGTTCCGCGACCAGGTTGGCCGCATGGAGCAGCAGGCCGTGGCCATGAAGGCCCAAGAGGAACAGATGGCCCGTTTGGACAACCTCATCCCCATCGGCAGCGAAGCGCCTGACTTCACGCAGCCGACGCCGGAGGGCAAACCCGTTTCGCTCAGCAGCCTGCGCGGCAAGGTCGTACTCATCGATTTCTGGGCCAGCTGGTGCAAGCCCTGCCGCATGGAGAACCCCAACGTGAAACGCGTGTACGAGCAGTACAAGGGCAAGGGCTTCGAGATCCTCGGCGTGTCGCTGGACCGTGACAAAGGCGCATGGACCGGTGCGATCGCGCAGGACGGCCTTCCATGGAAGCACGTGAGCGACCTCGGCTTCTGGAACAACGCCGCCGCCCAGCAATACGGCGTGAGCAGTATCCCCTACACGGTGCTTGTGGACAAGGACGGCAAGATCCTCGGCAAGAACCTGCGTGGCCCCGCGTTGGAAGAGAAGTTGGCGGAGGTGTTCAAATGAATAAGCGTCGCGGGAGCTCCGCGATTCCGGCTCAAGGCCGGAATGA
>JANOPI010000091.1:0-3221 GCA_031421755.1 Flavobacteriales bacterium | reverse complement strand
CGCGAAAAAGAAGGTCCAACGCGGTTACCGATGGAAACCTGTGCATACGCTGGTGCCGCGAAGGTGGCGGCGATGAAAAAGGGGAGAAGACGTTTCACGGTAAGATGAATTGGTGAACCAAAGTAAGGGGCTTGCGCCGATAGAACTGACCCGGTGGTCTATTCCTTCTCGTCTTCTTCAGCCGCCTCCTTCGCATCGCGCTTCGCTTTGCGTTCCTCATAGGTGGGCAGGCGGTAGGTGAAGTGCAGGCCGAACACCAGGTTCTGCGAGCGGATCAAGCGGTCGAACGGCGTTACGCTCGTTTGTGCCCGGAATTCCCACGCCCAACGGTTGTTGCCGCGGCCCAAGCCCACCGCCACGCTCCATTGCGAGCGCCGCACGTTCACTCCGCTGAGGTTGAATTTCTGATCGATGATCTCCACACCGTTCTGTGTCTGCCGGAAGCGCCCCGCGATCCAATAGCCGTAGATCACACCACCCGTGAGAAATGTACCGTGCTCGGTCGCATCCACATCCAGCTTCGCCAGCACGGGCAGTTCCAGATAGCTGAGCGTGGTATAGCTCTGCTGTTGGAAAAGTGGTGTCTGTATCCAGCTGCCCTTGCTCATCAGCATCGGCTCCACCAGCACGTGCAGTTGGTGGGTGTAGGGTATGTCCCAGCTCCACCCCACGATCGGGCCGAACTTCGGTAAACCCTGCCACTGCAGGAACTGACCTGCCGTTTGTGTGGCCACGGCCAGACCGAGCCGCGGGCCTTGGCGCACTTGGGCGAATGCCAACGCAGGCAAAACGGCCGTGATCAGAAGGGTGCGCGCTCTCATCGCCCGCGAAGTTGCACAGGATGACCGAACCAGCCATGTTGATCTCGGTCAGACTGTTTTCGTCGATACTTATTGATGCTCGTCGACAAAAATGCGATATTCGTCTTGACAGCCACCCCCTCGCCCACGGAATCTTGCCCCACAACAAAACGAGAACCATGTGGCCTGTAATGACCCTGACCCTCCTGCTTCAACTCACCGATGATGAACAGCTCTTCGCCCAAGAGGCGGAGGGGACGGAGGCGGCCACGGAAATTCAAGCCACCGAACACGAACGACCTGAAGCACCCGCCGCAGCCTGGCCAGCGGAAGGCGAAGCGGATTGCTGAACACTAGTGGTTCGGGTGCGCTCAGCACCCGAGGAACGTGGACCCCGGTGGCCGAAAGGTTGCCGGGGTTCCTGTTTTATGGCCTTGCCACTGGACAACTCGCCCCGTCTTACTGGATCTTTGGAGCATGATGACACCTCGTCGCGTTTCTGCCATCGCTCTCTTGTCCCTCGCACCGGCCTTTTCCTTCGCCCAGTGCGCCACGGTCTTCACCGAGGATACCGCTACGGTCTACCTCGGCTATGAACCTCTTTCGTGTGCGGAATTGACCCCGTGGATCACAGGAAATGGGCCGTACATGTATGTCTGGAGCACGGGCGCAACCGTTCCGGTGATCACCATTTGCACGGATGGGCCGGGTTGGTACTCGGTGAGCGCGACCGATATGGATGGGTGTGTTTCAGGAGATTCCATTTTCGTTGATGTTGTGGATGTGCGCTGTGGCAACAACATGAACAAAGTGGCCGTGTGCCATATCCCGCCTGGCAACCCGGCGAACGCGCATTCCATTTGTATCAGCGAGAACGGGGTGCCCGCGCATCTGGCGCACGGGTGCAGGTTGGGCATTTGCTCGCCGGACAGCCTGGAAACGGACAGTCTACCCCAAGCGGATGTTGATCTGCTCGTCGCACCGAACCCGATGGTCGAAGACGCCTACGTGCAGCTTGAGACCAGGACGCAAGAGAACGTGCTTGTGACACTTGTAGATGCCATGGGCCGCACCCGCGCGGTCATCTTCAGCGGGCTGGTCCAGCCGGAAACGCCGATGAACTGGCCACTCCAGCCGAGCCAACTGAACGGTGACCTGTTCTGGGTCCGTTGCGCGACAGCCTCGGGCAAATGCGTATCCACCCGGGTTTTGCGGGTGGAGTAGGACGGCGTGCTTATCGCAGCAGCTTCCGCAATTCGGCGATCATCAAGGCCGTTGCGCCCCAAACGACGTGTCCGTTCACATCCCAGTAGGGTACTTCCATGTCGCGCTTCATGATACTCACATGTACCGTTGTCCGCTTCAAGATGTCTTCGCGCATGAGGTGATCTACGGATACGGGGATCAATGCGGCTACCTCGCGCGGATCTGGTGATAACCCGGCCAGTTCCTCTGCGTAGGCGACCACTGGGGTGACCAGGGCCCGGCTCGGGGGGATGTACACTGGTGTTAGCGTGCCCAGCACCTCGAAGCCTTGCCCCGGTGCGCCGGTTTCCTCCGTGAACTCACGCAAGGCTGTCGCCGTGATGTCCGTGTCCTCCCGTTCCCGGTGCCCGCCCGGAAAACCTACCTGGCCGCTGTGAACCCCATCGTAGGCGGGCCGCAGCATCAGCATGGTGTGCAGTCTTCCTTCCTCCGGCCATAGCAGCACCAGCACACCACTTTCCACGGGTGGTGGCTGTTGGCGTTTCACGCTCTCGAGATCGGGGCGGGAGTAGCCGCTCACCTCGCGGAATTCGTCATGCCCCGGCAACGGACCTGCCAAGCGGGCGCGCAACCGATCAATCGTTCCCGCGTGCGCGTTCACGGGGTGATCAGCGCTTGGTTCAGCGCTTGCGCTTCCGCTTTGTAGGTATGGGAGGGCTGCGCGGCGATGAGCGCGCTTTCGGCACGGGCCCTGTCGAGCTGCCCGCTGCACAACCAGCACAACGTGTTGAACCATTCGGTCTGGTCCTTGAACGGGGATCCAGCGCTTCGCTCCAGGAAGTCCAGATGCATCTCGGCCTTGTACGGTTCACCCGCCCCCAGTAACGCACTGGCCAGGTACAAACGTGCCAACCGATCGCCAGCGTCACGCTCGATCACCGCGGAAAGACCCGTGGATGCCGCAGCGTAGTCGCCCTTATCGTACGCCGCCATGGCGTCCAGCAAGTCGCCGTTCACCTTCGTTCGTGGGCGTTCCCCGATGTGGTTGGGGTAAGGCGCATAAAATCGGGAACACAGGTCTTCATGGGAAGAGCCGCATGCCATGAAAGGGAGCAATAGGAGCCAGGTCCACCGCATGCGCCTAATGTAGGCCCGGGAACCAGCGATCCTTGCGCAGCTCCCCGGTGTTCGCATCGTTGCCCAAGAGCACGAAGG
>JANOPI010000090.1:0-12850 GCA_031421755.1 Flavobacteriales bacterium | reverse complement strand
ATGTGCTCGCTACTTTCGAAGAGCGCGCGGAGTTTGGCTTCATGCTCCATCACCTCTTCGCGGGCCGCCTGCTCTGCGGTAATGTCCCGGAAGATGCTCCGCGTGGCCACCGGCTGACCATCTACCACACGCACGGTACTGTTGCCCTGCACATGCACTGTGGCGTCCCCTTTGGTGCGGAAGCGGGTGTTGATGGGTCCGGGGTTCTCCCCATTCAGGTGTTTCAGACGCCAGGTCTTGTACCGTTCCAGTTCATCGGGATGCACGACGTCTTCCAGCCGCAGGTGCGGTAATTCGTCCTTGGTATAACCCAGCGTGGAACACCAGGTGTCGTTGGCGTACTGGAGCACGCCCTCGGTGTCCACGCTCTGGATCAGGTCCGTGGCGTTCTCGAACAGATCGCGGTAGCGCTCTTCGCTCGCGCGCAGGGCCTCTTGGTCCTTCTTGCTTTGGGTGATGTCGCGGCTTACGCCCATGCTTCCCAGGAGCTTGCCGTCCTCATCGTACAGCCGGCTGCTGGCTAGGAAAGAGGTGAAGGTGTTGCCCTCGCGCGTCACGTTCTCCACTTCGCCGGCGAAGGCTCCGTGCATGTTCATTTCCCTTTGCACCCGTCCGAACTCCTCTTCATTCGCGTAGAGCATGCTGGTCTTCTGACCCATCACCTCATCGGCCTCGTAGCCGAATTTGATCACCGCTGCGGGGTTGAATTCCGTAATGCGGCCCTGCTGGTCGACGGCGATGATGGTATCCAAGGAGCTGTCCACCAGGCTACGTGCGAAACGGCGGCTCTGGCGGAGGGCCTCTTGGGTTCGGCGATGCTCGGCGATCTCTTGGCGCAGGATCTCGTTCACCTCCTCGGCGATGCGTGCACGGCTCCGTTCGTGTACGAGTGAGCGGTGCAGGCCCACGTCCTGCAAGGTCACTTGGGCGGCGGTCTGGCCTTCATGCTGGAGCACGGCCGCACTGAAGAGCATGTCCCGCCAGGTATCACCGCCCGCGGCAACGCGCGCATCGAGGATGCCGGAGGTGGGCGCATCGGCGAGCTGTTCCAGGGCTTCTTTCACGGCGAGGCGGTCCTCAGCATGAACGCGCTCCAGGAACGGCGAACCGAACCATTGGCGGTCCGGGGCGAGGGCTTCGGCGGAGGGATTGGCGTACAGGACCTCGTCGTTGCGCACGATGAGTATCCCATCACGCACGCGGTCCATCAGCTGCCGGTAGTTGTTCAGTAGCGCCCGTTGTTCCAGTTCCGCTTGGCGGATGTGGGTGATATCGATCACCGTACCGTCGACGGTGGCTGGCCGATCAGCTGGTTCGTTGATGAAGACGTTCTCCAGCACATGCACGGGGCGGCCGCTGGCGTGCTTGAGGACGGCTTCGTAGTTGACCAGTTGTTTGTGTTCGCGCAGGTCCAGAAGAAAACGTTCGCGGGCGGTGGCATCCGCATACAGGTCTTCAGCATTCACAGCCATCAGCGCTTCGCGATCCATGTACCCGAGCATGCGGGCCATACTGTCGTTGCACTCCACGAAACGCCCATTCACAGTGGTGCGGAAAACCCCGGCGAGGTTTTTCCGCACAAGCAGGTCGTACTGGTGTTTCAGTTCCAGGTAGGCACCCGCCAGCTCAGTGCCTTCACGCGCTAACGCATCCTGATCGATCACTTCTGCCACGGTGTGAACTTACGTTCCCGGGAGGCAACCTCCGATCACTCCTCGAACCCGCCCGCCTCGTAGGGCGGGGGCAGCTTCGTATCATCCAGCTTTACTTCCGCGCCGTTGCGGTACTTGATCGTCAGGCTGAGCATGCCGTTCGCATCGAAATGGTTGAAGTCACCCTCCTGTAGCCCAGCGCTGTACCTGCCTTCCATCTTCAATTCCCCGTTGGGCCACCACCAGCGGTGTTTGCCCGTGGGATCACCATTCACATACCGGCCGACGAAAGCGCGTTTGCCATTGCCGTAGGTGTGTACCCATTCGCCGTCCTTCAGTCCGTCCCGGTAAGCGCCGACCTCTTTGTGATCACCCAGTTGGTACAGCCATTGGCCGTCCTTCAGTCCGTCGATGTATTCGCCTTGGGTGATCACGGTACCTGCGGAGTCGTATTCGGCTGAAGTGCCGTCCTCCTTGCCTTTGCGATAGCGCTCCTCCCTGTGCCGTCCACCACCTTCGAAGAACCAGACCCATTCGCCCTGAGGCAGGCCGTTCACGTAGTTGCCCTTCTGCTCCACTTCCCCGCCGCGGTGAAAAAAGGTCCAAGGGCCATCTTTCTTCCCCTCTTTGTACTCACCCTCCGCCCGCTTCTCTCCGGTGCCGTAGTACTCGATCCAGTGGCCTTGCAGGGCCCCTACATCACTCACCTCCCCCTCGCTCATTTTCCTGTCGCCCTGGAAGATGGCTGCCGTGGTGGGTTTGCCGGCATCATCGAAACTGCGAAAGAGGCCCTCCTTCCGGCCATCCTTGGAATAGCTCCCGATGCTGGACACCTTGCCCGTTGAATGATACGTGTTCTTGATCGCCAGCATCTTCACCTCCTCGGCGTCCTTCTGGATCATGTCCTGATCGAACTTTTCCATGGTTTTCAACGTGCCGTTCGCATCGAACTCCTTGAAGATCCCCTGGCGCTTGTCATCGACGAATTTGCCCTCCCACTTGGGCTTGCCGTTGGGCCAGTATGCGCGCCAGAAGCCTTGGCGCCAGCCCTTCTCATCGTAACGGTTGAGCACCTCCTTGGCCCGCATCATGCCGGCGCGGTAGTCGTAGATGGTGATGATGCGGCCATCTTGTTCGTACTCGTAGGCCTTACCTTCCTCTTTACCGTCCTTGAAGGCGATGCGCTCATGCACAATTCCTCCAGGGTAGAACGTGCGGGTATCGCCGCTCTTCAGATCGGCGGAGTACAGTTCCTCGCTCAAGACCTCACCGGCTTCCCCGAACTTGCGCGTAGGCCCGTTCTTCTGGCCAGCCACGTAAGTGATCTCCATGGTCAACCGTCCATCGGGGTCGTAGAACTTCCATGTGCTGTCCAGCAGCGCAGCGGTGCGGTTGCCTTCGCTCTTGAGCACGCCGGTCTCGTAGTAGCTCTTCCAATAGCCTTCCGGCCTGCCCTCCACCAAACGCCCCTCACTGCTCACCTTGCCGTTCGCATAACGGTATTGGGTAAGATCACCCTGCCCTTGACACATGCCCACCACACAGGTGAACACACAGAGCATTTGTATTCTAAGATTATTCAAAGAATTATGATGATGTAGTATGTGCTGTTCGATCGGTGGATGATCGGTTGGCCGCGCGTTTGACTTTGTCGGTTTTCAAAAGTAGTCCACCAACTATCAACAGCCGACGAGATGCTCCTTTAACGGTGTGAACAGTGATAGCAAGGGAAGCAGGTTTTCTGTGAACGATCGTTCGATCCCATGCTGTGTTCCGATCGTTGGTTCATCGTGGGGTCCTGCCCGTGTTCGGATCGTTCGATCGGCGTTCACGGAAAGGAAACAAGTCAGCTTGTGGGAACGGCAGAAAGGATCATGGGGAGCGGACGCTTTGTTGATGACAGAAAAGTTGCTGGTGTTTGTACACAAAGGGAATGATCGATCAACGATCCAGGTGTTGATAGCCCATCGCTTCTACCTTTGATGCACCGTGCGGGCCCGTAGTCCTTGACGGTCAACGAATGCACATCAGTATAGGCAGCGACCATGCCGGGTTTGACCTCAAACACCGGGTAAAGGAGCATTTGAAACAGCTTGGTTCGGAGGTGGTGGACCGCGGCACCCACGTGCAGGACAGTGTGGATTATCCTGATTTCGCCCATGCGGTAGCTACTGCCGTGGCTTCCGGGTCGGCCGATGTGGGCATCGTAATATGTGGTAGCGCCAATGGGGTGAACATCACGGCGAACAAACACCAGGGCGTACGTTCTGCCATCGCGTGGAACGAGCAAGTGGCCCGCCTGGCCCGCGAGCACAATAACGCCAACGTGCTGGCCCTGCCCGCGCGGTTCGTGGATGAGGCGTTGGCCTTGCGCATCGTGGACGCCTTTCTTGCGGCGCGATTCGAAGGCGGTCGCCATCAGCGGCGCGTGGAGAAGATCGAACCAACACCCGTACACCGCTCTTAACCCTTGCTGATGAGGTTGATCTCCCTGCCCTGCATGGGGCTTTTGTTCTGTGCGTCCATTCCACTGATCGCGCAGGTGGACAGTGTGCGATTGCGGTATGGGAACACCATAACACAGGCCGATCTGCGAACCCACCTGAACGTGCTGGCGAGTGATGGGTACGAAGGCCGCGAGACCGGGGCCAAGGGCCAAAAGATGGCCGCCCGATATATCCGGGAGCACTTCATCGCCTCTGGCATACCCCCGGTACCCGGCGCGGAGGAGAAGGGACTGATCAACGGCTATGAGCAACCCTTCCCCTTGGAACTCTCACGCCCCGGCGGCCTCTCACTCGTGGTGGACGGGCTGCCCATCGGCTTTATGCAGGAATTCTTTTACTTGAGCGAGAAGCTGCGCGAGGATTACACCACCGACACAGTGGTCTATGCTGGTTATGGGGACAAGGCGCAGTTGGATGATGCATCGCGCACCGCGGCCAACGGCGGTGTGATGTTGGTGCTGGAGGATGGTGTCGGAGTTACCAAGACAGACCGCCCCCCCGTGGATTTCTTCCAGCAGATCACTCGGAAAGCGGGTGTGGCCGAGGCGGCTGGCGCCCGTGTGCTCCTGGTGGCCAGTCCGCACGCCAAGGAGATGATGGCCCAATACGCGCACTACATCACAACACCGCGGATGAAGCTTCTGGACAGCAAGGAGAATGGCGTTCCGAAAAGGCCAACAGTGCAGACGATCATCATAGACAAGGCGACGGCCGAGCGCATACTGAAGAAAGGCAAGCTCAGTTGGAAGAAAGCGCTGAGAACGGCGGAGAAGCAGGCACGCGTGCTTTCGTGTGTTTTCAACGCGCGATATGTCTCCTCCGAGCAGCGCCTGCAAGGCGAGAATGTGCTGGGTTATGTGGAGGGGTCGGACAAGAAGGATGAGCTTGTAGTGCTCACTGCCCACTACGACCACATCGGCATGGACGCGGAGCACGGTGTGTACAACGGCGCCGATGACGATGGCTCTGGCACCGTGGCCGTGATGGAGATGGCGGAAGCATTCGCCAAGGCCAAAGCTGAAGGCCACGGGCCCCGCCGGAGCATGCTCTTCATGCCGGTCAGCGGCGAGGAGAAGGGCTTGTTGGGCAGCGAGTGGTACAGCGACCATCCGGTATTTCCGCTGGCGAACACGGTGGCCGATCTGAACATCGATATGATCGGGCGTGTGGATACCCAGCACCTGAAGAGCCGGCCCTATGTGTACATTATCGGCAGCGATCGCTTGAGCAGTGAGCTGCACCACATCAATGAGCAAGCGAACGCCTTGTACACGAACCTTGTGCTGGACAACACCTTCAACAGCGAGAATGATCCGAACCGCTTCTACTACCGAAGTGACCACTACAACTTCGCCAAGAACGGCATACCGGTGATCTTCTACTTCAACGGCGTACACGACGACTACCACCAGCCAGGAGACGAGGTGGACAAGATCCGGTTCGACCTGCTGGAACAACGTTCAAAACTCGTGTTCTACACCGCATGGGAACTGGCCAACCGCGAGCAGCGCATC
The DNA here is from genome assembly GCA_031421755.1 of Flavobacteriales bacterium. Lineage (GTDB taxonomy): Bacteria > Bacteroidota > Bacteroidia > Flavobacteriales_F > PHOS-HE28 > PHOS-HE28. Next base: position 7,177 of record JANOPI010000090.1, on the reverse strand, counting down.
GTGGTGGACAAGCCATTGCCCAAGGAGTAGAACAGGGTGGGCCGCCGGAAGCACCGACGTCTTGTTGGCTGGCTGCCCGTACTACCGATCCCTTTGAGCTACGACCCCTTGACAGGGATCCCCTCCGCCAACATCTGTTCGATGAAGGTCTTCAGGGTGCGCTTGTAGCTGTCATAATGCGCACCGGTACCGGGTCCATAGAAGCCCGTGCGGATGCGGCGCACATTGCCCGCCCGATCGATGAAGATGCAAGTGGGGTAGCTCATGATATGGTCCAGGAAGGGCAGCTTTTCCGAGGCCACCTCTTTGCGCGCCTCACCCCCGTAGAGCACATCGTACTTCACGTTCAAACGCTCCGTAAATCGTCGGAGTGAAGCCAGGGCTTTCCCTTTTTCGGGGTAGCGCTCGAAGGCGATAGCGATCACATCCAGGCCTTGACCATGGTACTCCTCGTAAAGCTCGGTCAAAAGCACTGTTTCGTCCACACAGTTCGGGCACCAGCTGCCCATCACCTGCACCATACGCACATGGCCGGCGAAGCGTTCGTCCATCGGGGAGACCGTATCCCCATCGAGGTCGGGGAGGCGGAAATCAGCCATCCTGTACCCTTCTTTCAGGAAGGTGAGGGAATCGGGGTTGCGCAGAAGGAAGTCCTCGTTGCGCACGGCGGACCAGGATTCTTGAGAGTGGATGCCGCTGCGGAAGCGGCCGGTGAGCGTATCGTCGCGCAAGGCCGCGTTGAAGAGGAAGGCATGGGAGCCGTCGAAGGCGGAGAGCAGCACGGAGTCGCCGTGCGTCATGCCGTCCAGGAAGCGGTAGTCCCCCGTTTCCGTGCAGAATGTTCCGGTCACGCGCCCGGCCTCGCTTCTGAAGATCCCCAATGCCGGGTAGGCGTCCGGGGTGCCTTCGGCGAAACGGCACTCCCAGGTGCCGCTGAGGTCGTGGTGTGCTTCGGGGGCCTGTGCGAAGCGCTGGGTGATGCCGGCCCGCGCGGTGAATGGGATGCGATAATCCGGCCCCTTCAAGTGGTTGTACCAGTAACCGGTGATCAAGCTGTCCGCGGAGGGCACACCGGTGAATTCTGAATCGAAGAGCGGCATCCGCACGTGGAAGGTGTCCTTGCTCACGGTCAGATCATCGACCACGATGGTCTCATCGCCGTTAAAAACGCGCAAGGTCCACCTCCCGCTGTCGGCCTGCAGGTCGAAGAGGAAGGGTAGCGTCACGGCACGATCATCAGCAGAGGTGCGCAGGTCCAGTTCCATGCGCCATGGTCCCGTGCGAGGCGTGCTGTCATGCGCCACCGGCGGATCAGCTGCACAGGAGGCGAACAGCAGCGCTGCGAGCGGAAAAGAGCGATAGACAGGCATCGAAGGGCCGCGAATATAGACCCCTCCCCTGTTCGTTCTGGACGACTTAAGGGTAGGCTTGGGGGGCTTGCCTCAGACGTCGAATTTGATCCCCTGCGCCAGTGGCAGCGATGAACCGTAGTTGATGGTGTTTGTCTGCCGACGCATGTAGGCCTTCCAGGCATCGCTTCCGCTTTCGCGTCCTCCACCGGTCTCCTTCTCTCCTCCGAAGGCCCCACCGATCTCTGCGCCACTGGTGCCGATGTTGACGTTGGCGATTCCGCAGTCACTGCCAGCAGTGCTGAGGAAGCGTTCGGCCTCCCGCATGTCCGTGGTCATGATGCTGGAGGACAGGCCTTGCTTCACGTCGTTCTGTATGGCGATGGCGTCGGTCACATCGCCCGTGTATTTCAGCAGGTAAAGGATGGGCGCGAAGGTTTCCTCCTGCACGATGTGCATGTTCGGAGTGGCCTCCACAATGGCTGGCCTCACGTAACAGCCGCTTTCGTAGCCATCGCCGTTCAGTACGCCTCCTTCAACCAGCACGGTTCCACCCTGTTCCGCGGCAGCGCGCAGCGCTTTCGTGTAGAGGTCCACTGCGGCTGTGTCGATCAGCGGCCCCACATGGTTTTGTTCATTCAGCGGGTCGCCGATGCGCAACTGCCCATAAGCACTCACCAATTTTTGTTTGAGTGCCTCATACACGCCTTCGTGTATGATCAGCCGGCGTGTGGTGGTACAACGCTGGCCAGCGGTTCCCACCGCCCCGAACAAGGCCGCACGCAGGGCGATATCCAGATCGGCCTTCTCGGAAACGATAATAGCGTTGTTGCCACCGAGTTCCAGCAGCGCACGGCCCAGGCGTGCACCGAGGGCGGCACCCACAGCCTTGCCCATGCGCGTGCTGCCGGTAGCGCTCACCAAGGGAACGCGTGCATCGGCCGCCATCCACTCACCCACCTGGCGACCTCCATTGATCAAGGTGCTCACGCCTTCGGGCACATTATTGCGGCGGAACACCTCGGCTGTGATGTGCTGGCAGACCACACTGCACAGCGGGGTTTTCTCACTCGGTTTCCAGATGCAGGCATCGCCACACACCCAGGCCAGTGCGGTGTTCCAGCTCCACACTGCGACAGGGAAGTTGAAGGCGCTGATGATGCCCACGAGCCCCAAGGAATGCCACTGCTCATACATGCGGTGATCCGGGCGTTCGCTGTGCATGGTAAGACCGTGCAGCTGTCGCGAAAGGCCAACGGCGAAGTCACAGATGTCGATCATCTCTTGCACCTCCCCTAACCCCTCCTGGTAGCTTTTGCCCATTTCATAGCTTACCAGTTTGCCCAAGGCCTCTTTGTGGGTGCGGAGTTCCTCACCGATCTGGCGTACCACTTCGCCGCGTTTGGGTGCGGGCCAAGAGCGCCAAGCTTCATACCCGCGCTGTGCCGCGAATACGGCCTTGTCGTATTCCGCCCGCGATGCTCCGCGGACCGTACCGATCAGGGCGCCATCCACGGGGGAATGGGATGTGATCTTTTCGCCCTCTCCCGAATACCAGGTATGGCCTGTACTTACGCCGGAGCATTCCAGCGGAATGTTCCAGCGCTTCAATTGGTCGGCGATGCGGGAAGATGCGGTCAGGGTGGGCATGGTTCAGGGTTCGAGATCGTGCCGGTCTGGAGGCGGCGGTTTTGGGGCGGCAAATGTACCGGGCATTGATCGCTGGATAAACGATGTGGGCTATACACCCTGGGGATGGTTGGCGATTAGGGTCCTTATTGTTGAGAATCAGACCCCGGCCAACGGCAAGTCATTGAAAATGAGGCAGAAATGATGTTCGCCGGGCGACCTCACCAAGTCACGCGAGATCGACGAACAGACGATATGTATAGGTGAGCTACCGGCGGGGACCCCATAGGCCCTCAGCGGCAACAAATGGCCCCTTCCAGGGCTCAGGCCTTTTCTGCAAGGAACAGTGAGCTACTGGTTGGGCGGTCTGTAGTTGCCGATACCGCGTTGGATGCCATTCCGGTGACGGCCCCTTTCAGCAATGCGGCCAGCGGACTGGCGCCACGGTATTTCTCGCTGAGCATGGAAACATAGGGTGCATCGAACCACATAGGCTTGGTGGCCTTCATGCGGAACCCGTGTTCCGAGAGCAGACGATGAAGGTCCGGGCGACGGAAGTGGCTCAGGTGCCGAGGTACGTCGTAAGCAGCCCAGCCTGCGCCGTAATGCTGGGCGTCCCAGCTGTCGCGGTCCGGAACGGCGATCACCAGAAGTCCCCCGGGCGTGAGCCGAGCATGGAGTTTTTTGAGGGTGTCTCGAACATCGTGGACATGCTCCAGTACGTGCCACAGGGTAATGATGTGGAACTGTTCCAGGGCCGGTACAAGTTCCAGGCTGGGGAGCACCTCCAAGGCGTGGTTGGCGATGGCTTGTTCCCGAGGGCCACTTCCCGGTTCAACACCCAGGGTCAGGTAGCCTCTGCTTTTCAAGTAGCTCAGGAACTCGCCCGTCCCACATCCCATGTCCAGAACTCGTCCATTCGTCCTGTGGCGTGAGATCAACCGGTGCTTGCTCCGGATGGCACGGCGTCGGACAAACTGATAGATCCGATCCTGAAGTCCAGCTGTCGCATTGGTGTGGGAGATGTATTCCGGAGAGTCGTAGTACTGTCCGATGTGTGCACGATCTGGGCGTGGATTAGTTGCGCAGAATTGGCAGATTGAGCAGACGGTAAGCTGAAAGCGCTCCTTGCTCACGGTGTGGTCCCATGGGGCGACGTGTGGGCGCCACGCTTCTCCCCCACACACGGGGCATTTTACCAGGGTATGGAATTCCGGTTGTTCCACGTGGAACGATCCCTTTTGATCGGGTCGCAAGGATAGTGCAGGCGTGACATCTTCTGCGCGCCGGTCTTCTGGGGTTTCCAAGTGAACGAACCCCCAAAGACATCAGGGAGAAGGGTATCAGGGCTTAGTATATGGCTGGACAGAAGGTGAACGCCGCTGGTTCAAACGGCTGGGTACCGTCTGGTCGAGAACAGGGCAGGGCTGTTTTCTGGTGTGCCTGGTCTATGGACCTTGGCGGCAAAGCTGATGTGCAGCGAACAAACCCTAGATCCCGAGTGATTCGTGCTGGGGTTCCACGTGGAACGATCGATTAGTGGTGGGTGGGAGATGCTGCACTCCGTGTTTGTCGTGTGGCTCTTTTTCCAAACCCGACCAGGTTTGAAGCGTGTACACTAGATATGAGGTTGTTGCTCGTCTCCCGCGTGGTGCGGTCACCTGGGCAGTAGACCATGGCAAGGGTTCATAGAGCAGGCGACCCATGTAGGGTTCTTGGAGGCTAGGTTGCGTAGGGTCTCGGTGGTGTGGGCTGGTCGGCACGCGACCCCAGCTTGTTGTCTTCTTCGGGATGGGTTTTTCGGTGCGCTATCAGGCTCTGGTGTGTTTTCAAATACCCACAATGCCGCGCAGGAATGTTCCACGTGGAACGATCGCGCGCGGGGGCATAGGCCTTAGGCTATGGGGCCGTAGGCAAGCTTGGAACCCAGCGCTGATCGGTGGTTTCGCCGCCGTTTCTGTATGGGTTGGGGTGAATGGCTTGTTCCACGTGGAACGATCAGTGAGTGAGTCTGGTTCAGTGTGACGGAGGCGCTTAAAGATCTCCAAAGAGCATGGTCCTCAACGCATCCCTTTCCTCGTGCCTTGGCTACGGCACGGCCGAGATCTTGTGCTGTTTTCGGGGGCTGGGAATAGCGAGTCTGGCGAAATTGTGACAGGCGCGCAGTTGGAGGATGACGCTGAATGCAATCGCTGGCGGTTGGGCTGCCTGACCCCTCGCCGGTACTCTGCGTGGAACGGTCCGCGCTGGCTCGTGTTGGCTGGGGACCAGTCTTCAACGGTTCTTCAGTGCTTCGTCTTGGAATACACGAGACCCCCGAGCAGGTGGGATGTCGTCGGTCTATGCGTCGCTGTTCCTCGCTGAAGAATTTATGTCCCACCCCGTTTGCCGCAGTCTAATGGTCCTCGTTCTCGAGACCCCAAAAGGCGGAAGAGGACGAATGTTCCACGTGGAACGATCCCTAAAGGTCGAGTCTTTTATTCGGAAAGTCGACGCTTCCGCGGGCTGACGAAGGCGATACGCTGGACCACTAAGTGAAGCCTGAACATCCGGCGATCAACGCCCTAGGTAGACCATGAGTACGCTGAGGTCGGCTGGAGAAACCCCGCTGATGCGCGAAGCTTGCCCCAAGGTGCGCGGCCGCACATGGGCAAGTTTCTGACGCGCTTCAATGGAGAGTGAAGTTAGCCGTGCATACTCCATATCGTCTGTCAAGGGTATGTCTTCCAAGCGCCAAAGTTTCTCCGCGTTGATTCGCTCCTTGGCGATGTAGCCGTCGTACTTCGCTCCGATTTCGACCTGCTCTATCACCTCCTCGCGGAGGTCTGCGAAAGAGGAGCCAAGTGCTACCAGGTTTTCGGAGAGGGGTTCCAGGTCGGCATAGCTGAGTTGCGGCCGCAACAGGAGAGTTTGCAACTTTACCCGCTGCCGGATCGGCTCTGTTCCACGTGGAACGATCACCGGATTTGCCTGTTCCGGGGAGACACCTTCAGTGGCCAGAGTCCTTTGCAATTCCTGTGCATGGTGCTCCTTTTTCCCTACCCTGCGCATGCGTTCTTCGGAGGCCAGGCCGATGGCAAATGAACGAGGGGTGAGGCGAAGGTCCGCATTGTCTTGGCGCAGCAGGATGCGATACTCCGCACGGCTGGTGAACATGCGGTAGGGCTCTTCGGTACCTTTCGTGATGAGGTCATCGATAAGCACGCCGATGTATGCTTCATCACGACCAAGGATAAAGGGTTCGTGTCCGCCGAGCCTCCTGTGCGCGTTGACGCCCGCCATCAAGCCTTGGCAAGCGGCCTCTTCGTAGCCTGTTGTTCCGTTGATCTGTCCGGCGAAATACAGACCGTCCACGAGTTTGGTTTCCAGAGTGTGTCGGAGCTGAGTAGGGGGGAAGTAGTCGTACTCAACGGCATAGCCAGGGCGGAACATCCGGGCCTTCGCAAAGCCGGGCAAAAGGCGCAAAGCCTTGATCTGCACGTCTTCCGGCAAGCTGGTGCTGAAGCCGTTGATGTAGGTCTCCACCGTGTCCCAGCCCTCTGGTTCCACAAAGATCTGGTGGCGGTCTTTGTCCGCAAAGCGGTCGATCTTGTCTTCTATACTGGGGCAGTAGCGCGGCCCTCGGCCCTGGATGCGGCCATTGAACATCGGGCTGCGGTCGAAGCCGGAGCGCAGCATGTCATGCACCTCGCTACTGGTCCAGGTAATCCAGCAACTCAATTGGCGTGGTGGTGGGGCTGTGCTTGGCAAGTAGCTGAACTTACTGGGCTTCTCGTCTCCGGGTTGTTCTTCGAGCACGGAGTAATCGATGCTGCGGCCATCCACGCGGGGCGGGGTGCCGGTCTTCATCCGGCCCGCCTCAAAGCCGAGTTCTACGAGTTGTTCGGTGATCCCATGGCTCGCTTTTTCGCCCGCGCGGCCACCCCCTAACTGCCGCTCGCCGATGTGCATCACCCCGTTCATGAAGGTGCCGCTAGTGAGCACCACCGACCGGCACGGTATCGTACTACCCAAGCCCGTGCGAACCCCGCAGACCTCCTGCTGTCCGTTGGCCCCTGTGCGCAACATGAGGGAGGTCACCATGTCCTGCAGGAAGTGAACGTTCGGGATCTGCTCCAGCAGGCGGCGCCATTCGCGGGCAAATAGGTCGCGATCGTTCTGGGTGCGTGGGCTCCACATGGCGGGCCCCTTGCTGCGGT
>JANOPI010000089.1:0-5470 GCA_031421755.1 Flavobacteriales bacterium | reverse complement strand
CCGGTCCGCGGATCGGGATCGTCAGCGACACCATCAACGCTGGCGGCCTTGCGGTCGCGGCGGCTTTCGGCGAAGGAGACATGGTGCTTGTCCATGGCCACGGTGAGGAAGCGGATCACGCGTTCGTCACGGCGGTATTCGGTCTCGAGCTTGGCGATGAACTCAGCATCGCTTTCGAACTCGATCAGGTGGTAGAAGCCCGAGGACTTCTTCTGGATGGGATACGCGAGTTTGCGCATTCCCCAGCTCTCTTCGTGGCGGATCTTTCCACGGCCTTTTTTCAGAAGGTCTTTGAATTTGGTAACCGCCTCCTTTGTCTGGTCCTCAGACAAAACGGGAGTCAAAATGAAGACGGTCTCGTACCGGTTGGTCATACGCCTTTCGGTTGTTTTGGGGGCGCGAATGTAGAGGAAATCCCCTTCCGTCCAACTCTTCTGGAGCGCTCCAGGCTTCGAGCCGCGGGCCAAGGGCGTGAGTACCTTCGAGCGAACGGCTCAAGGCTCGGAGCTCGTGGCTCATGGCTGGTCCACACCCTGTTGAGATCTCAAAAGGCTGGACTCCCGCCACTGCCCCTACTTTCGGCCCCCTCCAAGCATGGAAAAATTCGTCGTCAGCGCCCGCAAGTACCGCCCCGCCCTGTTCGACACGGTGGTGGGCCAAGAGCATGTTACGGGCACGCTGAAGAACGCCATCCAGAACAACCACTTGGCGTCGGCCTTCTTGTTCACCGGACCGCGTGGCGTAGGTAAAACCACCTGCGCTCGGATCCTGGCCCGCACGATCAACTGCGAAAGCCTCGGGGCCGATCTGGTGCCCTGCGGCAAGTGCGCCCCATGCACCACCTTCGAGGAAGGCCACAGCCTGAACATCTTCGAGCTGGATGCGGCCAGCAACAACAGTGTGGACGACATCCGCAACCTGATCATGCAGGTGCAGATCGCGCCACAGGTGGGGACGAAGAAGGTGTACATCATCGATGAGGTACACATGCTCAGTTCGGCGGCTTTCAACGCCTTCCTGAAAACGCTGGAAGAGCCTCCCTCCTATGCCATTTTCATTCTGGCCACTACCGAGAAGCACAAGATCCTGCCCACGATCCTGAGCCGTTGCCAAGTCTTCGACTTCCGGCGGATCACGGTCACGGACATCGCCAAGCAGCTGGCCACTATCGCTGAAAAAGAAGGGATCCAAGCGGAGCATCAAGCCTTGCACACCATCGCCCAGAAAGCGGACGGCGGCATGCGCGATGCGCTCAGCATCTTCGATCAGCTGGTGAGTTTCGCAGGGCACCGGCTCACCTACCAGGACGTGGTGAAGAACCTGAACGTGCTGGACCACGAGCACTACTTCGCCATCACGGAGCACCTGATGAAAGGCGATACCGCCGCAGCGCTGGTGGCTTACAACGACATCCTCTTCCAAGGTTTTGACGGTCATCTTTTCGTGGCTGGCATGGCGAAGCACTTGCGTGATGTGCTCGTTTCGCAGGATCCACGGACCATTCCGCTTTTGGAGGTGAGCGAGGACGTCGCCAGCCGGTACGCGGCACAGGCGCAAGCCGTTCCTCGGGAACTGTTGGTGCGCGGGTTGGAGCGCCTCGGCCAAGTGGACACGCAGTATAAGAACAGCAAAGAGCCGCGATTGTTGGTGGAGCTGATGCTGATCCAGCTATCGGCGCCTCTGGCTGCCACGAATGGCAAGGCGATAGCCTCCGAGGAAAAAAAAAGCCCTGACGTCAGCTTAGCCGCTGTTGGTCCGCCGGAGAGCGGCGAAAGCCGTGGCAGCCCTGCCAGCATAACTTCTTCCGAAGCGATACGGGCCGGACGGGAGTCCGGCGCACCCAGTGGGGCCGGACCAGAGCCCGGTGGTCCGAATGTGGTAGCCGAACCGCAGCGAACGATCCAGTCAGCAACTCCTGGTTCACCAGCACCCGTGCGGCGTTTGGCGGGTACGATCTCGATCAAGCAGCAGCTGGAAAAACCCGCTACAACGGAAGCAGCGCCAGCGGACACGCCCGGCATTGAGCCATCCGCCGATCCTTCGGTCCAGCCGAAGGCGGTGAATACCAGTTTGCTCACCCGCGTGTGGAACGACTACGCACTGGCCCGCAAGCGCGAAGGGAAGAACAGTTTGCACGCCACCCTCACCGCGCGCGAGCCACTGATCACCGGCCTCAGCGCATTGAGTTTCGCGATCGTGAACGAGGTGCAGGAGAAGTACATGCGGGAAGAGAAGCCCACACTGCTCGGTCACCTGCGCCGCGAACTCGCCGACCCGATCCTCGACCTGCAAGTGACCAAGGAGGTGATCACCAACCTGCGGCCGCGCTACACGGTGAAGGACCGGTTTGACCTTCTGGCCGAGAAGAATCCCGCGTTGCTGAAGTTGCGGGAGGCGTTGGATCTGGATCTCGGATAAACCCACCGCCAAGACGCAAAGAGCGCCAAGTGTGCGCAACGCGATCGGTCCAACATGAATTCAGGAATTGAACGTGGCGAACCCGTTGCGTCCTTAGCGGCGTGGCGGTAAAACCATGAAGGGTACTTTCGCGCCACCAAACCAAGCCCCGGAACATGTCCAAGATCAAGGTAGCGAAGCCCGTAGTGGAACTCGATGGCGATGAGATGACGCGCATCATCTGGAAGTGGATCAAGGACCAACTGATCCTTCCGTATGTGGACGTGCCCATCGAGTACTATGATCTCGGCATCGAATACCGCGACAAGACGGACGACAAGGTGACGGTAGAGAGCGCCAACGCGATCCTCAAGCACAGTGTGGGTATCAAGTGCGCCACCATCACACCCGATGAAGCGCGGGTGAAGGAATTCGGTTTGAAGAAAATGTGGAAGAGCCCGAACGGCACGATCCGCAACATTCTGGGCGGCACCGTGTTCCGGGAGCCGATCGTGATGAACAACATTCCGCGACTGGTACCGGGCTGGACCAAGCCCATCGTGATCGGACGCCATGCGTTCGGCGATCAGTACCGCGCCACCGACGTGGTGATCAAGGGCAAGGGAACATTGACCATGACCTTCGTTCCTGAAGGCGGCGGCGACACGCAGAGCTGGGAAGTGTACAAGTACGATGGTGCCGGCGTTGGCATGGCGATGTACAACACGGACGAGAGCATCGAAGGCTTCGCACGCTCCTGCTTCAATCTGGCGCTCACAAAAAAGTGGCCGCTGTATTTCAGCAGCAAGAACACCATCCTCAAACAGTACGATGGCCGCTTCAAGGACATTTTCGAAGAGGTGTACCAAAAGGATTTCAAGGCGCAAATGGACGCGATCAGCATCACCTACGAGCATCGCCTGATCGACGACATGGTGGCCAGCGCGCTGAAGTGGAGCGGCGGCTTCATCTGGGCGTGCAAGAACTACGACGGCGACGTGCAAAGTGACATCGTGGCGCAAGGCTTCGGCTCACTGGGCCTGATGACCAGCGTGCTGATCACGCCTGACGGAAAGACGATCGAAGCGGAAGCCGCGCACGGCACGGTGACACGCCACTACCGCATGCACCAGGAGGGCAAGCCCACCAGCACCAACCCCATCGCCAGCATTGTCGCTTGGACGCAAGGCCTCGCCTTCCGCGGCAAGCTGGACGGCAACCAGGCGCTCATCGACTTCAGCAAGAAGCTGGAAAAAGTCTGCGTGGATGTGGTGGAGAGCGGCAAGATGACCAAGGACCTCGCGGTGTGCATCCATGGCGAGAAGGTGGCGGCCGAGCACTACCTCACCACGGACAAGTTCATGGGGGCGCTGAGGGAGGAGTTGGAGCGGCGGATGTAAGCAAGCAGATTGCCGAGGGATTACACGGTTCATCAAATTTACTTGTGCATATAAATTTAATGCACGAGCTTTGAGGTCGTAAACACACGACCCATGGCAGTTCCGAAATTCACGAATCCGTTCCGTCCAGGTGCGGGTCATTCGCCACCGTACTTGGCCGGCCGAGAAGATGAACGCAAGGAGTTCGAGCAATTACTCGAACAGGATGTCATCCTCAAGAACATGATCCTCACGGGTTTGCGCGGTGTGGGAAAGACGGTTCTCTTGGAAACCTTCAAACCCATCGCGCTCGCCAACGGTTGGTTATGGGCGGGAACGGATCTGAGCGAATCCGCCACTGTGAGCGAGCAGAACTTGGCGATCCGGGTCATGGCGGACCTGGCACCCTTGGTCACCGGATTGAAGGTGGATGAGATCGAGGAACGTGCTGTGGGGTTCAAAGCACAGCATCGCAAGGTGTCGGTCACGCTGAGCTATGAGTTCCTGGAGCAGGTGTACAGTTCAACACCGGGACTGGTAGCAGACAAGTTGAAAGCTGTTCTGGAACTGATCTGGCACGCCATTCCAAGAAACAGGATAAAGGGGATCATTTTGGCGTATGACGAGGCGCAGAACCTCTCGGACCAAGCACAAAGCGACCAGTACCCGCTCTCCCTCCTGCTGGAGGTTTTCCAATCACTGCAGCGCAAAGGCTTTCCCTACATGCTGGTGCTTACCGGCCTGCCTACACTGTTCCCCAAACTAGTGGAAGCACGAACATTCGCTGAACGCATGTTCCATGTCACCATGTTGGACAAACTGCCTCCCAAAGCGTCAAGGGAAGCGATCCAGCAGCCGATCAGGCTACAGACGTGCCCGGTGCATTTCGAAGAAGCGGAGATAAACGAGATCATTGCCAGTTCGGGCGGGTACCCCTACTTCATCCAGTTCATCTGCCGGGAGTGTTTCGACAGCTACTTGCAGCAACAGGCCCGTGGTGTGAAGCGCCCGTTGGTAAGCGTGAAGCAGATCGTACGCAAGTTGGATTCCGACTTTTATGCGGGGAGGTGGAACAGGGTGACAGACAGGCAGCGGGACCTGCTATCCGTGATCGCTGAACTCAAGAACGCGAATGAGGAGTTCAGTGTACAACAGATCGTGGAACTCGCCGAAAAGAAGCTTGAGAAAGGATTCGGCGCGAGCCAGGTAACGCAAATGCTCTCCAGACTTTCCGAGAACGGGCTCGTCTTCAAGAACCGCCATGGTCGCTACAGTTTCGCAGTACCCTTGCTCGGTGACTTCATCCTGCGAGCAATGAGGCCCAGCCAACTATCGGGCTCTTGAAAATGAGTCTTTCGGAGTGAGTTCGTACGTACCCTGCTTTTCATCGCGGTCAACATCTTCCCATGTGAACGATCTTTGACCGTATGCACGCCACTCCGCTCGATGCGTTCCACCAGCGGTTTTGGTGTGTGGCCGTTGTGGTGAATGTGATCACGGCCTGGTTCAGCAGTGGCTACTACGCTGCGGATGAGCACTACCAGGTGATCGCCTTCGCGCAGCACAAGCTGGGTGAACTGTCGGCTGAAGAACTTCCTTGGGAATACGAAGCACGGATACGTTCCGCATTTCTACCCGGCATAGCGTACGCGGTTATCGGCGCGAGCCGTGCCCTGCTCACCTCTAACCCGTTC
>JANOPI010000088.1:0-10069 GCA_031421755.1 Flavobacteriales bacterium | reverse complement strand
TGAGTGACGAGTGCTGGTCGTCGGAGCCAGCACTCGTCACTCACCACTCGAAACTCACCACTCGGATTCTCAATCACACGTCATCCCATCATCCACTTCCTTGCCGTAGCCGAGGATGCCGCCTTTCAAGTTGATGAGGTTGTTGAAACCATAGCGCGTGCTGAGGGCGTTGATCACCGCTGCGCTGCGGGCACCACTGCGGCAATGCACCACCACGGGAATGTCCTTTGGGATCTCGCTGAGGTGCTCCACGATCTCTCCCATCGGCATGAGCGTGCCCCCGATGTTGCAGCGTTCGGCCTCGTACGGTTCGCGCACGTCGATCAAGCGGAACGCCTCCTTCGCGTCCTGCATGCGCTTCAGTTCCTGTGGGGTGATCTCTTGCATTGCTGACGTTTTTCAGCGAGTGATGAGTTGCGAGTGACGAGTGGCGAGTGAATGCGCGCCTCGACTGCGTTCGGCGCAACAGGCATTCACTCGCCACTCGTCACTCATCACTCGCTACTAGTTGGAGCTACTCTTCTTCGTTCACCTGCTTCAGCTTCGCCACCACCTCTTCCGGCAAGTGGTCGAAGAACGTGTCACCACGCAATCCGAGGCGGAGCGTTTCCAGCGGGATCACTTCTTCCGCAGGAATATTGCCCAAGTTCACGTTGGGGCCGAGCTCTTTGATGAACCAGGTCTGCTGCGCTTTGAGCGGAGCCTCCCAGATGATGTCCTCCTTGGGCACTTTGGCCACGATGCGGTGTACGAGCGTGGTGTGTGCGTGGCCGTTCGGGCGATAGATGCCCACCGTGCCGCTTTCGCGTGCTTCAGCGATCACCTTCCAGCTGCCGGCGTCCAGCTCCAGGTTCATCATGCCCACCCATTTCGCGGGGCTGATGAGAATGCCGCTCTCCTTGCTGCCCACCTCGCTCAGTACGGTGATGTCCCGCGCCAGCGTGTTGATGTACTTGCACTTCTCGGCGTGCGGCAGGTTGATCGAACCGTCGCTCACCTCCGCGCAATCGAGGCCCAGATCGGTGATCAGCTTGCGGTAGTCCTTGAACATGCCGCGCGCGATGAACGCCTCGAACAGCGTGCCGCCCAGGTACACACGCATGCCCGCGCTCTGGTACAGTTTGATCTTCTCCTTCAGCCGGGGGGTGACGTAGCTCGTGCCGAAGCCGATCTTCATGATGTCCACCAGCGAGCCGGTCGCATCGATCATGTCCTCGGCCTGGCGGATGCTCAGACCCTTGTCCATGACCATGGTGAGCCCGGCCTCGCGCGGCTTGCTGCTGCGCGCAGGGATGTGCGTCAGCTTGTAGTTCATTTCTTGTACAGGTCCAACAGGTGCATCACCTGTGGCATGTTCGTCACCTCCGGATAGTGTTCCAGCAGCGTGTTGTGGCATGTGTGGTCGGCCATCAGGGCTTCCTCCAGTTCAAGCAGGGCCTGTTGTTCGCGGCCGCAACGTAACAAGTAACTCGCCACGCGGTACTTGTACTTCGCGTTCAGCTTGTGTACCAATTCTCCCTCCTTCAGCTTTTTGAGCGCCGCTTCCGGCCCTTTCAGCTTCAGGAGCAGATCAGCGTGGTCCATCCAGCCCTCCAAGCTCTGCGGTTCGATGGTATTCAGTTTTTCATAGCTCTGCAGGGCATCCGCGTAGCGTTCGCTACGGGCGAGACTATTGGCGTAGTAGTACCAACTGTCCGCATTGTCCGGTGCGATGCGCGTGGCGTTCTCCAGATCGCGCAGGGCTTCCGGCAGGCGGTTCAGGATGTCCTTCACCACGCCGCGCCCGATCCACGCGTCCGCCCACGTAGGATCCAAGTGGATGCTCTGGTCGTAATGGATGAGCGCCTGCTCGAATTGCTCCATCTTCTCGTAACACTCACCGATGAAACTGAAGGTGATCGCTTGTGGACCATCGAACGTCAGCGTTTCCTCGTAGCATGCGACGGCATCGCGGTACTCCCCGGCGATGAGCATGTTGCGTGCGCGGCTGAAGTAGGCGTTGGTGAAGCGCTCATCGATGGTGATGGCCAGGTCGAGCGCCTCGTTGCTCTCCTCCATCCGGTCCAACTTTGCTAATACGTTGCCCAAGCAGAACCATCCGACGGCACTGTAAGGCTGTTCATTGGTGAAATTCCGGAACCACACCACGGAGACCTCATCGGCATTGGCCAGATCGAAGCAGTAGGCCAGTTCGTGCAGCACTGTCTCGTTCTCGGGGTTATCCTCCACCGCCTTCTTCAAGCATTCCAACGCTACATCGAATTCTTCCAGGTTCTCATGCTCGAACGCCAGGTCCAGGTAGATCTCGTCCAAGCCTTCTTCGGACAGCTGCAACGCGCGGCGGTAGTGCTCGATGGCCCGGCGATAGTTGCGTTGCTGGCTGTAGATGCTCGCCTTGTTCAGGTGGATCTCCGGACTGAACGGCTCGATCCGTTCCAGCCCATCGAATATCTCCAATGCTTTGCTCAGCCGGCCCATGCCCATGTGTACCAGCCCTTCGCAGAAGGTGAGGTCCACCGAATCAGGATGCTGCCGTTTGGCATTGTCCAGGACACTCTGGGCACGGCGCGCCTCATTGTTGGACAGGTAGTGGTCAATGATCATCTCGAACTCCTCCACATCGAAGAAGCCCGAGCGGTCCTTGCCCATCATCGTCTCGTAACGCTTCACGCAGGCGATCTGCTCGTCGTTGCGGTCGGGGCGGCGGGGGCTGCTCATCTATTTCAAAAGATGCATCCGGCGGTGCAGCCGGGTTGTTCTCCCGCGAAAGTAGGCAAGCGCCACTGCATGATAGGGGGTGTATGTAACCCCTGAATGTCAACAGGGGATCGTGCGTCTTTCCAAGCCGTTGACCTTCAGCGGACAGGGTACTTTCGCGGCCCGAATTCGGACCGCATGACACTGATCAAAAGCATCTCCGGGATCCGGGGAACCATCGGCGGAAAGCCGGGCGACAACCTTTCACCGATCGACGTGGTGCGCTACTCCGCCGCATTCGGTGCCATGATCAAGACGCGTTCGGGCAAAACACGCCCCGTTTGCGTGCTCGGGCGTGATGCACGATTGAGCGGCCCGATGGTCGGTGATCTCGTGCG
This sequence comes from Flavobacteriales bacterium, assembly GCA_031421755.1. Taxonomy (GTDB): domain Bacteria; phylum Bacteroidota; class Bacteroidia; order Flavobacteriales_F; family PHOS-HE28; genus PHOS-HE28. Next base: position 6,974 of record JANOPI010000088.1, on the reverse strand, counting down.
GGCCTCGCTCGTCGGTCTCGGTTTCGACGTGATCGACCTTGGACTGGCCACCACCCCCACGGTGGAAATGGCCGTGCCCGGCGAGAAGGCCGACGCGGGCATCATCCTCACCGCGAGCCACAACCCCAAGCAATGGAACGCCCTGAAGCTGCTCAACGGGAAGGGCGAGTTCATCAGCGCGGCGGAAGGAGCGGAGGTGCTGCGCATCGCGGAGGAGAACGACTACGACTTCGCGCAAGTGGACGATCTCGGTTCCGTGCGACAAGACTCAAGCTGGACGCAGAAGCACATCGACGCCATCCTTGCGCTCGATCTGGTGGATGTGGCCGCGATCAGGTCAAAGAACTTCAAGGTCGTGGTGGATGCGGTGAACAGCGTGGGCGGCGTGGTGGTGCCACAACTGTTGAAGGCACTCGGCGTGAAGGACGTGGTGGAACTCTACTGCGAACCGAATGGCAAATTCCCGCACAACCCGGAGCCACTGCCAGAACACTTGCAGGACATCTGTGCGCTGGTGAAGAAGGAGAACGCCCACCTCGGCATCTGCGTGGATCCCGACGTGGACCGCTTGGCGCTCGTGTGTGAGGACGGTTCGCTCTTCGGTGAAGAGTACACGCTGGTCGCCTGCGCGGACCACGTGTTGGCCACGCGCCCTGGCGATACGGTGAGCAACCTGAGCAGCACCCGCGCGCTGAACGACGTGGCCGAACGCCACGGCCGCAAACGCCACGCGAGCGCGGTAGGTGAGGTGAACGTGGTGGAATTGATGCGCCAAGTGAGCGCACCCATTGGCGGCGAAGGCAACGGCGGCGTGATCCTGAGCGAACTGCACTACGGTCGCGATGCGCTCGTCGGCATCGCGCTGTTCCTCACCCTGCTCGCCAAGCGCGGCATGAAGACCTCCGAACTGCGCCGCAGCTACCCGGACTACTTCATGAGCAAGAACAAAATAGAATTGAAGCCCGGCATGGACGTGCAAGGTCTCGTGAACGCTATGCAAGAGCGCCACAAGGCCCAGCCCCTCAGCACCGTGGATGGCCTGCGCATCGAGTTCGGACGCGAATGGGTCCACCTGCGCAAGAGCAACACGGAGCCGATCGTCCGCATCTACGCCGAGAGCGATAGCCCAGGCAATGCAGATGCGCTCGCCAAGCGGATCATGGGGGAGATGGCGGAGTTGGTAACCCAGATCAGATGATCAGACTATGCGATGATCTGCGGATGTGAGCTCTGATCAAACTCCGGTCACGTCAAGAGGACTTCCTCCTCCTCCAGATCTTGGACATCTTCTTTGCTTGGGTTCTCCGGAGTTTGGCCATTCGGGTCTCGTTTTCCGGTCTATGCGCTGCATCCAGTAAGAGGTCGGTACGGAGTTCGAACACGTCCAGTCCGTTGGATTGTGCCCCACTGCGCATACAACCCAACCCCGCAGGCGCGAAGATGAATCCGTGCTCACGTTCAAATGCCGTGATGTCCCCATCAGGAACCCATCCCTGGCCCGCTAAAAGCTTCAACGGGGTACCCTGCTGATAAAAATACGTGGCGGCGCTGTCCAAGAAGTCATACAGTTTCTCCGATTGGCTTGGCTCCACGTATTCTCCAAGCAGGATGATCGCAACCTCTACGGTAGTGACGTGCAGGTTCTCTATCTCGAAAGCCGCGGTGGTTCGCTGCACATCAACGGCGGCGTGCTCTATCGGTTTCCGCAGGAATTGCTCCATGCGCTGGTTGAGAAGCTGATGCTGTGCGGCCATGGCCGAACTGTCCGGCTGGGCGAGAGCAACATGCGCGAGAAGCCAGCATACTCCAAACGCCGCCAAATGGCATGCCTTTCGCCCCAACGAAGCCAACGCTGACATTCGACCTTTGGAGAATCTGAGATGGCGCGAGCTTTCATCACTGGCCATCATGCACGCGCCCATGGAACGAATGTACCACAGGTCACCCGACATGCACTACGCCCTCGATACGCAGGGCGCACATGACCTTTCCCGCTGGGTACGAACACTCAAGTGTCGGGATTCCGCAGGCGGTCACAAATTGTGACCACCTCCCAACGAGGCGCAGCCCTTGCGCGAGGTCATCGCCTTAACTTTACCACACCGATACGCGAAGCCATGAACATCGAAGCAACGAAGGTCCAACTGGCGCAACACATCTTGGCCATCACGGACGAGAAGACCTTGCAACGCGTGGTCAACTTCTTCAAGAAGGAAGGGGTGGTGGAAGGGGACGACGATAGCCACATCAGCGATGCGGAATACGCGCAGTTCCAAGAGGAACTGGCCCAGCGTGATCGTGGTGAGATCAAGTTCCACACACGTGAGGGATCCATGGCCGAGATCCGCCGGTTGATCGATGGGGAGGGCAGATGAGGTACCAGTTGGATATCGCTCCTCGCGTCAACGGCGAGGTAGCGCGCATCTACGTGTATCGCGAGAAAAAAATAGGCAAGGGTTCGGGTATCCGGTTTCTGGGCACCTTGAACGAATGCTATGATCGGATCCTGGTGAATCCTTACGGTTGCCAGATCCGCAAGGACCCTTCCGCCATGTGATGCTGCATCGGTTGAAGTACAGGCTGGTCTACAAGGTGGAAGGGCAACTTGTATCGGTCGTTCAGGTTCGCCACACCAGCCGGAAAGTGAGCAAGAAGTTCGGGCCGTAGTGAAGGCCCTTCAGGTTGAACTTTCTTGGCCAAGTGTCAAGGCGAGCGCTTCCCGGTAAATTCGTCCCGTTGTCGGTTGTGGTCGGCAGCCTGACAACTAGCAACCGACAACCGACAACTGAGCCAATGCGCAAGATCTACCTCGACAACGCCGCCACCACACCGCTCGACTCGGAAGTGCTCGATGCGATGCTCCCGTTCATGCGTGAACACCACGGCAACCCCAGCGCCATCCACTCCTTCGGCCGCACCACACGAGCGGCGGTGGAACAGGCCCGGCGCAAGATCTCCGGTCTGCTGAACTGCGCTCCGGGCGAGATCGTCTTCACCAGCGGCGGCACCGAGGCGGACAACATGGCCATCTTCGGCAGTGTGCGTGATCTCGGCGTGGAGAACGTGATCACTTCCCCGATCGAGCACCATGCCGTGGAGTATGTGGCCCATGCCGTTCAACAAAGCGGCAAGGCGAAAGCGCATTGGTTGAAGCTCGACGCCGATGGCAGGCCGGACATGGCGCATCTCGAACAACTCCTGAACACGAACCCGAAGGCCCTGGTCAGCCTGATGCATGCCAACAACGAGATCGGTACGCGCATCGATCTGCACGCCGTTGGGTCCCTTTGTCGCAAGTACAACGCGCTCTTCCACAGCGACACGGTGCAGACCATGGGGCACTACCGCTTCGACCTGTCACAGCTACCCATTGACTTCATCACCTGTGCGGCGCACAAGTTCCATGGCCCGAAAGGCATCGGCTTCCTGTTCATGCGCACCGATTCCACGTTGAAGCCTATGATCCTCGGTGGCTCACAGGAGCGCAACATGCGGGCGGGTACGGAGAACATCTACGGCATCGTCGGTCTGGCCAAGGCGATGGAGATCGCTTACCGTGAACTGGACGAGCACGTCAGCCATGTTTCAGGTCTGAAGCAGCGCATGAAGGCCCGGCTCATGGAGGCCGTTCCCGGTTTGAAAGTGAACGGCGACGATAGCGAAGACGCACTTTATACCGTGCTCAGCGTGCATCTGCCGGAAGACGGCAAGAGCGAGATGCTCATCTACAACTTGGACATCGAGGGCATCGCGTGCAGCGGCGGCAGCGCCTGTAGCAGCGGCAGCAACAAGGGCTCGCATGTGATCGGCCACTTGTATCCCGGCCGTGAAGGCGCGAACGTGCGGTTCTCCTTCAGCAAGTTCTCTACGCAGAAGGAGGTGGATCACGCGGTGGATGTGATGGCCAGAGTGTACGCACCGGTGGCGGTGAAGATGTGATCAGTGTTTTTCGCGACCCCGGCTCATGGCCGGGGTGACAGTCGACAAGAGAGCCGGATCAACCAGCCAAGTGGCTGGCTGATCCGGCTCTCTACACAAGTTGTCATGCCGGGCTTGACCCGGCATCGCGCACATCGCGGGCACATTTCAATCCCACACCATCACCAACAAACTTGCGGTGATCAGTTAGCCCCGGCGGCGATGCGCCAAGTGAAGGGTTCCTTCAGCAGCCCGAACGAGCGCAGGATGGTGCCGGCGATGCTCGCCTTGTCGATGGTTCACACCGCTGACACATGGCCCACTTGTATCGCGTGGTGGTAACCGCCAGGAGAGGAATCGCGTTGCGGAGGAAAGACCTAGGAACAGGAATCCTTGGCGGCGTGCAGATCATGGGTTATGAGCACTGCACCATTGAACGAGGCTAAGGCCCGGAGCAGGTCAGTCCGTTCAATGATCAGGTGAGATCGGGATGGAGCTGCCAAAGCCGATAACGCAAAACCTTATGGAATGTCCAACAGTCTTGGTCCCTGGCTGCATGATCGCTAAGGTATCCTGGGCTTCGCTTCACGCTTTCACAAGCGGTGTTGGAACATTTCCGCCATCGCATCCATGCTCTGCCAGTGCAGTTGCAATGCACGGTCCTCGCTTTCTTGCAGCAGCATCAGTTCCATTTGGTAGCTCAGCGCGTTGATCTGTCCGGCATCAAAGGAGCGCTCCAACAGGAGTGTGCTCGATGCCGCACCCATACGCTGGTGCAGGTCCGTAGCGATCGCGCGCAACTCCACGGCGCGGTCAAAGACGTGCCGCGCTTCGAAGTAGTGCTCCGTGCGGTGCTCTTCGGTGCGCAAGGCATTGGCTTCGGTCCAGGCCTGTTGCTGTTTCACCTTGTTGCGGTTGCTCCAGAGCGGCAGCACCAGCCCGGCGTGAACGCCATTGTAGGTCGCACCGAGGATGCCCTGATAACGGTAACCCAACTCGAATTGCGGAAGTCCGGTGGCCTTGTGCATGCGCATCTGCTGCTCACTCAACGCGGTCTCGCTTTCCAGGATACGCAGCAGCGGATCCACGGCTTCCACTTCCTGCTCGTACTGCTCGAATGACGGTGGCTCCGGCAGGGTCGGATAGATGGTATCGGTGAACACCACCGGCTGGCCGCCGTTCAGTTCCACGAGGTGCTGCAACAACGCATTGCGTTCCAGTTCGGCCGTGCGCATATCGGCCTCGATCCCGGCTTCGAGCAGTTCGGCTTTGTTCAGGTCGAGGATGGTGGCGGCCTCTCGATCGAACCGGGCCTTTGTTCCATCGCGGAAGCGGATCGCCGCCGCATGTCGTTCCGCAAGCAGCGATGCGCGCTTGTTCGCATACACCATGGCGATGCAAGTGCGTTGCGCATCAGCGAGCACTGTGCGCCGCGCGGCCACCACTTCTTGTTCGTGTTGCGTCATGCGGATCTCCGCTGACTTGCGCCGTGCGCTGTAGACCGTGGGGAATTCGAAGGCTTGCGCAACGGTCAGGTCCTGCTGCGTTCCTGCCGTGGCGGCAGGAGTACCGTTCATGAAATCGAAGTCCACCGTGGGGTCCGGCAGCGAAAGGCCTGTACGTTCACGGAGCTTCAGCGCTTCCAAGGTCCCTGTTTCCGCAGCGAGGCGTTTATTGTTCGCGGTGATCTGTTGGAGCAGTTGGTCAGTGGTGCTGGTCTGCCCGACGCCAGCGCTGGCGACCAAGAGAGAGATGATGATAATGGGGATGCGATGGGTTCTCATAGCTGTTCGCTTTGGCCGCGAACCATGCGGTACACGGCGGGGATGATGAACATGTTGTGGAGCGAGCTGCTGAGTAGGCCGCCGAGGATCACTTTCGCCATGGGGCTTTGGATCTCGTTGCCCGGTTCTTCGCTGGAGAGTGCCAACGGGATCAGCGCAAGTGCTGCGGTGAGGGCGGTCATCAGGATGGGTGCAAGGCGATCGATGCTACCGTGCAGCACGGCGTTGTCCAGTGTTTCACCTTCCCTTTCCAACTGGCCGTAGTGGCTCACGAGCAGGATGCCGTTCCGCGTGGCCACACCGAACAAGGTGATGAAGCCGATGATGGCCGGAATGCTGAGCGTGCCACCGGCGAGCCACACGGCCACCACGCCACCGATCAGCGCCAGCGGCAGGTTGATGAGGATGATGCCCGCCAACTTCACTTCGCCGAACTCGTGGAAGAGCAGCAAGAAGATAACACCCAACGCGAGGAGGCTTGCGATCAGCAAGGTGCGACTGGCCGCTTGTTCGCTTTCGAACTGACCACCGTATTCCAGGTGATAGCCGGGCAACAAGGTCACATCGGACTTGATGCGTTGCTGGATCTCTTCCACCACACCGCGCAGATCGCGGCCGGCCACGTTAGCGCTGATCACGATGCGCCGCTGCACATTCTCGCGGTTGATCGTGCTCGGCCCGCTGGCACTGCGCACATCAGCTACGGCAGCGAGCGGGACACTTCCGCCGGGCCCATCAATGGGCAACGAACGCAATGCATCTATGGTATTTCGTTCTTCCGGTCTGTAACGCAACACCAGATCGAACCGGCGTTCACCTTCGAATACCTCGCCGACCTTTTCCCCGGCGACGGCCACATCCACAAAGCTGGTGAAGTCACCGGTGGAAATACCATACCGTGCGAGCATGCCGCGCCGTGCATCAATGCGCACTTGGGGAATGTCCACCTGTTGTTCCACGGAAAGATCGACGAGTCCGGGTGTGGTGGCGATGGCTTCTTTGATGCGGTTGCCCTGCGCGAAAAGATCACCGAGATCCGGTCCGAAAAGCTTGATGGCGATGTTCGCGCGCGTACCGCTGAGCATATGATCGATGCGGTGACCGATGGGCTGACCGATCGTGATGTTGGCCCCGCTGATCCCCGCCAGCTTCTCGCGCACTTCGGCCATGAAGCCTGCACGGCCGCGCTCACCGAGGGTGAACGGCACTTCCACTTCGCTGCTGTTGGAGCCTTGTGTATGCTCATCGCGTTCGGCGCGACCCGTGCGGCGG
>JANOPI010000087.1:0-25126 GCA_031421755.1 Flavobacteriales bacterium | reverse complement strand
CAGGTTGCCGGCCTCGTTCACGGAAACAAGGTAGACCTGGTCGGTGGTCGCGTTCGTGTCCAATTCTGCCGGTACTCCTTGATCCCCGATCCGCACTTCCACCGGTGCGGGAGCCACCCGTGGCGAAAGGCGCACCACGCGGTACTGGCCTTTGCGCAAGCAGCCTTCTTCACCGCCATAGAGGAAGAGGCATGCGGTCGTATCTGTTTTGCAATGGTCCGTATAGTAGAAGTAGTGTTCGGAGTCGCGTGCGGTGTTCTTGCTGCCATAGGTCCTCACCAGGCCTCCTGCGATCATCTCAAGGTCCAAGCGCACGGGTGCTCCCGGTTTCCCCGATGTTGCGAGCACGGCCACTCCGGCACCGAGTATACCGAACAAAAGTCCGCCGCCCATCACGGCGGCAACATCGACTTCCCTGCTGGCTACCGGATCCCAATACGTATACAACCCATCGCGCCCGCTATGGACCTCGTTGTACGCACCACCCGTGTTGACGTATAGCCGTGTGCCGTCGCTGTAGCCCCAGGCCATCAGTTCCGATCCGCCGCTTTTCAGTTTCACCACCCGCGTGGTTTCCGTGGTGTGCTTCGTTATTTTCTCATCCACGGCCGTGGTCGTGTCCGGTGTTCCCTCCACGAAGTCCATGAAGCTGAAGTAGATGCCTTTCTCCACGTTGTTGCCTGAAATAGCAGCGATCTCTTCCGCACGCCGTAGAAACGGTCTGTGCAGTTGCCGTTCGGATATGGGACGGGCTCCAAGCTGGGTCCGGTCGAGCGCTCGGGCATAACGGCGCAAGCAATTGTCCAGCGCATGGGCGATGTTGGCCGCATGGTCGTCCGTGGCGTCCATCCCTCCACTGCGAACGAGCGTGCTGCCGAATGGATACGTACTGGTCCATCCGCTGTCTGACCGCTCCAGTACTTCTGCTGCGAAGTGGCAAAAGGCCAGCTCCCGCGTCGCCAGTGTACGCTCCGAGATCCCGATCGTATCAACCTTGAGCACAACGTGCCGCCCCTCATTTCCGCCTTGGTGGAGGCGGTCGAGGAGCGCTTTCAATTCAGTGCGGGCATCCCCTTGGAGGAAGGCGTTCACGTGTTTGTTGCCTGCACCTTTCTGCACAATGCCGATGGAACTTTTCGGGTCGAACGTCGTGATCACACTGTCCACGATGATGTTGTGCTCCGCTGGAGCCGCAGGCCAGCCCGCTCCCTTCACCGGCACGGAGCGCAGGTCGATGAACTTCTGCGCGCTCGATGATCGCGTGACGAGCAGCGCGATGATCAGGACGCAATAGGACAAGGTCGGTGTGCGCATGGTGAACGGCCCACCAAGATGCGCAAAACACGGATCCGCGATCACTTCCCGATCAGCACCCCGAGCACCACATATTCCTGGATGAACCAGAAGCGCTGCCGTGCCCGGTCATCGCTGGTACCAGTGGTGAGCACGCTCGGTAGTTCGATGTAGCCGCCCTTGGCCACAGCGCGCACGTACAGGCGGTCCCACAAGATGCCGAACAGCCCGAGTTGTGCGCCGGTGCCATATCCCGCAAGATGGAACTTGTTGTTGATGCCTTCGCCGAACAATCGCACATCCGAGCGTGGGATCACCGGGCCCAGGAATGCCCCTTCTGTAAGGAACAACGCGTGTTTCCCATTTCCGCTGTCCCACAACCGTCGGTAATGATCGGCATCGATGCTCACGAGGTTCAGCCCGTCCGTGTGCTCGTATATGAGGAAGTCCTCGGTGAGCTTCACTTCGTGCTCCTCGCTCCCCGCATAGCGCTGTGACCGCTCGCTGCTGATGGTCCCGGTGATATGAACTTCCTGGTCCTGCTGCACCACGTACTTCATGTGGTCCATGCCAAGGGAGAAGCTCCAGCGGTCATTCAGGAACCAGCCCGCGCGATAATTGTACTGCGGAAGTGATAGATCGGCAGGGTCGAGGTAGACCGCAAGCGAGAACGGCTTGGGCTGGTCATGTGCGGCCACATCATGCAGGATGAAATCATATCCAGGGCCCGTGAAGTGTATGTTGCTCAGGCTGTACTGCGCCCGGTTGTATCCCCAATGGACGAACACGCGATGCTTCAGATGGATGCGCGCGGCTTCCTGGGCGGTCGATAGGACCACCGATATCAAGGCCACAACGCACAGGAGCGATCGCGCGACCAGCATTTATTTCCAGCCCTTCGGCTTTTCCTTGTGGCCTTCCAGCCGCACGCCGCCTTTGGGAGTAACCAGGATGAAGCCGTCGGGCTGCATACGCTCCACGAGGTAGCGCGTTCTCATCTTCCCGCTGGTGATGGTGACCATGCCTTTGCGATCCACCTCCCATTCCCCGTCGACCTTGATCCTCCCGTTGCCCTTTTTCACAACGGAGACATGCCCGTTCGGTTCGAAGCAGTACAACCCTTCCATGCCGCCATCGCCGGCGTACCAGCAGCCGTTGAGTTTCGGTGCGATGCTGTCCACGGGAAGATCCACTTGGGCTGCGGCCGCCAAGCTCGTGGCGAACAACGCGGTGAAGAGGGCCGAACGCATTTCCATCAGGCGAAAAGCGGTCGCAGACGCATCATGCCATTCACCTGGAAGCGGATGCGGTTCAGTTCGTTCTCATCGGTCGGGCGGGTTATCGCGGCATCGATCAACTGCGCGATCTGCAGGCACTCGGCCTCCTTCAGCCCGCGCGTGGTGATGGCCGGTGTGCCGATTCGGATGCCGCTGGTGACGAATGGACTTTGCGTATCGAACGGCACCATGTTCTTGTTCACGGTGATGTCCACCAGACCCAGTACACGCTCGGCCTCCTTGCCAGTGATGTTCTTGTTCCGCAGGTCGATCAGCATGCAGTGATTGTCCGTTCCACCGCTCACGATGTCGTAGCCTTTTTCCATCAACGCGGTAGCGAGCGCCGATGCGTTCGCAATAACCTGCGCGCCGTATTCCTTGAATGAGGGCTCCAGCGCTTCGCCGAAAGCGATGGCCTTGCTGGCGATCACATGTTCCAGTGGGCCACCTTGGGTGCCCGGGAATACCGCACCGTCCAGGATGGCGCTCATCATGCGCGTTTCGCCCTTCGGTGTCTTCAAGCCCCATGGGTTCTCGAAGTCTTTGCCCATCATGATCAATCCGCCGCGTGGGCCGCGCAAGGTCTTGTGCGTGGTGGTGGTTACGATGTGGCAATGCGGCAGTGGATCGTTCAGCAGGCCCACTGCGATGAGCCCGGCCGGATGGCTGACATCTGCCAGGAGCAAAGCGCCCACACTATCAGCGATGGCCCGGAAGCGTGCGTAGTCCCAATCTCGGCTGTATGCGCTGGCCCCGCAGATGATGAGCTTCGGTTTTTCCGCCTTCGCTTTGGCCTCCACCTTGTCCATGTCCACACGGCCCGTGGCTTGTTCCACGCCGTAGAATGTGGGCGAGTAGAGCTTTCCACTGAAGTTCACGGGGCTGCCGTGCGTGAGGTGGCCGCCATGGCTCAGGTCGAATCCCAGGATCTTGTCGCCCGGTTTCAGCACACCGAGCATCACCGCAGCGTTCGCTTGTGCGCCACTGTGCGGCTGTACGTTCGCCCATGCCGCGCCGAACAACTGTTTTACCCGGTCGATAGCCAGGTTTTCCGTCTCGTCCACATGCTCACAGCCCCCGTAGTAGCGCTTGCCAGGAAGTCCCTCCGCGTACTTGTTGGTCATCACCGAGCCCATGGCTTCCATCACCTGGTCGCTCACGTAATTCTCGCTGGCGATCATCTCCAGACCCTTCATCTGCCGCCATTTCTCCTTCTCGATGATGTCGAAAACGGCGGTGTCGCGCTTTACAGCGATCGGGGCGTTGATGGTATCGGCCATGGGTTGAGGGTATGGTCGGCGAATGTAGGGGGGGCGCGTTTCCTCCGTTCACGGCGCGGGCAGATACCCGTGCGCGACCAATGAATCCATCAGCATATCCCCGAACAGCCGCGCGCCTGCCGCATTCAGGTGGTTGTGGTCGCAGAAGTGATCATGGTCATCGATGCCGGGTGTTTCCGCGAAGTCGAACCATCGTGGTCGAGTGGCGGCTGGTCGCTGTGCGAGGGCGCTGTCCGCCATCGTTCTGAAGATCCGGTGCCGGGCCCGTTCACCTTGCTCGGGATAGAAGTGTGAACTCAGCACCACCCGGATACCACGCTTCTCGCAGAGGTCCAAGCAATCCAGAAAACGATCGAACTGGCGCTCATCAAGGTGGAAGGGGCGAGCCTGCGGATACTGCACACTGGCCAAGGCGGAGTCAGGGGAGATCGCCGCGCCGTTCCCGACGTATTCCGTGTGCGACCACGATGGCGGAGATCCTTTGTCCAGCATCCGCAGGGCGAACATGTTCAGCCCGCGCAGGTCCCGGAACGAAGCGGCCAATCGCAGCGACGTACCGTCGTCATCCATGTTCCGGGTCAGGTCGCTCACACTTTCGATGCCTGCATGGTCGAATGCGTTCTCATAGACGTCGATGATCACCAGCGGCGCACGTTCCTTGGTAACGTACCCTTCCAGTACGGCATACGTGCTCAAAGGCGATTGCGCGCTGCTGCCCATATTGAACATGTCGTATCCGTGCTCTTGGAAGATCCGCGGGTCGTAGCCGCGGTAGGCGTGGGAGGAGCCGATCACCACCACGTCGTAGCGCTCCCCTTCCGCCCAGTCCTTGAACTTGATGTACGATACCCCACCCTTCGTCTGATAATAGTCGTTCGTGCGGTAGATCAGCGGCTTGCCTTCGTAGCGCACATGGGTGAGCGCGAAGAACACCATGATGTAAAGCGCGATCGTCGCACCGAGGAACTTCACACCTTGCAGGAGCCGCCGTTCCATCTAGAACTGGAAGTAGATGAAACTGGTGGAACCGAAGTACCCGAAGACCAGGATCGCAACCGCCAGGGAAGCGAATGCCAGCTGTCCTCTCCAGCCGCTGGGCCAAAGGCGCTCACGTTTGATCCAGGCATCATACAGCGGGTCGATGAGGAGGAAGATGGCCACAAGCACGAGCGTGGCCTCGAAGAGCCCGGTACCCAGATCGCCCCGCAAGGTCCACAGATCCCGCAAGGACCAAGGCGTGGTGATCACACGTTCATACAAGGTGAACGCGTCTTCCACGTTGTTGGCCCGGAAAAATACCCACGCGATGATGACCAGCAAGAAGGTGACCGCCACGTTCAAGCCTCGCTTCAACCTGGGCACCCGAGGGAGGCCGATCATGCTATCAGCACGTTTCCAGAACCCAGCGAACACCAGCGCGGACACCAGATACAACCCGTGCAATCCGCCCCAACAGATGTAGGTCCAGTTGGCGCCATGCCAGAGCCCGCTCACCAGGAAAACGATGAGCAGGTTCATGTACCAGCGCCACTTCACCACGCGGTTACCGCCCAGTGGGATGTAGACGTAATCGCGGAACCAGGAACTGAGGCTGATGTGCCAACGGCCCCAGAACTCACTGATGCTCGCGCTGCGGTATGGTGTGCGGAAGTTCACCATCAGGTCGAAGCCCATGATGCGCGCAGCGCCCAAGGCGATGTCCGTGTACCCGCTGAAGTCGCAGTAGATCTGGAGGGCGAAAAGCACTGTAGCCAACGAGAGGCTTGCCGCATCGTATTGGCCCACGCCGTTGTACACCTGGTCCACCAGCACACCGCAGCGGTCCGCGATCACCAGTTTCTTGAAGAAACCCCAAAGCATCTGCTTCAAGCCCCAGACCACGCGCGCATGGTCGAAGTCGGAACGGATGCCGCTACCGTCCGGCGCGTTCAATTGGTTCAGCAGATTGTCCGGCCGCTCGATCGGCCCCGCCACCAGCTGCGGATAGAACATCACGTACAGCGCGAACAGGCCGAAGCGATGCTCGGCCTTCTGGTGCTTGCGGTATACCTCGATGGTGTAGCTCAGCGATTGGAAGGTGTGGAATGACAGGCCGATCGGTAGCACCATACCCGCCGGTAAAAAGCCGAAGAAGGTCCATTCGTTCAGCTTCGGAACATGGTATTCCAGGCCGATGTGCGCGAACAGCGTTGTCAGGTTCCCGTTCAGGAAGTCCCAGTACTTGAACACCGCCAACACCCCGACATTGGCAATGATGCTCGCGACCAGGTACGCTTTCCGCCGTGGGCCTTCGGCTCCTTCAATGGCGAGGCCTGCCACGTAGTCCACACCGATGGTGAAGGCCAGGATCAGGATGAACAGGGGCACAAAGGCCATGTAGAACCAGCAACTCGCGGCCAGCAGCAAAAGCCAACGCCACTTCTTGGGCAACAGGAAGTACAGTCCCGTTACCAGAGGGAAGAAGATCAGGCAGAACTCGGCGCTGTTGAAGAGCATGCCTTACTGCGCGGGGGTATGGCCGGCGATTCCCGGATGGTTATCGGTTGTCGGTTGTCCGTTGTCAGGCTGCCGACCATGCTTTCGGCGCTGGCTCCGCCCACCCGGACAACCTACAACCGACAACGGACAATGGACAACGGACAACCGCATCACGCCATCAACAGGTTTTCCAGCAATCGGCCATGCACTACCTCGGCGAAGAAGTTCGCTTGCCAGAACGCACGCACCTGCTGGCGCTTTTGCTGGTTGTACCACGGGCCATTGCGGAAGTGGTGCAGGTAGCTGACCAATTCGTCCACGCTCAGGTCGTTCGCCAAGAGCTCCCCGGTCGCAGGTGTCACGATCTCTTTCACCCCGCCCGCATCGGCGGCGATGAGCGGAATACCGAAACTGGCGGCCTCCTGCAAAGCGACCGGCGCTCCACCTTCCGTGCGGCTGGTGTGTACGAACACGTCCACTGGGTTCGTGCGGTACCAGTGGATCACTTCGCTATTGGGCCGGCTGCCCTTCAATTCTACTTCGATGATGGGGGGGAAGGCCCGCACCATGGCCCCGATCAGGTCCCGCTCACTGCCGTCGCCGAAATGTGTCCACTTCACCGGGATGTTCAACCGCGAAACCGCTTCGGCCAGGATCTCCACGCGTTTCAGCGGCACAAGGTTGGCGCAGCTCGCGATGCGCAGAGTGGGGGATGGTGCCCATGGAGCAGCGCCATGATCCATCGTGGCGAGCGGGCTCAGGCTGAATTTGTCCCGCGCGTTCGGGTACCGTTCGTTCATGTAGGCTTGGCCAGCCTGCGCGATAGTGAAGATGTGGTCGACCTGTTGCACATGGAACGCCTGCAGCATCTGCCAGTTCTCCCCTGCCCGATGGTCGAACATGTCGAAGCCCATCATGCGCGTGAAGAAGCGTACACGCGGATCGCGCATCTTCCATAGCCCGAGTACCGTGGCCCAATCACTGGTCCAATAGGAGTAGAGTACCACACGCTGCGGATCATACCGGTCGCTGAACTGGTCGAGCAACAGGCGTTCACGCCGCATCGCCTGACGCAACCGGCTCATGAGCTCGCGCCGACGTGTTTTCCAAACGCCTTGGTCAGGTGCCGAGGCTTTGCACGCTTGCAGCACATGGTTCCAACGCCGCAGGTCCATCAGCACCCCGAGTGCGCCCATCGCCTTGTATGCATCGCCACCCAGAACGTTGATGGCCTCCACATTGCGGGGTACAGGCCGCGCATTGCCCTTTGGCATCAGTGGGAACAGGCGTACCTTATCGAAACCACGGGCGAGTATCGGTAGCTCGTTCTCGATGAAGGCCTCACCGTTGCCAAAGGGAAAACTGATGGTGAACAACCACAGCTCACGACCGGCACCGCCCGGTGAATGGATCGCCCCCGTCCTCATCCGTTGGCTACGCGGCCCAGCAGGGCGTTCACGCGGTATTTCGCCAGGTATATCACGCGGTCCATCGGCCAGGCACGGCTGAGGCGCAAGTGCTCCATCGCCACCGGTGCGCCGTAGCGTGGAAGATAATGATAGAGCCCATCCCACGCTTGCGCTACTCGGCGAGCGAACGCATCCCGAGGGAAGAGGTTCCGTTCCGTATTGATCATGAGCAACCTGTCGAACCAAGCGCGCATGGAACGCACGCTGTCCTTGGTGGGCTTGCGCTTGAAGAGGTACAGGCCCATCAGGTGCAGTTCCAATTCGTCCTCCGTGTGGGTAATGCCATGGAACGCGAAGATGTCGCGCGCAAGCACCATGAAGTCGGAATGCTTGTTCCGGCCATGGCTGATGTTCTGCTCCCCACGGCGGTACAGCGCAACAGGTTCGGCGATGTTGGCGAAGCGTGTTACCCGCCCCATGCGTGTCCAGAACAACCAGTCCTCGCCGATACGCGGCCAGTGCGGATCATAGCGCAGACCATGCTGCTCCAGCACGCTGCGACGGAGAATGCTCGCCCCTTGGGAGAGCGGAACACCGAACAGTTGTTGCGCCGCACATTCGTCCGGATCGAGCGGGAAGGACCAGGACTCCTTCGTGGAGCCGAACAGGTCCAGCCGACCGCCACTGGCACCGATATCCGGATGAGCATCCATGAACGCGACCTGTCTAGCGATCCGGTCAGGCAACGCGATGTCGTCCGCGTCCAAGCGCACGATGTACTCTCCCGTGCAGGCCTCAAGGCCCGCATTCGCCGCGCCAGCAGGGCCGAGGTTCTGCGGCAGTTCGATGATGCGCACACGCGGGTCGTCGATCGATCGCATGATGTCAAGGCTGTGGTCCGTGCTCTTGTCGTCCACACACACGATCTCGAAGTCCGGATAGCTGCCGTTCAGAATGCTTTCGACGGCCGCCTTCGCGAAAGGTGCCTTGTTGTACACCGGTATCAATACGCTCACCTTCATCCGAAAAGGTGTTTGAGTTTGCGGTGTACCCGGTAGCGGTTCCATGAGGTTCCGTCCACCGCCAGCAGCGCCTTCGCCCACCGCTCGGCCATGCCCGGAAGCAAGCGTACCTCGCTGGTGAAGTCGCCTTCGTGCAGGCGTTGCATCAGGTTGAATTCCGCCTCCGTGTGGATGTGACCGTGCCACTTCAGAACAAAGTGGACCGACATGCAACGGACGATCCTGTGGTGCTCCGCTTCATTGGCCGGAATGCCCCGCAGAGCCGGCCGGTCCGGATAGCCCAGCGCGATCATCTCGGCCACGTCCTCATTTCCGGTGCGCATGCAGAGGCCGTACAGAACAGTGGCCATTTCGCGCAGGAAGCCGCTGTGCTGCGTAACGGTCTTGCTTTCGTCGTGCAACCGGAACATCGCCAGCGGAACCGGCTCGAACCGCAGGTGATCAACGCCATGTCGGAAGAGCACCTGCCACCAGAGCTCCATGTCCATCACGTAGCGGAGGGCCGGGTCCACACCGCCGATCGTTTTGATCACGTCCAGCCGGTAGTACGTCGCTGGCTGGTTGATGATCGGGTCGGCGAACAATTGGTCCGCATCCCGTGAGTTCAGCCGATCGAAGAGGCGTTCGCCTTGCGCATCGCGGTGGGTGACGTTCCCGCCGAACACCAGCAACCCGGGATCCGCTGAAAACGCTTGCTGTACCCGCGCAAGGGCGCCAGGCAGCAATGCATCATCACTGTTCACCCACGTGAAGACATCGCCCGTGGCGTGTGCCAAGCCTTTGTTGATCGCATCGCTCTGGCCCTTGTCCTTTTCACTGCACCACCACGCGAGCGTTCCCGCATGCTTTTCGATGATCGCTTTCGAGCCATCACTGCTGCCGCCATCCACAACGAGGTGCTCTACGCTTCCGCCCTGGCCATGCACCGAAGCGATGCACTCGTCCAAGTACGCCGCCTGCTGGTAGCTGGGTGTGATGAGCGAGATCCGCATGGGTGAAAGGTCCGGTATCGGCAAATGTCGCGCATCCCGGCGCAGACGGGAGGACGCACACAGGGCCATGGGGGCTCAGCACTGCGTGCATCCTGTGATCGGTTGTGCAAGTAGTGTCCGCAGATGACGCAGATGGACCACAAGAGGTCTGTGCGATAGCAGCGCCGTAAGGCGCTATCTGTGACATCTGCGTCATCTGTGGACCGTATGCGAGGTTCAGGCAGGATCCCCGGTGAATGTACCAAGATCCGATAGCCCTGAGGACGCACGACCGGCCGGATCACCAGCGCCGTCCCCGCGTTCGAGGTGCATCCTCATCGCGTGGGCGCTGGATCCGTGTTCCGCCGGAGAGGACCTCGCGGTACACGGCCAGCACCTCCTTCGCGTAGCCTTCCACCGTGAACCGTTGGGCCGCTTCTTCCATACCGGCCCGGCCCATTTGGCGTGCCCGGGGCAGGTCGCCGATCAGTTCCAAGAGGCGTGTGGCAAGGGCGCTGGGTCCATCCGGGTACAGCAGCCCCGTGATGCCGTCCCGCACCAATTCCGGCGTGCCACCGCTGGCATGGCCGATCACCGGCAGCCCGCTGGCCATGGCTTCTACCGTTACCCGGCCCATCGCCTCATCCCGTGAGCACATCACCAAGGCGTGCGCTGATCGGAACAACGGGAATGGATCTTCCACGTAGCCCAGCAATTCCACCACATCCTGCAGGCCCGCGCGATGGATGTGCGTGATCAGGTCCTTGTCCCGCCCACCTCCAGCGATGGATAGGCGGACATCATGCCCTTTCGCTCGTACCGCGCGCACGGCGTCAACAGCCTCGTCATACCGTTTACCAGGGTGCAATAGGCCGACCATCGCGAAACGGATCGGGGACGTGTTGAGCCAACGCTCCTCCGCCTGTTGGGCGAGCTCCGCATAACGCATCTTGCGCAGAACACCGTTGTAGGCCACCGTAGTTCGCGCGGCAGGGGCATACCGTTTGAGGTCCACTTCCGCAGCATGGCTGATGGCGATGATCCGGTCAGCGCGTTGCAACGCATCGCCATACGCTCCACGGCCCATGTCCAAGTGCAGCCGGTAATGTTTCTCCGGCATTTCGCGCACATGTTGCACCAAGGGCACACCCGCCTCGCGTGCAACTGCCGCGCCGATGCTTACCGCCGCGGAATTCGCATGCACGAGGGACACCCGCTGTGCCTTCAGCCATTGGGCGATCGCGGGGACCACCAGCACGTTGTTCCGCGCCCGGTCCATCGCCGACTGCTCATAGCCCCACCATTGTTTCAGCTTATGGTAGAAACGTCCGCTGTAGCGCCGTTCGCTCATCCACGGCTCGAAGGGAAAGATCGCGCAGGTGATGCCCTCGTCGCGAAGGAATTCCAACAGCGCCCCGTCGCGCGGTGCCACCACCAGCGGCTCGATCTCCCCGCGCCCACGCAGCTCCAGCGCCAGATCGATCAGTGACCGGTTGGCACCGTAGAGCTCGGTGTAGTGGGTGAGGTAGGCGATGCGCATTGTATCGGCCGAAGCCTGGACGGAGGCTGATCGGACCGCACTAAGTTACCGGGGTTATGGCGGAAGAGAGCGATCTGTCCACTCGTCAACTCTAAACGCCGGATCTCTCAGCGGTGCTGAAGCGGTCCTACTCGTTCAACACCTTCGCCGATGATGGTCGCCAAACTTCCGATCCTGTCCGCCAATCGATGATCACGTTGGGCCCGCTCTCGCCCCGCAGCACCCAGTCGCCCCGCCAACTCCGCGTCCTGCGCCAATGCGCTGATGTTCGCGCTCATTCCCGCGATGTCACGCTCTTCGCAGAGCAATCCTTCCACGCCCTGGTCGATCACGTCGGGTATGCCGGCATGGCGCGTGGCGATCACCGGCAAGCCGCTGGCCATGGCTTCGAGGATGCTGAGGGGCGTGCCCTCGTGATCGTTGTCCGCCGTTACCACACTATGCTGCACGAACGCTCGGACCTCCCGCATTCGGTCAGCTACTTGGTCGCTGGTGATCACCCCCGGAAACTCGACGACATCACCGAGCCCTTCCGCTTGGGCGAGTTGTTTGGTGCTTTCCCACAGCGGCCCATCACCGGCCATGGTGAGGCGCAGGTCCGGATCGTGCAACCACGCGGCATGGAAAGCCTGGAGCGTGAGGTGCGGCGCTTTCTTGTCCACGAAGCGGCCGACAGCCAAGAAGTGTTTGGGTGAAGTCGCCGGTGTGGCGGCGGTGAAGCGATCTACTTCGATACCGTAGCAGTTGTAGTGGAGTTTGGCGCGCGGGCAACCGAGGGCGAGCAGTTGGTGTTCCATCTCACGGCTCACTACCATGATCGCGGCAGCGCTCTTGAAGATGCGTTGGTAGTTGCCGTTCTCCTTCAGCAAGCGCGTGTGAAAGGCATCGATGCCATGGAAGTGGACCACGAGCGGAATACCCGCGCGCTGGCAAACGTCAAGCATCGCTTCACCGGTAGGGCCGTACTCGGCAAGCACCATGTCGATGCGGTGCTTCTTCAACAACCGCACGACGGTTCCGCGCAGCATCTCCTGCGGATCGGCTTTGCGGACACGTTGCAGCACGCGCTTCAGCAGCGTAGGCGCCAGCAGGAGTTCGCCCTCGATGTCGCGTTTCGGCAAATGGCCATCGGTGAGCGTGAGTTCCACCCCGGGCAAGTGCGCAATGTGGTTCGCAATGAAGGTCTCACTCCACGCATTGCGGTTGGGGGAAACGATGCAAAGGCGGTACGCGGAATTCATGAGGCCATTCGTTTCCGGGCGAACCATCCAGCCAGTGCAGGCAGGTACGCGATGGCGAAGTTGCGTGCCAATTCCCGTGTGGAGTAGCCGGCTTGCGCGCGTTCGCGCCGCATCCGTTGCCAGCGCTGCCGAGCCGTGGACAAGTCACTCGTACCGATCGCCGCTTCAAAGCCCATGTTGAGCAATTCTTTTTTGCGCTGTGAAAGTCGAGCAGTGTGCTGGCCTTGTGTCAAGCTGTCCAGATGGGGGAGAAGGTCCAAGTTGAAATCGATCTTGTGCTGTCGGCTCCGCATGCTGATCAAGCCACCTGCGTGCTGTCGCCGAACGCCCATCGGTTCATCGATGTAGGCGAGTTGACCCAGCCCAGCGAGTACCACGTTGATGGTGTGGTCCATCAATGGATGAGCCTTCAAGCGCTCAAGCAACCGCAGTTCCGGTGTATTGCGCAGGCAGATGCTTACCGTGGGAACGAAGTTCTCCGTGATCACATCATCGAGGCCGAAACGCGCTTTCACCGGACGCTTGCCCAGCCAGGCACGCACGTATTCCGTTCGGCTTCCGTCCGGAGCTTGGTTCCATGCATCATGGAAGCACATGCTTACCGAGGTGTCGGCGCGCAGCACATCCACTTGCTTCTGCAGCTTGAGCGGGTCGGTCCAAAAGTCATCACCTTCGAGAATGGCGACGTAGGTGCTGTCGGTCAAACATTCCTCCCAAACATCAAGACCTGTTCGTGCCGCACCGAGGTTCGTCTCGTGCAGGATAGGCTTGATCCTGTCCGGATACTTCGTCGCCAGTTCTTCCACGATGTCGCGCGTGCCGTCCATGCTCTTGTCCTCCCCGATCACAAGTATGACCGGGAAGTCGGTGCGCTGAATCAGGACGCTCTCCACAGCTTCGCGCACGAAGGCCTCGTGGTTGTAGGTGATCATGAAGACCTTCAGCAGATCCTTTTCGGTTTTCACGAGCGCATCGCCATTGGTCCGCCTTCGGCGAACGTTACTCCATTGGCCGCAGATGCACGGGATGAACGTGATGGACGCGGATGGAGGAAGCCGCGATCCAGTCCGGTGTAGCCCTTATCGGCGTTCATCACGTTCATCTGCGTACATCCGCGTTCTCTACCGGATACGTCAGTTCGCTCAAAGGCAATTCAGCGACACCGAAGCCCGACTGACCAAATCCGTTGCCATTGTAGAACATCAGCAGCCGACCATCCACTTCCACGATATTCGGGTAGGCGATCATGTGCGCGTCCCAAGCACCGGGCGTTACGTCCATGCCTGCGATCGCGTCGTTCCGTGTCCAAATGCGGCCGTCCGTGCTGCGCGCGTAACCGAGGCGGTACGCATCGCTGCCATCGCGGAAATCGGTGATGCCCCGGTGGCAGAACCACATGTGCCAGATGCCCTTGTGCTCGATCACGCCAGGACGGTGCGTTGGCTCTTCATCACGCTGCCATGGCAGGAGTTCCTTGTTCTCGCGTTCCCAGTTGAGACCGTCGGTAGAACGGGCGTAGCGGATGCGGTAGACTTCTTCCAACTTGCCGTTGTGCTCCACCCACCGTTGGCCAGAAGCGTACCAAGCGTGCCAGGCAGAGCCCCGTCGAACAATGTTCACCGCTGTAGCGGAAAGCGTCTCGTGCGGTGTGCGATCGATCACCGGCCCGGGGAACAAGCGATTGAAGGTCTTTCCTTCATCATCACTCACCGCGATGCCCGTCCAATTGCTGTATGGGATCTCGTGTCGGCGGCTCCAGCCGCCGATGTAGAGCCAGACCTGCGAACCGTTTTTCACCACGGCTTGCGGCATCAGACCATGCTCGTCGAACATGCCACGATCCCCAGGTTGCAGGATCGGCTGGTCATGGACGTACAGGATCTTCAATGGGTCGTTGCGGTCCACATCCAAAAATCCGGTTAGGCTCAGTCCCGGCTTGGGACGAGCGCTGAAGTACACGCGGATGCGGTCTTCCAGTACAAGCGCCGTTGGGATCTGCGCATGGCTCTGCATCCAGCCGGTCGGTGTGTCCACGCCGAACACGCGGCCCAGCTTCTTCCACGGGAACGCTGAAGCCTTCATGACACGCGCGCTGGAGGATTCACCTTGTCCCATGCGCCATCCAGGTCCTTCAACTTGATGAAGCCATCGTGTAGCCGTACGAGCAACTTGCGCTCGTAGGCGAAGACGACCGTACCTCGCTCGTAGTCGTGCGCGAGTTCCCTCATGTACGGGTTCGTTACGATCTCCGCATCCCGCGCCACCACGCGTTGTCCAGCCACCTCGAACCAAGCACCCTTGCTCTTCGTGCCGAAGGCTTTGATGCGATGCACGATCGCTTCCAACGATTCCGACCAGTCGATGCGCAAGTGCTCCGGCTTGAACGTGTAGTACACCGTACCCGGTACTTTACCACCATCTTTTTGCGGTTGGAACCCGACTTCAGCGGCAGCGATGTAAGCCTCCTGTTCCGCGATGAAGCTCATCTGGTAAAGCAGTCCGGCATCGAGGTCTTCGCTGAAAGGGATCCGCACTTGCGCGATGATCCCGCCAGTATCGATGCCATCGTCCATCACATGACAGGTCGCACCGGAATCCCGTCCGTGAAGCAGTGCGCCCGGCACCGGATCTACTCCGCGCAGGTCCGGCAAGCAGGAGGGATGGATGTTCACGAAGTGCTTGCGGTCCGGGCTCTTCAACTTCGATATAGGTAACAATACCGGGCAGCCGTTGGAAAGGAACAGGTCGAAGCGCTCCCGCATCAGCAATTCGATGAACGCAGGTCCAACGGGAAGTTCTTCGTGTGCGATGCCTTCATTGGCCAGTTCGCGTTCTAGGTAGGACCCCTTCACCGCGAAAATGCGCCGGGGCCGCATGCCGGTCCGGAGCATCTCCTTCAGCACATGCGAGCGGTTGCCGGCGAAGAGGATGTCCATTTTCAGAGGGCCTTGGTGACGATGTTCCCCCGGCATCCAAAAGCGATCGTCACGTCGAGCGCAGTCGAGACGCTTCGACTGCGCTCAGCGTGACAATCGGTGGGATTCATGGTTCACTCTTTTACGATGTACCCGGTCGGCATCCAGCCCCATGGCAAGGTGCGCACTTTGGCGTTCGGCAGCACGTCTTTCACCGCGCGCGTTTCGCCCGGAGAAAGCTCGTGATTGTACTGGTCCAAGATGAGAATGCCACCCGGTGTGATCCGCGGCCAGAACGCTTCAATGCTCGCTTTTGTCACTTCGTAAATACCCGCGTCCAGGAAGACCAGCTTGAATTGCATGCTTGGATGCTCATCGAAGAACGGTACCAGGTCCTTGGTCACGTCCAGCTTATGGATCTTCACGATGTTGTCCACGCCTTGGGCCTTCACCAGGTCCATCACGCGCTGGTGACTTTCCGTGTAGGAACCTTTGTCCACGTACTTCTCCTCATCGGTGGTGGCCATGCCCTCGAACCAGTCGAAGCCGTGTACCATCGTCATCCCGCTCGGTTCAAAGAGCCGTACCAGCTTTCCGAAAAGGATGGAACCCGCGCCTTTGTAAACGCCGACTTCAGCGATGTGGCCGGAGACTTCCAATGTCTTGCGGTACAACTCATAGTGCGTGAGCAGCCGCGCGATGCTGAAGTGGCCCGCGAAGGCGGGGAAGTGTTCCAGCAGGTCGTCGATGGTGTAGCCTCCTTCTTTGATGAACTTCACGCCTTCTTTGTACGGACCGCGCATAGCGTCGTACTTCATCGATTCGAAGCTCGCGTAACGGTGCCCGTCGTTGGCCATAGGTTCAGATGTTGGAAAACGCGCTCATGCGCAGGAACTGGTCAGTGTTCAGGCGGATCGGCTTGTCGCTCTGCGCGATCACCACCTGCTCATCGGTCATGTCTTTCGCCACCAACGCGTTCGCGCCGATGAAGCAACGGCGGCCGATGCGTACGCCATGGGTAACGGTAGAATTGATCGCGAAGAAGCAGTTGTCCCCGATCGTGCAGGCCCCGGCGATGTTCGCGCCGCTGGTGAACCAGAGATGGTCGCCCAACACCGCATGGTGCCCGATGATCGCACCGCTCCAGACGAACACATCGTTACCGATGGTCACCTTCGGATGGATGTGTACATCACGCATGATGAAGCAATTCTCGCCGATGGGCGTTCCCTTCGGCAGGCCGCTCTGCGGATGGATGAATGACGGCAATGCGTAGCCTTTGGCCTTGGCCTCGGCGATCTTCCGGGCGCGCAACGCGTTCATCTCATGGTAGCCGAGCGCGACGAACAGATCGAACTTGTCAGCCGGGTAATGCTTTTCCACGGAAGCGAAATCGACCACGTGAAGTCCTTCTTTGTTCCCATCACCAACGAACGCGGCATCCACAGTGAACGCGGCAACAGTGATGCCCGCCTCATGCACCATGAAGTGATGGACCACCTCGGCGATCTTGCCAGTGCCGAACAGGACGATGGGTTTGCTCATAGTGCTTTCAGGGCTTGCCGGTCGATCTTGCCGTTGCTGTTCTTGGGCAGCGGTCCGTGGCGCACGAAGATGGTGCGCGGACGCATGTATGTGGGCAGCGCCGCCGTGATGTCCTTCGCGAGACTTTCCGCCGTGACGCCTTCGTGCGCATTCACGTAGGCGAGGATGCTGCCCGGGACACCGGTCGCGCCGGTCTTGTAGATGACGCCTACTTCATGCACGGTCGACAACGCGCTGAAGGCGGCCTCCACCTCCTCCAGTTCGATGCGGTAGCCCATGTGCTTGATCTGATTGTCCACGCGGCCTTTGAAGCGCAGCAGTCCGTCGTCACCCAGGCGCACCAGATCACCGGTGCGGTACATGATCTTGCGGTAGTGCGGTGCCGTCGGGTCTTGCACGAAGGCTTTGGTCGTGCGTTCCGGATCGTTGTAATACCCGCTGCCCACGTTCGGGCCGCCGAGCAAGAGTTCGCCGAGCTTCGGATCGGAAGCTTCCAGCGGATCAATGTGGAAGTAGAAGTCAGGTGCAAGATGGCCCAGTGGAGCGAGTTCTTCCATCTCTGTGAAGTCTTTCTCCGTGATGTCGTACGCCGAGCAGATACAGGTGCATTCCGTGGGGCCGTAGACGTTGGTGAGCTTCACGCGATCGCCGAGCAGTGTGTGCAATTCCTTCAGCTTGGCCTTCGGGAATCCCTCGCCGCCAAACATGATGCGTTTCATCGCGGGCATCGAGGCCTTGTCGATGGCGCGCATGGTGAGCAGGTATACCATCATGCTCGGTACACTGAACCACATTGTGCAGTTGAGCGCTTCCACGCTCTTCACCAAGGCGCGCGCATCTTTCACTTGGTCGGTGGTGAAAGGGCAGAGCGTGGCACAGTTGTAGAGGGCCACGTAAAGGTCGCACACCGAATTGTCGAAGTAGATCGGGTTCACGTTCGTGAGCGTGTCCGCTTCGGTGATGCCGATGCTGTAACGGCCCCACGCGATGAAGTTCAGCACGTTCTGGTGCGTGATCACCGCGCCCTTCGGGAAGCCCGTGGAGCCGCTGGTGAACATGATGTACGCGGCGTCGCTGCCTGTGATATCACTTCTTCTTTGATGGTCTGCCGCTTTCGCGTTGGCGACGTCTTTCAATGCGACGAGTTTCTCCGCATGCGGTCCGCTGATCGCACGCATCGCTTCCACCGAAGGCTCATCAACAAGGATGACGGATGGCAAGCACCGGTCAAGGATCCGTATGCAACGATCAGGTGGACTGGCCGGGTCGATGTTCGTGTACAGCAAGCCCAATTTCGTACAGGCGAGGATCGCAGCAATGCCATCCACCGACTTGTGGTTGAACAGCGCGACGACTTCGCGCGCCTTCAACCCGCGTTCGATCAGTCCTGCTGCGATGCGATCGACGCGGTCGGCGAGTTCCGCGTAGGTGATCCGTGTTCCGTCCGCGTAAGCGAGCGCCGTGTGCGAGGCGCGTGCTTTACTGACCCGCTCGAAGGCTTGTCCCAAATTCACGCAGCCGCTCAGCGATAACTCCATCACGGATCAGATGCGGAGGCCGCCGTCGAGATGCAGCACCTGGCCGTTGTAGTAATCGTTCTCCAAGATGAAGCGCACGGCATGTGCTACTTCAGCAGACGTGCCCAAGCGCCTAAGCGGCACCTGTTTGGTCCACTGGTCCACGATCGTTTGGGACAGCGCTTCTCTTGTGCTGAGCGTATCGATGAAGCCCGGTGCCACCGCGCAGATGCGGATGCCGAACACGCCGAGTTCCTTGCTCCACGTCACGGTCATCGCTTCCAAGGCGGCCTTGGCGGCGGTATAGGCGGTCTGGCCCGCATTCCCCTGCGCGGCGATGCTGCTGAAGTTGATGATCACGCCCGGCTTGCGTGCGTTCGCCATGCGGCTGGCTGCTTCCCGGCATAGCAGGAAGGCCGTGTCGAGATTGCTCGAAACGGTTTCGCGCCATGTGTCGAGCGAGTGCCGACCGTCAGGCCGCTTCATCAGGTTGAAAAGCGGTTCGCTGTGGATCTTGCCAGCCAGGTTCACCACAGCATCGATGTGGCCGATGGACTCCGACCAACGATCGAACGCTGAGGCGATCGCATCGGCATCACTGAGTTCCACGTTGTCCTGGTGGATGTTCTTCGCCGCGAACGGCTCCGGAAACGCGCGGTCCACCGCGATGATGCTCTTGCACAGCGGGGCCAGATCGGCCACAACCTGGCGGCCCAGATTACCACCGGCACCTGCTACGACAATGTTGCGGCCCTCCAGGATCATCCGCCAGCGGCCTGCCGAGCGGCCAGGGTTTTCTCCACGTCGGCGATGGTGCGCATGGCCGCGATCTCATCGCCGGTGAACTGCACCTTGAACTCGTCCTCCATCCGCACGATGAACGACATGTGCGTGAGCGAATCCCACTCCGGCATGTCCATGATCACCGTCTCCGCAGGCAGATCCGCCCCGCGCAGCATGAACACTTCCTTGATGATGTCTCCTACGGTCATTCGAGTCGTTTGCAAGATCGCTTCACTCCGACAAAGTCGGGGTTCGCAGAGGGGCGCGAAAGTAGGTTTTTGGAAGGGGAGCAGGGACGGGCGGAAAGTCGCGTCCGGACCTACGGGAACGTCCGGTAGATGTCCTCATCCGGCGCTCGGGTTTTTCCCGAGTGCCCATCTCTGGCGCGAGACTTCCGACCGATCGCGCGGAGCGCGGACGGGCGGGCGTCTCGTGCCTTCCGATACTCCCGATCGAAATCCCCTATCGTGGTGGCTTCGGGACTCTGCCCGAACAGTATGAAAGGCACGGGAGGACGGCCAGCTTCGTTGACATACCCGCAGCTGGCCTAACCTGCCTCCGGCAGGCAGGCATCCCGCGCCGAGAGTTTTGTGGAAGACTCGCGCCAGACGGGTGCGCAATCCGACTCAGCAATCAAGACACATCACGCACTAGTAGTTTGAGGTAAGTTGGAATGAACAACCTCACGCGTTTTTTGCAGTTATGGAAGCTATTCTCTCCACATCCCCCTCCGCCAACCCCGGATACAACGGCAAGCACAGCACCCGTTCCGCGATAGTCCGGCTCACCGGGCACGCCTCAGCTTTCACGTAGGGCAGCGTATCCAACGACGGATAGAAGTACCGGCGCGGGAATACCTTTTCGGCTTCTAACGCCGACTTCACGCGTTGCATGGCCTCGCCGCTGCGGAAGATCACCGGGTAGTAGGCGTGGTTCGTCACCCAGCCTTCGGGTGCTTGCGGGCGCTCGATAGGAGCGGAGGCCAACGCTACATCGTAGTGCGCCACGACCTGTCCGCGCTCGCGCATCAGGCGTCCCACATGCGGGAGCACGGTGAGGCCCATGGCGGCGTTCAGTTCGCTGGCCTTGGCGTTGATGCCGAGCTGGAAGTGCTCATCGCCGATGTGTCCGAAGCTGCGGAGCAATCGGAGCTGCGCAGAGGCTTCTTCGTTGTGCGCGATCACGCATCCACCTTCTCCCGTGTGGAAGAGCTTGGTGGCGTGGAAGCTGCACGTGGCCATGTCGCCATAGGCCAGCAGGCTTTTGCCTTTGTAGGTGGCACCGAACGCATGCGCTGCATCGTAGATCACTTTCGCATTGTAGTGCTTGCCGAGTTCCGCCAAGCGTTCCACGTCGCAGGGAATGCCGTAGACGTGCGTGGCCAGGATCGCTGAAGCACCGTTCTTCAGAGCGGCTTCCACAGCGTTCGCATCGATGCAGGTGGTGCTCGGATCGATGTCCACGAACACGGGTTCGCAGTGTTCCCAAAGGATCGAACTCAGCGTAGCGACGTACGAGTACGGCGTGGTTATCACCTTGCCTTTCACACCCAAGGCACGGATGGCGAGCTGGATCGCCAGCGTGCCGTTCGCCATGAAGAGGCAGTATGGGACACCGAGCCGTTCAGCGATCAGCTTCTCCAGTTCTACCGCGAGTGGCCCTTGGTTGGTGAGCTGGCCACTGGCCCATACGCGCTGAAGTTGTTTCGTGTATTCCTCCAGCGGAGGCACAAAAGCCTTAGTAACGTGGATGGGTGTGCGGTCGCTCATCATTTACATCCGCGTGCAGCGAATAGAGTTTGATACGGATGCACACGGAGGGAGTTGGCAGACGTGCGCAGCATATCCGTGTTCATCCGTGGTCGCATTCCCATGATCGCTGTCTTGTTGGCGAAGCTCATACTTCTTCGCGGAATGCGCTCCACGCGGCGCTCCAAGCGCGTTTGATCCGTATCGCGGGCATGATCAAGCTTATGGTGGCACGATCCGCCGGGCCATTGGCCCACCAGCCTTCTTGTGCGTAGCCGAGTTCCTTCAGCAAGGGGCCTGCTACACGTTCGAATCGGTAGCGCTCCCGCAGACTCATGCGGTCTTTCCACGTTTGGCCGGGGTTCGCCTTGCGTTTGGGATCCGCTGCACTGAAGGTCTTTTTGCCGAACGCGTTACGCTCAACGATGGCCGCTGCCTCCTGTCGATCCACCGTGATACCCATGAAACGGTAGATTGATGATAAGCGTGTACCGTCGTCTTTCAGCAGGTCCTCGTAACGCACTTCCATGTAGCGCCGTGTCCCGAATTCCTTTCCGGACCGCATGGCGCTGCGCGTGAAGCGGTCCCAGTCCTCCGCTGCACCGCGCACTTCGCCCGCGCCGAAGTGCTCACGCTTGGACGCGGAGATCATTGAGGCGGCCACTTCGCGCCCATCGCGGATGATGTGGATGAAGCGCGCTTCGGGCAGGATGCGCGCGATGGTGCCCATGTGGTTCGCGTAGTTCGGATGCTTGTCCACGATGTGCGTGGCCGTTGGCCGTGTGCGCAGTACGCGCTCATACACGATACCGGTGAGTTCGCGCAGGCCGTGCATCATTTCCTCCGGTGAGAAGAGGATGGGAAGTCCTTGCTGCCAATCGCCCTTGTCGATGTGCTGTTTCTCGCGTTCGAAATTGCCGAGGGCAGTAGGGAGGTAGCGGCTGAACCAGGTCAACTCCGGATCCACGGAGGCCACTTGCCCATGCTCGGCGATCATGCGGTGCAACCAGGTGGTGCCGCTGCGCGGTGCGCCCACGATGAAGACGAACTGGCGGGACAAGGCTTCGTTCGCGCTGCTCATACTTCAGTGGTCGGGGTTGTGGGCGCAAGGTCCGAAGCCGAGAGGATCTGATACTGCGCGAGAAGCGCGCGTAGTTCATCCGGTGTGCAGTGCATTAGCGCGTCGATGGCCGAAAGAGCCGGTACATGAGCCTTCCCGCCAACTTGCGGATAGCTCAGTCCGGAGTTCATGCGCAGGAAGCTCAGCGCGATGTTCGCTTGCGCGAATCGTCCCTCGGCGTAGAGTTCCGCACCGTTGGCCGGGTTGATGTACTGCTGCGCGTGGTGATGCGTGCAGATGGCGATGATGCGGTCCTGTCCTTTCAGGTCGGCACTGAACGACAGGTCACTGGCCTGATGGATCCGGATCGGCAGACCCGCGCGCTCCGCAACGTAGCGGATGGAACGCCCGGCCAATTCCGCGATGCTGCCTTCCGCCTCCGTGAACATGGATGCCAACGCCGGGAATACTTCGCCGAACATCGGGGCTTTGGCATACGCGTGCTTCAGATTGGCCAGCAGCTTCGGTTTCCAGCCTTGATCCGCGGAGATCAGGTGTTCCTTGATCGTGCGGTTCTGGCTAACGTCCTGTACGGGAATTGTGAAGGTGTACGGCTCCCCGTTCAGCAGGATGCGGTTACGATTGATCCAGCCTTTCTTGATGAAGTTCACATCATCATACAGGACGAAGCGGTCAGCGGCGTGCAGCAACTGAACGTATCCCAGGTAGGGGAACACATACGGTTGCATGATCGCGATCCGCATGGCGATCAATTCTCCCCCCACTCCAGGATCGGGCGGAAAACACCGGTCTTGTTGCCGTACCAGCCGCCTTCCCGTTTCGTGTCGTGTACCTCGAATCCGATGGTGTCCTCCACCTGGAACATCATTTTCGATGCGCGGAAGAAGTTCACCACCACGCGGTAGTCGCCCACGTTGAGCAGGTCCCCGGGGATCGCGCACCAGACATTGCCATCGCCTTGGGCCACAGGACCGGTCTTGCGTCCGCGTTCGCGCCAGCCCGAGGTGAAGACCAGGATATCCTCGGCATTGTAAAGCTGCACGGTGATGTTCATGTCATCGTCCATGATCCCGCTGTTGTGGTAGACGACGCGCACTTTGAAGGGGTCGGCCACGGTGAGCACTTCGGTGTCTTTCGCCCGTTCGATGGAAACGCCGGTGAGGCGCACCAGCTCGTTCCCGGGCGCGTCTTTGCCCACTGACCACAGGCGTTCATCACCGTACTGGGTGTAGGTGCTCAGGTAGGCGCGCACGACTTCGTCCGTGGGGCCGTTCATGCGCACGCGACCATCGTGCAGCCATACCACGCGCGAGCAGAGTGAAGCGATCGCGGTCATGTTGTGGCTGACGAACAGGATGGTGCGGCCCGCGCGGGACACGTCCTTCATCTTGCCCAAGCACTTGCGCTGGAATTCAGCGTCGCCCACGGCCAGGACTTCGTCGATAACGAGGATCTCCGGTTCCAAGTGCGCGGCCACGGAGAAGCCCAAGCGCACTTTCATGCCGCTGCTGTAGCGCTTCACCGGGCTGTCGATGTGGTGCTGGATGCCGCTGAAGGCGATGATGTCGTCCAGCTTCCGGTCGATCTCCGCTTTGCGCATGCCGAGGATCGCGCCGTTGAGGAAAATGTTCTCGCGGCCAGTGAGTTCAGGGTTGAAGCCCGTGCCCACTTCGAGCAAACTGCTCATGCGGCCTTTCATCCGGATCTCGCCGTCCGTTGGAAGGGTGATGCGTGAGAGGAGCTTCAGCAAGGTGCTTTTGCCTGCGCCATTGCGGCCGATGATGCCGAGCGTTTCCCCTTGGTGTACATTGAAGGAGATGTCGCGCAGGGCCCAGAAGTCCGAGCCGATCCGTTGGCTGTCCACTTCCTGGCCGATCGGTACGCGCGGATCGGGCTTGCCCCGCAGCTTCGCGAACCAGGCACCGAGGTCTTCACCCAAGGTGGCACCGCCGGCCTGCCCCAACCGGTAGCGCTTGCTCACGCCCGCGCACTGGATCACCATCGGTTGTTCCTGCGCGCTCATACCACGTCAGCAAAGGATCGTTCAACCCGCTGGAAGATGGCCAGCCCCGCCATGATGAGCACGAGCGCGAAGCCCGAAGCATAACCGAGACCGCTCCAATCCAACGTTCCACCGAAGAACATGGCCCGTATCGAATTGATCACCGGGGTCATCGGGTTCAGTTCAAGAATGGACAGGAAGAACGGCTTGTCGGCGACCAGTTCCATGGGAATGATCACCGGGCTGGCGAACATCAGCAGCTGTACGCCGAAGGAAACGAGAAAACCAAGATCGCGGTATTTGGTGGTCATCGCTGAAACGAGGATGCCCGCGCCCAGGCCGAGCAACGACATGATGAGGATCACCAACGGAAGAAGCGCCAGTTGCGGTGAAGGTGTCCAATCGAAATCGCGGAACACCACGTAGATGGCGATGATCACCACCAGGAGCACCAATTGGATCAAGAAGGAGAAGAGCGTGCTGAGCGTGGTGCTTACCGGCATGATCAGCCGCGGGAAGTACACCTTGGTGAGCACGGCGGAATTGGCCGTGAACGTGCGCGAGGTCTTGTTCACCACACCGCTGAAGTAGGTCCACGGCACGATGCCGCTCAAGTAGAACAGCATCGCGGGAATGCCTTTCGGGGCGAGCCGCGCGACGAGGCCGAACATTACTGTGTACGTGAGCGTGGTGAGCAGCGGCTGGAGCACCAGCCATGCCGGGCCAAGGATGGTCTGCTTGTACTGCGCGGTAAGGTCGCGCCGTACCAGCAACATCAACAGATCACGGTAGTGCCAGAATTCCTTCAGGTCCGGCTTCCACCAGGGTTGCCGGGGCTGGATGATGATGTCCCAAGCGGAGGGATCCGTGTGGCGCATG
The DNA here is from genome assembly GCA_031421755.1 of Flavobacteriales bacterium. Taxonomy (GTDB): domain Bacteria; phylum Bacteroidota; class Bacteroidia; order Flavobacteriales_F; family PHOS-HE28; genus PHOS-HE28. The sequence continues at coordinate 145 of JANOPI010000087.1, read as the reverse complement.
GCCTTCCGTGCGGATCAGGAGTTCTGGTTGAGGCCCTTGTTCGACGGATCATCGCCGGTCTTGCTCTTGCGGCGGTTGCTGTTCCCGTACCCATAACCGTACCCATAACCACTGCCGTACCCGTAAGCGTACCGGTAGCCGTAGC